>KQ960814.1 GCA_001553355.1 Veillonellaceae bacterium DNF00626
GGGGTAGAGGACCGTCAGACCTATAGAAGAAGTTAGCTGAATCTTTTGGGAAAAAGAGCCAAAGACGGTGAAAGCCCGGTAAGCGAAAACAGAAGATGTAGAGACGGCACCGGAGTACTGCGGGACACGAGAAATCCCGTAGGAAGCAGGGGGGACCACCCTCCAAGGCAAAACACAGATATCGACCGATAGCGAATAGTACCATGAGGGAAAGGTGAAAAGCACCCCGGGAGGGGAATGAAAGAGAACCTGAAACCGTATGTTTACAAGCAGTCGAAGACCGCTTAATAATAAGGTCAACGGCGTGCCTATTGAAGAATGAACCGGCGAGTTACGACATCCGGCAAGGTTAAGTAGGAAATACGGAGCCGAAGCGAAAGCGAGTCTGAATAGGGCGTAAGTCGGATAGCGTAGACCCGAAACCACAGTGATCTACCCATGTCCAGGTTGAAGCACAGGTAAAAATGTGTGGAGGACCGAACCTATATCCGTTGAAAAGGGTTAGGATGAGGTGTGGGTAGGGGTGAAATTCCAATCGAACGTGGAGATAGCTGGTTCTCCCCGAAATAGCTTTAGGGCTAGCCTCATGAAAAGAGATTACAGGCGGTAGAGCACTGATCAGGAGAGGGACCTACCCGGTTACCAAACCCAGTCAAACTACGAATGGCTGTAATTACACATGGGAGTCAGACTACGACTTATAAGGGCCGTAGTCAAAAGGGAAACAGCCCAGACCAACAGCTAAGGTCCCCAATGCCGTGCTAAGTGGAGAAGGATGTGGCATTTCATAAACAACCAGGATGTTGGCTCAGAAGCAGCCACCATTTAAAGAGTGCGTAATAGCTCACTGGTCGAGAGACGCTGCGCCGAAAATGTCCGGGGCTCAAGCACGGAACCGAAGCTATGGCATGATAGCAATATCATGGGTAGGGGAGCGTTCTTATGAGGGAGAAGCATGACCGGAAGGACATGTGGACAAATAAGAAGAGAGAATGCCGGTATGAGTATCGAAAAGAAAGGTGAGAATCCTTTCCACCGAAAGCCCGAGGGTTCCTGAGCAACGATCGTCGACTCAGGGTAAGTCGGGACCTAAGCCGAGGCGAAAAGCATAGGCGATGGAGAGCAGGTTGAAATTCCTGCACCGGATAAATTCGATTGACTGATGGAGAGACGCAGGAAGGTACATGAGCGCGCGAATGGAAGAGCGCGTCTAAGTGCGTATGGGAATATAGAGGCAAATCCCTATATTCAAAACCAAAGACATGATGGGGAGTTAAAGGAAACTTTGACGAACTCATGGATCCCACACTGCCAAGAAAAACTTCTAAGGAGAAGATATCCGCCCGTACCGTAAACCGACACAGGTAGGCGGGGAGAGAATCCTAAGGTGCGCGGGAAAACCCTCGTTAAGGAACTCGGCAAATTGCATCCGTAACTTCGGGAAAAGGATGACCCTAAGTAAGCGAAGAGACGAAACGCTTGGAACAGAACAGGGTGGCAGAAAAGAGGCCCAAGCAACTGTTTACCAAAAACACAGGTGCCTGCGAAAGCGAAAGCTGAAGTATAGGTGCTGACGCCTGCCCGGTGCCGGAAGGTTAAGGAGAGATGTCAGCTAAGGCGAAGCATTGAACTGAAGCCCCGGTGAACGGCGGCCGTAACTATAACGGTCCTAAGGTAGCGAAATTCCTTGTCGGGTAAGTTCCGACCCGCATGAAAGGCGTAATGATTTGGGCACTGTCTCAACGAGGGGCCCGGTGAAATTGAAATACCTGTGAAGATGCAGGTTACCCGCGACTGGACAGAAAGACCCCATGGAGCTTCACTGCAGCTTGAGATTGAATTTCGGTGATAGACGCACAGGATAGGTGGGAGAC
>KQ960815.1 GCA_001553355.1 Veillonellaceae bacterium DNF00626
TTTATCAGCAGCTTCCTATCCTCCCGGGACGCTTCCGTCCAAGTACTTTCGGCGTTTGTGAGCTTAACTTCCGTGTTCGGCATGGGTACGGGTGGATCCTCACAGCTATCGCCACTGTTTCTTTGAGAGTTGTTCTCTCAAAACCATATAGAAGAAGTCCCTGAAGGCTCTCGCCTCTTCGGTCTCGCGTTTTTTCGGTGTCCTTTTAAGTTAAGACCTCGACCTATTAGTACTGTGTCGCTCCAAGTCTTGCAACTCTTCCACTCACAGCCTATCTACCTCATCGTCTTTAAGGGGTCTTACTCATTGCTGATGAGAAGTCTCATCTTGGGATTGGCTTCACGCTTAGATGCTTTCAGCGTTTATCCTTCCCGGATGCGGCTTTCCGGCCGTGCCACTGGCGTGACAACCGGTACACCGTTGATCCGTCCACTCCGGTCCTCTCGTACTAAGAGCAGCTTCCCTCAAACTTCTTGCGCCCGCGATGGATATGAACCAAACTGTCTCACGACGTTTTGAACCCAGCTCGCGTACCACTTTAATGGGCGAACAGCCCAACCCTTGGGACCTACTCCAGCCCCAGGATGTGATGAGCCGACATCGAGGTGCCAAACCTCCCCGTCGATATGAACTCTTGGGAGAGATTAGCCTGTTATCCCCAGGGTAGCTTTTATCCGTTGAGCGATGGCCTTTCCACTCAGTACCACCGGATCACTAAGCCCGACTTTCGTCTCTGCTCGACTTGTCTGTCTCGCAGTCAAGCTCCCTTCTGCCTTTGCACTCTTCGGTCGGTTTCTGTCCGACCTGAGGGAACCTTTGGGCGCCTCCGTTACTCTTTCGGAGGCGACCGCCCCAGTCAAACCGCCTACCTGAGATGGTTCGCAAGTTCGTTACTCTTCGCGTTAGAAT
>KQ960816.1 GCA_001553355.1 Veillonellaceae bacterium DNF00626
CTTTAAATCCGGATGACAATGTATTATTGATATTCGTAATAGAGGTATTTCCGCTGATATCTATTTGGGATCCATTGATACCGTACTTAATTGTGTTATCTGTACGTGTTACGGTCAGTCCTTTATCTGTTTCCGCGTCAAAGGTAACGGTGTTTCCGTCTTTGATTTCTTGTTCTTTTGTATCACCGATAGCTTTGAGTTTCCATGCAGACATCTTCCCTGTTACGGTGCTATTGCTTGTAATCTGCGTATCGATTTGCTGATTCAGGGTAGCTTCATTAAGCCCCAGTGTCAGACCTTTATCATTCACTGTTGCTGTAACGTATTTATCTCCTGTTACCGTTACCGTACTTCCTGCTTTGACGGTTTGTTTACCGACTGTCTTATTGGCATCTTGAAGAGTAAATCCCCCTTGCAAAGTGGCAATATCTTTTTTATTCGTTTCTGTTTGTGTTTTAATCGGGTTCAATGCAGCTTGAACGGTACCGCCTGTTACAAGATTTGTGTCATTCGCTTCCACTTTACCCGTACCGAGTTTTCCTGCCCATTGACCGGGAGCAGTAATATTTCCACCGTCAACATCCGCTTTCTTCGCCATACCGGTTGTGTATGTTGTCGTATCAACTTTCTTATCAATTTCCGTTTTCAGTTCGTTTTTCGCCGTATTTATTTGTCCTACTGTAGCGGCACTGGTGTCTGTCGTGCTTTCTTTGACGTTCGTAATTTCCTGACCGCCCATATGGAGTCCGTCTTTGGCCAAAGCGACAGCACTATCACCCGAGGCGATGGTCAAGCCGTCCTGATTGAGCGTACTCGTCTGTCCGTCTTTGGTAAACGTAGCACTTTCCAAATTCTTCAGGTTCTTCGCCAACTTAATATCGAGTTTACCGTTCTTACCTTCTTCTTTCTTAGCTACCACACCGATATTTTCATCAGTCAGTTTATCTTCTGCCTTTTCATTTTCTCCTACCGTAACGCCACCGACGATTTCCACGGTTTCATTCAGTTTGGAGTAGAAGTTTCCTACATTGCCGGCAAATTTCAAGCCGTCATCCAACGTAGCTACAGAGTGCGGATTCTTCCCGTCCGGATCGGTAATGACAATGCGTTTAATGGTTGTCGTGCCGTCCACACCCGGTTTCCCTTCGTCACCTTTTTCCCCACGAATGGACAGACCATTAGCTCCATCTTTTCCTTTCATACCGATAGAACCGTCTTTACCGTTGATAACGACAGCACTTCCGTCTTTACCGTTTACGCCGATAGTACCGTCTCTACCGTCTTTACCGTTTTTGCCGAATGTTAAGTTATCTGCTAATTTATACGTGATCGTCTTAGTATGCGTCTTGTCATTTTTAGTAATGCCTACAGTAAAGCTGTTATTTTCGGATACAGCTTTAAATTCCACCGTTTCCGGATTCTTGTTATCTAACCCTACCGTTTCTTCCGTGCCTCCGGCTTTCACTTTAAATCCGGATGACAATGTA
>KQ960817.1:0-592 GCA_001553355.1 Veillonellaceae bacterium DNF00626
CACCGGTAGCTTTGAGTTTCCATGAATCCATCTTACCTTTTACAGTAGTATTATTCGTGATTTGCTGATTCAGGGTAGCTTCATTAAGCCCCAGTGTCAGACCTTTATCATTCACTGTTGCTGTAACGTATTTATCTCCTGTTACCGTTACCGTACTTCCTGCTTTGACGGTTTGTTTACCGACTGTCTTATTGGCATCTTGAAGAGTAAATCCCCCTTGCAAAGTGGCAATATCTTTTTTATTCGTTTCTGTTTGTGTTTTAATCGGGTTCAATGCAGCTTGAACGGTACCGCCTGTTACAAGATTTGTGTCATTCGCTTCCACTTTACCCGTACCGAGTTTTCCTGCCCATTGACCGGGAGCAGTGATATTTCCACCGTCAACATCCGCTTTATTGTTTATCGCAGTCGTCAATTCCGTCTTGGCTTCATCTAATTGCTTTTTATTCACCGCATCGGTATCCGCTTTACCTGCAGCGACACCATGAATTTGATGACCGCCATTATTGAGTCCGTCTTTGGTCAGGCTGACATTCTTTTTTGGATCCGTATTATTACCGATGGTCAAGCCGTCCTGATTGAGCGTACTCGT
>KQ960817.1:692-5374 GCA_001553355.1 Veillonellaceae bacterium DNF00626
GATGGTCAAGCCGTCCTGATTGAGCGTACTCGTCCGTCCGTCTTTGGTAAACGTAGCACTTTCCAAATTTCCCAAATTACTTGCCATGTTAATTTTGGCAGTAATTTTACCGTCTACAACAACTTTACCGTTTTTATCTTTTTCACGTTCCAAATCAACATTGATGTTAGAATTATTGTCACCGCCTCGTATTACTAGAGAAATTTTTCCTTTTTGACTGTCTTTTGTTCCTGCCGACACCCACGGTCCGTGTGCGCCGGTATTTCCATCGATATTAAAGCCGATATTGCCTTCTACCTTGTTATCTACATTCTGCAACTGTCCCAGATTAACAGCATCCGTAGCTTGTGTCCCGTTGGCAAGACCGGTAATTTTCTGTCCGCCCATAGCCAAACCGCCATTGGTTAAGGAAATAGCGTTATTTCCCGTACCGATAGTCACCCCTTTATCGTTGATAATGGTGGTCGTTGTTACATTTTGATTTCCTTCCTTTACCGTCTTAGTAAACGTAGCACTTTCCAGATTTTTCAGATTCTTTGCCAATTGCACTTTCGCAATGTAATATTGGTTTTTGCCATTTTCGGTATTTGTCTTCAGTTTCCCATATACGCCGATATTTCCCTCAACCGTTTCATTTTCATTCTGAATACCGCCTTGTATGCCAAAAGAAAGGGTATTGTTTTTATCTTTACCTCTGCCGACAGATACCCACGGTCTGCCGCCCCAGTCCGGTTCGAAATTGAATCCGAGTTCATCTTTCACCATGTTAAATACGCGCTTCAACTGTGCCACATTGACTGCATCCGTGTCCGCACTACCGCCGGCTACATTGGTAATTTGACGGGTATAATTGGCACTGCCGATGGACAAAGCGCCTATATTCGATTTATTCGCAAGTATACCGCCGATTCCCTGCCGTGCGGCATTATCATCAGCAAATATACGTTCATTATCAAAATCATACGCAAACTGTCCGCCGGCTCTTGTGGCTGACGATAAAGCACCCAAAGCAATACCGCCTTGCGCCTCTTTCTCTACACGGCTTTCTTTGCCGATAGCGACGGAATTATCCGCCACTCCCTGTGCTTTATAACCGACAGCAATAGCATCCTTCCCCTTCGCGCCGTCATTCAAATAGTTGGTTCCCTCAAGAAATCCCTGTTCCTCCTTTGTCAACGCTTTCTTTAAACTATCTTTCAGGAGTTCCTTCTTCCACTCATTAAGTTTATTAATAACTTCATTCGTATCATTTGTATTCAATCCAGGATACTTTACTTTCAGCTTTTGGAGAATATCATTAAACTCTTTTGCTTTTAATCCGGACGCGGCAACCCCCGTAGTATTCGCAGAATCGTTTTCTAAATTTCCTACTACTTTGTTAATCCGATCCATAAATACCGGATCAATTTTTTCTTTATTATTTGCTTTAACCTGTAATTCTATCTGTTTAATGCGATAATTGACATATTTCCGATAATTCATCTCTTTCTGCTGAAGCGGTATAACTTTGGTTACATCCCCCATTTTTTTATCCACTGCCAAGTAACTGAAAGGATTAAGATCGGAATCTTCTGTCAAATTATTAGAAAACCGTTCTTCCAAACTGCGAAGCTGCGATACATTGACGGCATCCGTATCACGATACCCGCTGGCTACATTGGAAATACGACGTTCACTGCCGATTTTCCCGACAGAAATAACGCCCACCTGTGTAGAAGACGGGAAAGTAATGGCATTACGCGGTGCCCATCCGTCTTGCGTCAAATCTTTTTCTGTGTAATCCGTCTCACTGCCTACACCGATAGCAATAGAATTTATGAAATTAGCCTTGGCACCCACGCCTATAGCCATGGATTTGTCCGCCGTCGCCGACGCATTGTTCCCGATGGCCGAAGACTGAACAGCGGTAGCCATGGTATTCACACCCATAGCCATGGCATTCATTTGTTGTGCTTGTGAATTAAACCCGAAAGCAATCGCATTTTCCTTCAGCGCCTTGGAATCAACACCCAGGGACATGGATTTTTCCGCCATCGCCGATGCATTTGAACCCATAGCCACAGAAAAATTCCCCTGTGCCTTGGAATCAACACCCAGGGACATAGATTTTTGCGCTGTTGCCAATGCATTCGTCCCCAGAGCCATCGCACTCACTTCTTTTGCCTGTGAATTATAGCCGAAAGCGATAGCATTTTCCTTCGATACCAAAGATTTTACCCCTATCGCCATCGCCTTTTCTCCCTGAGAAATTGCTTCCGTACCGATAGCCATAGAATTGTCCGCTCCGGCATAAGTCCAGTTCCCCAATGCCATAGAGTTATTACCCTCGGAAAGCGAATATGAACCGACCAAAAGCGAATTATCGCCCAAAGCAAATGCATGACTGCCGATAGCGGTAGCATTATTATAATATTTCGTTTTAGAGCCCTGTGTCTTGCCGGTTTGTTTTATGGTCTTCTCATCCCACCACGTCGTAATAACATTGCCATTTTGATCGGTTATCGGATTCCCATTGGCATCGTATTTTTTTCCGTAGTAGCTGTATAGAGTTGTATCTCCCTCATCAAATTTAATCCGATATTTGCGCCAATAATCTTCTCGAGCTGCTTGTGTAGGTAAGTTAAATTTATTTCCGGTAACATTATTTAAGATGACTTTTCTTACGGTATCTAAAGAACCGGATTCCAAGGCCGCATTAGCAGCGATTTCATGCCCAATGGCGATAGAACCGTCACCGACGGCTTTCGCATTAGCACCATAAGCAATCGCCCCTTCTGCTCCCGTATAGGCACGATTCCCCACAGCTACCCCTTTACTCTTAATAACGTGTGTACTTTCCCCGATAGCCATCCCTTCATTGGCATCCCAATTCACAAAAGAACGAATCCCCATCGAAATACCGTGATCGGCAAAGTTTCTGGAAAGTGCCCCTATGGCAATACCGCCCTTATTACGGGCAATAGCACGTCCGCCAATAGCAACAGATGCCTTACCGCCGGCAAAGGTAGGATTATAATCTCGATTATCGTAAGGGGAACCGAATTGCGTACCAATTGAATAGTCGATTAAAAATCTTTTTTTCCCGTTATGCCCTTCCCCTATTTCATAGTTTTCATAAGGATGAAAATCATTTTTCGGATCCCATAAAGGACTATATATTTTTTCAATAAGTTCATTCGGCAACTTATCCCCGAAATCAGGGCCGGCCTGTTGCGCTTCCAAATCATCCGAGCCGATAGACACACTGCCTCGACCGAATGCTATTGATTGTCCTCCTAAAGAAACAGATTGTTCCACGGCTACCGTCTTATACCCGATGGCTGTAGCATCACCGCCTGAAGCCTGCGCAAGCCTACCAACCGAGGTTGTATTAACTCCAAATGACATTGCCTGATAACCGATAGCTGTCGCGCCTTGTCCGAATACACGGAATTGCTCTCCTAATGCAGTTCTAAACATGTAGTTTTCATCTAATACATGCGGCGTAGGACTGGCATCTGTCTCCCCGGTTACCAACCCTATACGTTTTATTATACGAACATCCGGGCCGCCTGCCTTGGCCCCTCTGGTACCAAAAGTACCTGCAAATTCCTCATCCTTTTGGTCAGCCCAATCCCATTTATTCCAAGTATGTTTATCCCAATCGGTATCTTGTATTGATCCCATAAAATCTGCCTGTACAGGCTCCGCAGGCAACAAAAAAGCGGCGCCCATGCACAGCGACGAAATAATCATGGCACGAAGAAATGTGCCCCCCTGTACAGCTCCGCTCTTTCCTTCTCGTTTTGCTATTTCCGATACCACGACATAGCAATTCTTTACACGATTCCAGATAACTTTGTAAATTTTGTTCATTTTGTTCCCCTTCTTGTTATATAACCAATTATTTTTTCCTATTATATATGTTTCATTCGAGTTTATTATTACGTATATAATTTACCATATCGTATTTGTTATTACAATATCCAAAAAATTATATATTCTCATCTTACTTACTTATGCAAATTTTTTATTCATATTTCTTGCATTTTATTTTTTATCTTTTTGCCATTTTTAAAAATTTCAATTTCTTTTTTCTCCTTATTTTGTAGGTAATATCAGGTTCGTCTTCCCCCCCCCCCATAGCTCTCATTATATTTTAATACATCAGTCACTCCATACGCTTCTATATACACAACTGTGAATAAATAAAAATTTCTATGCAAAAATAATTTATAAATTATTTATATTTTGACAAGCATTAAAGTGAAATATACATAACCGCATGAAGGATACGCGGATGATCTGTTCTCACTCGAATTTGAAATCCCCGATCTACTCAAGCACCCATACGCGGAGAAAGTAAACAATTTGTACCATCTCTGACGTGGTAAAACCGTTGCAGTCATCAAAAATCCCCGAAAAATCGTATTCATGCATTTGATAAAATCAAAAAAGCGTAGACCTTATCCGCACACGGGGAAGGTGTCCATTCCGGAGGAATGGCCGGTAGAGGTAAGCCTATGTACAATGAGCTCTTTCTCACGCACGTTGTAACAACCTGCTCTATCCGTCAGCATGCTCAAAGTGAGTAAAAGCAGTAGCACCGAACCGGCAAAACGCAAATGAGTTGTGAACGTATTATCTATTCTCAAATGAGTTTGAAGTACTCGGTCTACTCAAGCTTACCCCTATCCCCGGCT
>KQ960818.1:0-29392 GCA_001553355.1 Veillonellaceae bacterium DNF00626
TCATTATAGATATCACAGCTTATATCTGAACAGTAAAAGTATATTTTGTGTCGCTTTATTTGTCGCAATAAAAAGAAGCAGTTGTTTACTGCTTCCATGGTGCGAGCGAAGGGACTCGAACCCCCATGCACAAGGCGCAGGATCCTAAATCCTGTGCGTCTACCAGTTCCGCCACGCTCGCGTATACTTCATTATTATATCATGTGTTTTCATAAATGGAATAAGTTTTTTTAAAATCCTTTATTCTGCGAAACAGGTTCGTATTTCTTCTATATTTTTTGTTTTGCTTAATAAGGCAGCCAATAGTAGCCGGGCTTTTTTGGGTGATAGTTCTCCGGCTGATATAATACCTTCTTTTTTCATGGATGCTAAGCTCCCGTCATAGGCATATTCTTCTTGCACCGCACCGGTAGGAACTCCTGTCGCTAAGACGACGGGAATGCCTTTTTTCATAAGTTGTATTAATCCTTTTTTGCACAATGGCGGCACGTTACCACAGCCTAACGCTTCTATGACAATGCCTTTCGCTTTCCCGACGGCGGACATAATACTTGCGTCGGTCATTCCTGACCATGCGGATAGAATCCATACTTCTTCTTCGGGATTTGTTACTATCACTTTTTTGTGTTTCGTCGGTCTACGACCATAAATAATTTCGTTTCGATATACGGTACCCAAAGGGCCATAGGTTAAATCTTTGAATGTATCGACTTGGGTTGTGTGTGTTTTCGTCACACTCCGAGCTGCATAAATTTGGTGATTGAGGCAAACCATAACGCCTCGTTCTTTTGAGGCATCATCGGCTGCTACTCGAATGGCATCCAATAGATTGATTTCTCCGTCATACCCTCTTTCGTCCGCACCACGCATGGCACCGGTGACGCATACCGGTAATTCTGTCTGTAATGATATATCAAGGAAATAAGCTGTCTCTTCTAAGGTGTCTGTACCATGAGTCACGACAAAACCATCTATATTTCCTTTTTCTGCTTCTTTATCAATAAATTGGGACAGTTTCGCCATGTTTGTCACTGTCATGTATCCGCTTGGCACATTGGAAAATTCGATAATTTCTACGTCTGCCCACTCTTTGATTTCCGGAATAGCATCAATTAGTTCATGACCGGAGAGTGCCGGCACTAATCCACCGGTTATGTCTTTTTTCATGGCAATCGTACCACCGGTAGTGATAATCATCACGTGTTTTTTCATTATTTCCACTTCTTTCTTTTATTCAGTCGGGTATATCATCCAGTGCGTAGATAAGATATGATTTTTGTCATCAGAGATGTCAGCTGATAGAATGGCTTCTTTTCCGGCATAGCTATCTATCATTTTCCCTTTTTCTATCATCACTGATGGTGCTTTTGTCATGTCCATCATTCCCTGTGTTCCCGTTTGATTGCAAACAAAAAGCAATGATTGTGTTTGATCTGCACAAGTTTTCCACACTTCAAGAGGGTCTATATGATCCGCCGCCGGAGGCCACGCTGCAGGTACGAATAAAATATCCGGCGCTTTTTCTTTCATTATCTTCTTCGTATCTTCATAGTATGTATCAGAACAAATAAGCACAGCCATTTTTTTCTCTTGATAGTGCCAAATCGGGTAGTCTTTTCCTAAATTTACCCAAGTTTCCATTCCTTTCTGATGTGAATGATGTTTTTCGTAGCTCCCGATAATAGCCCCTTCTGCATTAATGTATGTACAGGCATTATAATATTTCCCGTCTACTTTTTTCACATGCGATAGTAATAAGTTCACTTTTTTTGTCTGTGCCAACCGGCAAAAGTGTAAAAATTCATGTTCTGTCATCACGACGGAATCCATATGAATCCCTTCATGATAAAAGAAATATCCCGGCACGGATACTTCCGGTGTCACAATGAATTCTGCTCCCTTATTGGCCGCTGTCTCTATCGCGGTTTTTATTTTTTCTATGCTCTTTTCTTTTTGACTTCTTGATAAGTCTAAATGAAGTAACGCAATTTTCAATGGTTATCTCACCAATTCCTTTTTCATTTTTGCTCCGATAATATCTGTCAAATTTTTTACCATTGCGGTGATATTTACATCGGATACTTCTACCGCCGGCACGTCATAGTCTTTGGCGATACGGGAGAGTATCATTTCTGCGGCTTGCTTGACATCTTTTTCTTGATCCAGGCCCCATCTGAAATGGTCAAGGAGTGTCGCATACAGTGCCGCCCACGTCACGGCTTCACTTTGCCTATCGTAAGGTTTCCACCAAGAAATAAATTCTTCTTCCGGCAATGTTCCGCCTTCCCGTTGATATAGCGCATACAAAAATTGTTTTGTCACCCCATAGCGCCGCATTCGTTCACGCACACTATATTGCATGGAAACGTCCAGTCCGTTTTGTCGTTTTAAGGCTTCTTTCACGGCTTCTTTCACGGCTAATCCGATAAGTTCACCTAATTTATTATGTTTCCCTGACGCACGGAAATATATGGAACTATCGGGATCGGCTACAACCAAGGTAGAGTCTGTCCCCGACCCGGTGGCAGGTTCATAGGAATAGCGACTTCCGCCCAACAGTTCACGAATAGCCACAGACTTCGCTTCCGTACAAGTAACCATGGCTCGTGTCAATATACCGGGCGGCATATCTGCGCCTAAAAACAGCATGATATTAATCGTCCCCGGCACGAAACATTCCGTTTTATCTTCACCGCCATAAATAAACGCCGGATCTCCTGCTGAGCCTGCATTTGCTTCTATACCTGCAGTGACACAAGCCACTACTTTTAATTTTTCGTAAGATTTTTCTACCACTACGGCATTTTCCATATCTGCTGCCGTGCCAAATCCCGTAGATAAATCAGCTTTCGTTCCGATACTTTCCGCTTTTTTCTTTATATCTTCTTCATATTGCTGAAGAGTCATACAGGGCCCTGTACGTTCTCCGCATTTATAATTAAATACCAATTTCAAATCATCATGGAATGCTCCGTTGATTAAAGATGTGCTAACTACTTTTTTCGTTTTTTGAAATTGCACAAATACCGTTTTTCCCTTTCTATTTCTGCGTATTTCATCACCATTGTCAAAACGATATAATATTTCATCTTCTTCGTGATTCATCATCATCGCCTCCCTTTCTCCTCGCTCTTAGCCTATACGTTTCAGCATTTTTTTGCAACAAAAAAGGAGCCGATGCTCCTCTTTTATTTCATCAATTATTATTATTTTCTTTTTCTTTGCGAATAACGTCATGTGCGCCGCCTTCTACAATAGAGGTAGCAGATACCAAAGTGAGTTTTGCTTTTTTCTGCAATTCCGCAATGGTTAAAGCACCGCAATTACACATGGTCGCTTTGATTTTACTGCAAGTCTTTGCTACATTTTCTTTCAGTGAACCGGCATATGGAACGTAAGAATCTACGCCTTCTTCAAATTGTAATTTCTTTTCTCCTACGCCTAAATCGTAACGTCCCCAATTCCGGGCACGGTTAGACCCTTCTCCCCAATATTCTTTCACAACTGTACCGCCGACAGTTCTTTTTTGTGTAGGTGATTCGTCAAAACGAGCAAAATATCTTCCAAGCATGACGAAGTCAGCACCCATAGCCAATGCTAAGGTGATATGGTGATCGTAGACGATACCGCCATCAGAGCATACCGGCACATAAATACCTGTCCGTTCGTAATATTCATCACGAGCGTGGCATACTTCAATCACGGCCGTCGCTTGTCCTCTACCAATGCCTTTTGTTTCACGAGTAATACAAATCGAGCCGCCGCCAATACCAACTTTCACAAAATCCGCTCCGGCTTCAGCTAAGAAAAGAAATCCTTCTCTGTCCACTACATTACCGGCACCTACTTTCACCTTATCTCCATAGCGTTCACGGATCCACTGAATAGTTATTTTTTGCCATTCAGAAAAGCCTTCCGATGAATCAATGCAAAGTACATCTGCACCGGCGTCCACCAAAAGCGGTACACGTTCTGCATAATCACGAGAATTAATTCCGGCGCCTACGATAAAGCGTTTCTCCGAATCAAGCATTTCATCGGGATATTCTCTATGCGCATCATAATCCTTGCGGAAAACAAAAGCATAAAGTCGCCCGTCTTCATACAAAACCGGCAGTGAATTAATTTTATTATCCCAGATAATATCATTCGCTTCTGACAAGGTAATCCCAAATTTCGCAGTCACTAATTTTTCCAACGGAGTCATGAATGTAGAAATTTTCTCAGTTGTTTCCATACGGCTGATACGATAGTCACGGCTTGATACAATACCTACCAATTTCCCGTTCGATGTGCCGTCATCGGTAATAGCAATAGTAGAATGCCCGGTCTTTGCCTTCAACTCCAACACATCTGCCAACGTATCTCCCGGAGCCAAATTAGAATCACTGGACACAAATCCGGCTTTCTTTGCCTTCACCCGTGCTACCATAGCTGCTTCTTCTTCCGGTGTTTGAGAACCATAAATAAAAGAAATGCCGCCATTTCTCGCCAATTCAACTGCCAACCGTTCCCCGGATACCGCTTGCATGATAGCAGACACCATCGGTATCGAAAGCTCAATATCAGGAGTTTCTCCTTTTTTGAACTTTACTAAAGGAGTCTTCAGTGATACATTCGTAGGAATACATTCACACGAAGAATACCCGGGAATTAACAGATATTCATTAAAAGTATGAGCCGGTTCATTGATATAAATTGCCATAACATCCTCCTTCATGGAAATGAAATATATAAAATTTTATTTATTATCATACCACCGCACAATACATAGTACAACAGCCAAATTATTTCTCAGCAAACTACATACCGGGTATTCAAGAATAAAAACACCGACCTCTCATGATGTCATTCAAATCCAACTTTGAGATCGGTTCATACATTCGCATATTATTTTATTTCTTTTCCTCTAAAATCGCCGTACAATGCGGACAACGAGTAGCCGCATCAGCAATTACCTCACAGCAAAAATCACAAGTACGCTTCGGCGCTTCTTTCGGTTTCGGGAAAATTTTGTTCATCTGACGAATGCAAAGGAAAATCACAAAAGCAATAATCAAAAAATCAACAACCGTATTCAAAAACTGTCCATACGCCAACACCGGCATATTTAATTCCTTCGCCTCTGCCATCGTCGTTACCGGAACTTTCCCTAAGTTGATAAACAAATTAGAAAAATCTATACCACCTAAAAGCAATCCCACGGGAGGCATGATAATATTATCTACCAAAGATGATACAATCTTGCCAAAAGCGCCACCAATGATAACACCAACCGCCATGTCAATGACATTCCCTCGAACAGCAAATTCTTTAAATTCTTTGTACATGCCCATCTTCATTCGCCTCCATATATCACTTTATACTTCAAGATCCGACAATTTTATTATAACAGATTTTTCGTATTATCACTCTATTTTCTCCCTAAATAGCTTTATTTCCACTATTGTCAATTATATTTTTGCATACACCTTGACAATCATTCATACCCGCCTTATAATGAAATAGTAAACAGAGGGAAACCATCGGCCATGGTTTCCTACTCATTGTCACTTTCAAAAACACATCTCCATACAAAGTCTTCCGCAAGGAGGGCTTTTCACGTGAATAATATGTCAGTCAATAAAGCGAAAAAACGATGCTTGATATTTCTATCTTTGCATCGTTTTTCTTTTTTACATTTGATTCATTTTATCCAAGGTAAGGAGAAAACTGCCGGCGAAGTTTTCTATGAACCAGTCCACTTCTTTCATGTGCAAGTCTTTCAATTTCTTTTCTGTTGTCCGGAAGGCTTCTTCAAATTCGCTATTTCCTGCTTGTTTTTCTTCTGCACATTTCAGGTAGGCTGACAAAATATCGGCTGCTTTGGCTAAAGGCCAAAGGTCATCTTTTTCTAAATCGCAAATGTAAGGTACATAGGCTTTCCTTACTTTTTCGGGTAATGTTTGTACTAACCGTTGTCTTGCTTCTTCTTCTATTTCCGCATATCGTGCGTGCATATCTTTGGTGAAATATTTCACCGGAGTAGGCATATCACCGGTAAATACTTCGCTCACGTCATGATATAGTGCCAACATGGCGCAATGTTCTTCGTCGCAAGGTTCGTGAAATACGTGACTGCGAATGAGTGCCAATCCGTGTGCAATCATAGCCGTTTGCAGTGAATGTTCTGCGTCATTTTCCGGGAAAGAATTTCTCATCAGTCCCCAACGTCTGATATATTTCAGTCGTGCCAAGTAAGCAAAAAATGTATACATTATAAATCTCCCCACCGTTCTTTGTAGAACCAAAAATGATGAACGGGGCCGCTTCCATGTCCAATGCCCATATTTTTTCCTTCGTCTAATGCCCCGGTTAAGTATTCTTTTGCTGCTACTACTGCATCGGAAGTTTTCATTCCTTTGGACAGCATGACTGCCAATGCCGATGACAGGGTACAACCGGTGCCGTGGGTATTTTTTGTTTCTATACGTTTTCCTTGAAAATGGTAAAATTCTTTCCCGTCGTAAAGCACGTCTAAGGCATCATTCACACGATGTCCGCCTTTTACTACCACTGATTTCATTCCATATTTCATCAATCGAGATGCTGCTTCTTCCATATCTTCTACTGTTTTGATTTCTATCCCGGACAGCACTTCTGCTTCAGGAATATTCGGCGTTATCACCGTAGCTAAGGGAAATAGTTCTTTTTTGTAGCTTTCAATGGCTTCTTTTTCTAAGAGTACCGCTCCGGTGGTAGCTACCATAACGGGATCAACCACAAGCGGACTGTTTACATGTTTCTTTAAAAATTCTGCGACGGTATGCACTATTCCCGGTGTGCTGAGCATACCGGTTTTCACACCATCCGGAGGGATATCGTCATACACAGCTTTTAACTGTGCTTCTACCATCTCCGGCGAAGTATTCGTCACCATGGAAACGCCTTGAGTATTTTGCGCTGTCAGCGCCACAATAACGCTCATTCCATACGTTCCCAACGCTGCAAATGTTTTTAGATCTGCTTGTATCCCTGCGCCACCGGATGAGTCTGATCCGGCAATCGTCAATAATTTTTTCATTCTTCGTCCTTTCCTATCCGTTTCAATTCCGGTGTAAAATAGGCTAATAATTTTCCTTTTCTCCATTGGAAATCATAATCCACTACCGCAATGGATGCCGTTTCAAATTCAATAGCAGCTCCGGCAGTTTCTAAAAGATAAGATTGTAAAAAGGGATGATGACTTACCAAAACCACCGGTGAGGCGTCCACCATAATATGATTTGCCACTACGGAAAAGTCGCCTTGCAGTAGTTCTTCTGTCATATGAAACCCTTCGGCAAAACATTCTTCTGCCAAAATACGCGCCGTCTGTCTGGTTCGCACAAAAGGGCTGAAATATACATGGAGAGATTTTTCTTTCAAAAAACGAGAAAGTAACCGTGACACTTTTCTTACATCTTTCTTTCCTTGCGGGGTCAATTTCCTTTCTCTATTCGCAATTTCGTCTGTTTGAGCTACTGCTTCCCCGTGACGCATGAAAATCAAATACATGTCCTTACTCCTTTCATCATTCCGATTTTCCGGAATTGTCCGGTTCTCTAAAAACCCGCGTTTCGTTATATTCGTCTTTTTCTCCGCCGGACGTCGCATATTTCACTGATAAATTTTTTCCAATGGTGGTAAAGGTTTGTTCAATAGGTGCTCCATTGGCTAATACTTGAGAAATAGCCACTTTACCGTCTTTTATCTTTAATAACGCCATAACTTCATTTTTCATATGCGTTTCTGTTTTTCCGCTTTCTTGATTTTTCACTCGTACTCTTTCGGATAATTCTACCACTGATAGTTTTTTCAACCGTTCCGGTAGCATATACATTCGATCTGCCGGGAAGGTGAAATAAATAAGTGAGTCACTCACATAGGTGATTTTCACCGCCACATAATCACCGGTAGGCACTGTCGATTGCGCATGATCAATGACCATCACACCTCGTTCGTCTTTTTTCAGTACCAAGTAGGCTGTTTCTCCGTATGATGCTTCTTTGTCATCTTTCCAGACGGCTTTATTGATAGAAATATGAACGGGCAAATAGCTGTTATTATAAAAATTTTTCCCAAAATCAATAGATACCGGTACTTTATATTCGCTTCCATCAATTAAAGTCGATCGATAATCACCACGTATCATACTTAAATAGACGATTTCCCCGATAACTACCAAAGCAAAGAAAATCCACTTCCACATATTACGTTTCATGATTTTCTCCCTCCTTATCGGTTATATCTTCCGGCAATGACATCGTATTTTCCGTATTCATCGGCTCTTCTTTCGCCTTTTCGGCACTGACTGCGGGTGGCACCATATTTTTCTTCCTCCGTCCCCACTTCCCGGCGGAAAAGGAAAACACGCTAAGAATCCCTAACAGCAACGCAATGACGACGAAAAACAAACCTCGTTCGCCATATGATAAGGACGAGTCAAATATACGAAGAGCTGCTTCTACTATTAATAGAAGAATGCCTAATATTTTCCATTTCACTGTATCTTGTACATATCCTGCCACAAGAAAGGATATCGCAAAGAAAACAGCAAAGGATGACATAAAAATGGCTGATGCCACGCCTGTCGTTTCAAAAACTGCCACCATCGATGCTATGAGCATGGCAAACGGTGTCAAGCCGGCGATGACGTCAATATATTTCTTTTCTTTCCACATAGAAAAAAGCAGGACTGCATTAATGGCTAATATGGCAAAAAATATCGCCCATAAGAACCAGTGGCTTGCTGTATTTTTCCACACGGTACCCCACGAAGATTCCAATAGTACACCAAATAGAGCCGCAGCTCCTACCAAGCGAAGGATTTCCGATGCAGCGCCCCAGTGTTTTAAAGTGCTACCTGCCATCCATGTGAGAGATGCCGCCAGTGAGAAAAAGAGTGTTTGCCAAAATAAGTGTGATGCACCGCCAACAATGGCAAGCACTGCCATCGTCCATACCCACGAATATGCGACCACCGCTTGATGACGAGATACGCCCAAAAGTTTTACTAAAAGAGGTAAAGTAAAAAATAATAATATCCATACCAAAATTCCGCGCCCGATCGTTTCAGGAAGACCGTAGTAAATATAAACCGGGATTCCCATGGATATGACACCAAGCCCTGCCGATTCCGTGACATATGCTATGATAATCAAACATATTCCTTCAACCCCTAAGATATATAGCCAATCATGAGGTAACAGAAATGTATCATTGACCAACCAAAATGCGCCAATCAGAGAAATACCATGGCAAATGGCTATCATTTCTCGAACCATCATCGAAATACTATACATGGGAACAAGGCTTTCTCGTTCTACGTCCGCCATATTTCCACGAAGTTTTGGATATTTCCTTTCATCACGCAGCAAAGGTATCATCAACAATGCCGATATAATCACCGGCGCCAAAGCTGCAACAAAACGCTCGTCTTGCGTAAGACCGTTCCACAAACCTGCCAATACAAAAAAGAGTCCCACCAAAAGAGATATAACCGCCAAAAGAATGACATGACCGGTATATAAAGAAATACGTCCTTTTTTATAACGAAGAAGAAGCGTATTTCCTGCCTCTTTTGTCATAAGACCATCTGCCACCCACTTAGGGATTTCCCGTCTGAGCCACGATCCATAATTCATGCCGTCACCACCTCATCAAATAAAAAACGGTGATGATATTCACCACCGTCCATTACCTATTTCACAACAAAAACGGGACACTTGGCACGGCTGACAATATAACTGGACACCGATCCCATGAACATCCCTTTCAATGGCCCTAAACCGCGACTCCCCATAACAATTAAATCGCAATTTTTTTCTTCTGCCATCTGCAATAATACCGGCCCCGGTGACCCAATTTCAAATAAAGGTTCTGCCGCTATGTCCGGAGGCACAAGTGCCATGCCTTCCTTTAAATAATTCCGGCTTTCCGCTTCAAACTCCTCAGAAAGCTTTGACGTGATACAACCCTCAGCAATAGACACCTGATCAAAATTGCTCATAGCTGAAATCATATTGCATACAGACGCCACATAAAGCTTTCCCTCTTTACTTATTCGAGCTAAACCAATAGCATGTTCTAAGGCTTTCTTCGCATGCTCTGAACCATCATAAGGGACAAGAATATTTTTATACTCCGGCATATCACTCCCGCCTTTCACCTTTTCAAGTAAACATATTATTTTTTTCATTATAACATAATTTAACTCCTTAGAAATCATAAGATTTGCATTTAAAAGGAAATATAAAAGCTCCTGCCCCCTGATCAAAATCTTGTTATCTCACTCATTTTGAGAATAAAACTTCTTTTTATTTTTTCTTTTTGCCACTTCGCTTTATCAAGAGCCACCGATGATTTCATGTATAAAAAATTTTTTTACACATGAGAAGAAATTTTATTTCATTCTCAATTAAAAAGGTCATTTATCATTACAAAAAACTTTTTTGTCCAATTTGGGAAGTGTAGGGGCAAATAAGGAGATTTCAAACATTTACAAGATAATAGACTTTCATAATTTGTATGAAATTTCATCATTCTTTTTGCATAAATGCATAAAATCTCATCTCCGTTTATGCATTTTTTATCCGCCGCAAGTCTCAAAACGACCATAATACAGGCGTCAAGCGTTCCGGTCATTCTCACCCCTAAAAAATCAGAACTAATCATGATGTATCATTCCAATACATTTTAATTCCTTATAGGATAACTTATTCTCCATTTTTCTTCGTTTTTCTTTTTTCTTCTTCAAAGTCCTCAAAAGTCCTAAGAAATAAAAAGTGAAATTTTTTTATTTTTTCCCTTGTACTTCTGTGTGGAGTGTGTTATATTTCAATCAGCAAAAATATCGCGCCCTGCATGATGCAGTTGAGCGGCGAGCGTCGTAAGACGTGACGGTTTTCTTTTTTCCCTGTTTCTTTCACCACAACGAAAGTAAATGGGGTTTGCGTATGCTTCATGCAAAAGCATCCCGGTGAATGCCGGACAACTATTCCCCCTATCCGCTTATCGGATATTGGTCTAAGAAAGAAGGGAACTACATTGTCTGAAAGCAAAAAAATGTCTGTGGTCCAATTGACCGCCATCACTGCCATCAATATGATGGGCTCCGGTATTATTTTATTACCGTCAAAACTTGCAGAAATAGGAACTGTCTCTATCTTCGCATGGATTTTCGCTTCTTTAGGAGCGACCATTTTGGCTTACGCCTTTGCTCGCTGCGGCATGTATACGAAAAAAGCCGGCGGCATGGGTGGATTTGCTGAATATCGTTTTGGCAAATTAGGCAATTTCTTGGCTAATTTTACCTATACGATATCTCTTATTATTGCCAATGTAGCCATTGCTACCGGTGTAGTTAGTTACGGTTCTTATATATTTGGATTTGAATTAAGTCCGGTAGTCGTGTGTGCCGCTACCATCGGTACACTTTGTGTGGGTTCTGCCATTAGTTTGATCGGCCCGAAACGCTTTGGTAGCTTCGGTACATTAGGTATGCTATTTATCTGTCTTCCTGTTATCGGGCTTCTCCTCTTCGGTTGGAAGGATTTTTCCTTAGCCACATATGAAGCTGCATGGAATCCTAATGATTTACCTTTTTATGCATCTATGCGTGATTCCATTGCTATCATTCTGTGGGGCTTCTTGGGACTGGAAACAGCATGTGCCAACTCAAACACCGTAAAAAATCCGGAAAGAAATGTACCTATTGCCGTTTTATGCGGTACATTAATCTCCGGTATATGTTACACCATATCTACGGCTATCATCGGCGGTATTATTCCGCATACTACCTTAGCTACATCCAATGCACCTTTCGGCTTGGCATATGCAGCTATTCTCGGTGATACAGCCGGGTATGCCGTTTCTTGTATGCTTGTCTTTTCCTGCTTTGTATCTCTCATGACATGGCAGTTTACCGTATCGGAAGTAGCTCGTGAGGCTTCTCACATCGGATTATTTCCCTCTTTTTTGCAAAAAGTAAATCAATATCATGCTCCTTACAAAGCACTGATGACTTTGGTCGGCATTCAATCTATACTGACTTTACTCACCATCAGTCCTACCCTTTTGGATCAATTTGGCATTCTCATCAACTTAGCAGTCATGATCAATTTAGTTCCTTATCTCTTATCTATGATTGCCGTACCGGATTTACAGAAAGCAGAATTTATTCCTGCATCGCAAGCCAAATGGACAAACTATGCAGCTATGATTGGAAGTATATATAGTGTTTATGCTGTGTATGGTTGCGGATGGTCAGTCATTCTCCAAGGCGTAGGCGTGATGATTTTAGGTATTATTATTTATACCGCAAGAAATATCGGTATCCGCGCAAACAACTTAGAAACTTATCCGCCTTATCATTTTAAGAAATAAAAAACAAGACGATAAAAAGATTATCCTCATCAAGCGGATAATCTTTTTTATTGCCGTATTTATCTTACGAAATAACGAAAATCTCTCCAAAGAAAAACCATTCATCAATGTTATATTTGCCATTTCATGACTATGTCTTTATGAAATAATTTTCTTTTCTATTTCTTCTTTTTGTGAACGAATAAATGACAACATGCCCGACTTATTTTCTTCCAAGCCCCTATCGGGCGATAAAATCACACGTTTTCCGCCGGTGACCTTGATCATCTCATATAAATCATGCGTTAATTCTGCCTTATTTCCATTCATAACAGAAGACGCCAAAAAGCCGCCCATGATACATTTCTGAGACAAAACGTGCATTTCCTCTACGGTAGGAAGTGTACCATGACTATCCCGGTGTAAGATATCTACCGGATAATTCTTTAATACGTCCATCATCAAAGACTGCCCGGAAAGTGAAAATATATCACACCACCCGGAAGAGGCCGAAAGGACTGCCACATCATAAGGCTTACCATATTCACGATAAAAATCCTCATCCATCACATCATAATCCATAACCTTTGTACGTAATCGAATACCATCAGCCCCCGATTCAATCACATGCCTGACTAAAAAACAAGCCAGATCCGTCAATTGACCAAGCATTTCCTTGAGCTGCATCGACGTATATTTTTCACAAGCCTTTGGCTCTAAGGACAAAAGAAAACTAAAAGGGCTTTCCATCGTCCACACCACCGGCGCCTCACCCTGCACCTTTTCTATAAGCTCATTCAAATATAATTCTTCTTTTTTCCATCTATCCGATTGAAGGGATAAGGAAATATGTCCGCTTTCCGTTTGTTTCACATCATACAAAGACATCAAAGGAAGCACCAACATATCTGTATCTGTTTCTTGATAAAAATGATATATGTCTTCCCACGATGCTTGAGCATCATCAGATGAACTATGCGATTGCCAAAAAACCAAAGGAATCCTGTCCACGGGGTTACCCTTGATCGCCGCCTCAATACGCTCCTTCTTTCTTTGTCTCTTTACCCGTTTCATAAAACCTCTTTTCTCATCACCACTGAAAAAGCCTTCCGAAGAAGGCCATACTATTTCTTTGGTACCGTTTCCCAATCTTTTTTAAATCGCGCGATACCGATATCAGTCAAAGGATGCTTCATGGCATCGCAAAGCACCTGAAATGGCACCGTAGCAATATCCGCACCGGCTAAAGCACAAGCTGTCATATGCTCCGGTCTACGTATAGATGCTGCAATAATTTTTGTCGAAATATGGTCATTATAAAATATTTGTGCAATATCCCGCACCAATGCCACGCCATCCGTACCAATATCATCCAAGCGGCCTACAAAAGGACTGACATACGTTGCCCCGGCTTCCGCCGCCAAAAGCGCCTGACTCGCAGAAAATACCAAAGTCACATTTGTGCGTATCTCCAATTCCTTTAATTTCTTTACAGCCTTCAAGCCCTCTTGCGTCATAGGAATTTTCACCACCACATGAGGATCCCAATGTGCTAAATCCACGCCCTCGCGAACCATTCCTTCCGCATCATCCGATAATACTTCCGCAGAAATAGGACCATCCACAATAGACGCTATTTCCTTAATCGTTTCCTTGAAATCACGACCCTCTTTAGCAATTAACGAAGGATTTGTCGTCACCCCGCAAATAATTCCCATATCATTGGCCAAACGAATGGCATCCACATCAGCCGTATCAATAAAAATTTTCATTCTATGTCCTTCTTTCTCCTTTAGAGATTACTATTTCCGATAAAATTATATCATAAAATATGCTATAATAAAAAAATGGATTATTTATATTTAAATATTACCTATACAGTCATAATAGATAAACTCATCACTCATAATGCGATTTTATAAAGGAGAAAAAAATGGATAAAGACAACAAGCAAAAAAATAATAAAGAAACAAATGAACAAAACAAAAAAGAAGTCGCTATGATAGAAAAATTGATTGATAAAAATATAGACGTATTCAAAAGATTGGCAAAAAAATGATATACCCTGAAATACAAGATCTAATAAAAATTCATAACATGGTTATATTAAAAAGTGGAGGACTATCCGGTATAAAAGATATCGGGCAATTGGACAGTATATTAGCTCATATACAGAACCCTGATTATTACCCTACTTTTGCTGATAAAATAACTCATTTAGTTTATTGCATTGCTGAATTCCACATATTCAATGACGGTAATAAAAGAAGTGCTATATTAGCAGGTGCTTTATTCCTGAACTTAAATAATTATGAAGATAAAGCTGATTTATTTATACGTGGCTTGGAAGTCCCTATTATAGACGTTGTAACGAATCACATGACAAAAGAAGAATTAAAAAATATCATCCAAATTATCATTTCTTAAAAGGCTATTTCGATATAGCCTTTTTTCCATTGAATAAACACAGCCCTATAAAAATCAAAACAAATAAGTTATACCCTTTCGGCTTATTTCATATGAAAAACGCTTATAACTATTTATGAACGCCACATAAACTCCCTATCTATGCATGATAGAGCATCAATAAAAAATAATTCACCTATTACAAAAACTATAACCTATAATCAAATATAAATACGATATATTGAACATTCATAAATAGAAGCGTATAATTTAGTCAATTGAAATACATATTAAGGAGGGTAACATGCGACTCACTTTACTATCTCTTATTTATTTCCAAAAAACCGCAGAAATGCAACATCTCACACGAGCCGCCAAAGCTTTACATATTTCACAACCATCTTTGTCACATACGATTAAAATGCTGGAAAAAGAATTAGGCGTACCACTTTTTCAACGCGTAGGGCGGAATATCATCCTCACAAAATACGGCGAAATTTTATGGGGTCATACCAACAGAATTATGAGAGAACTAAAGCACGCTCAAAAAGAAATGGAAGATGCCAAAGAAGCACAAGACCTTACAGTCACCATTTCGATTTTTGCTGCTTCCATGATTATTCCCGCATTTCTCACAGAATTTCGTAGAGAACATCCGGACATTCGCTTTGAAATTATTCAACAACGCGATCAAAAAGAATTACAACATCATCCGCAAGTAGATTTATACCTGTCCAGTAGTATCAACCCGGTAGATGATGACTACTCTGCAACCTTACTGAAAGAACATATCATGATCGCTATGCCGGACACCCATCCCATGGCGCAAAAAGCCTCTGTACATTTGGAAGATTTTGAAAAATCCGATTTCATTTCTCTTCAACAAGGCGTAGCACTAAGAAATATCACAGACTACTACTGCCAAATCGCAGGTTTTGTTCCCCATGTCATCTTAGAAAGTGATAGCCCGGTAACCGTACGAGAATTTATCCGTGCCGGTCTCGGTGTTTCTTTCGCTCCCAGTATCACATGGCATGGTGTGGGCGGTGATCACGTGGCATTAGTGCCCATTTCTACACCTAACTGCCAACGATACATCGGCCTTTCGTGGAATAAAAATGTTCCTCTCTCGCCACCGGCAGAAAAGCTAAGAGATTATTTCATCAAAAACTTCGGAAATTTCGCCAAAAAATACGCCGGCGTGGAAGAATAGTAAAAAAGATAACAAGAAAAGGATTCTCACTATCGGGAATCCTTTTCTTGTTATCTTTTTATATTCACCATTATCATTCACAAAATATTTTTCTGCTCAATACCAATATTTATTTTCTTTTTCATACTTTTTTATACATATATATTATTTTTATGTTCATTGTATGATAAAATTTTTTATGCTATTATTTAAGCAACGGAAATTTAATGAGGTTTTGTATATGCATTCTAATTATAGTCGTTTAAATGTATCCACACGCTTTTTTATTTTGCTTATTTTCTTAATAGCAAGCATGATTTTATCGGTACGTTTCGGATCGGTGAATATTCCTTTGAATGAGCTCATGGAAGAAATTTCTACATTCATTTCTCAAGGAGCACCGGGACATACCACTTCTTCGCTTATCATATGGCAAATCCGCATCCCTCGGACCATTTTTGCTGCTTTATGCGGTATGGGTCTTTCTTTATGTGGATTAGTTTTGCAGACGATGACGAGAAATGATTTGGCTGATCCTTATGTATTAGGCGTTTCTTCGGGCGCCAGTACCGGTGCTGTCACTGCTATTATTTTGGGTTGGTTCTCTTTTTTCGGCACTTACAGTGTATCCACCGGCGCTTTTGTCGGTGCGGCGCTGTCTACCATTATCGTTACCATGTGCTCCGGAAAAAGTTCCAGCCCTATTCGTTTGATTTTGGTCGGCATGGGCGTATCGGCTTTCTTTTCCGCCCTAACGATGATAATCATTTATGGCGCACGTCATGAAGCACAAGTTCGTAGCGCTACTTTTTGGCTGTTAGGCAGTCTCTCCGGCATGCAATGGAATGATTTAATGTCCGTCGCTATTCCTGTTTTTATTATCGCCTTAATTATTTGGATGATTCGCCATGACTTGGATTTACTCCTTTTGGGCGAAGGCGAAGCGGAATATTTAGGCATGAACTTAAAACGTCTTCAATTATTCATTGTCATTCTTACATCCCTTATTGTTGCTGTATTAGTTGCTAAAGCAGGCATCATCGGATTTGTAGGACTTATCACTCCGCACTTGGCACGATATGCTGCCGGGCCCACACATGGAAGACTTACACTCTTTTCATCCGTCATAGGAGCTTTAGTTATGATATGGGCTGATGTTCTTTCTCGCACACTTTGTGCCCCTGAAGAAATACCAATCGGCGTCCTTACCTCTATTGTAGGCGCTCCTATCTTCTTATGGATTGTAACCCATCGTTACAAGGAGAACGCAGAATGATTGAAATCAAAAACTTAAATTACACTGTAGGCGATAAAAAAATTTTAAAAAATATTTCTCTACATATAGAAGAAGGGAGCATGACCTGTATCATCGGGCCGAATGGCTGTGGCAAGACCACGCTCCTCTCTCATATTTCCCGACGTATATACAGCCAAAATTCTGTATTTTACAAAGGAAAACCTGTTGAAACCATTCCACGCAGTACATACGCCAAAGAAGTGGCTGTCATGGTTCAGCAAGGTATGGGCATGGTAGGCGAATTGAAAGCTGAACAAGTCGTACTCATGGGACGTTATCCCTTTAAAGAACGATTCGCCGACTATTCTGCCCATGATTATGACATGGTTCGACAATCCATGGAGATGACCGGATCCATTCCCCTTTGGGGACGTGAAATGAAACAAATGTCCGGCGGTGAAAAGCAACGCATTCTTATCGCTAAAGCATTCACACAAGAGCCGGAATTACTTCTCATGGACGAACCTACCAATCACTTAGACGTCAAGTACAAATTGGCTTTGATGGAAAATTTAAAAAAATTCCATACACACGGCACTGTCATTATTGTACTTCACGATTTATCCCTGGCAGCACGCTATTGCGACCATTCCATTGTTATGAAAAATGGAGAGATCTGCTACCACGGAAAGACTTCAGACATTCTCACCGCAGAAAAAATGAGTGAAATATTTGAAGTATCGTTTTACACTGCCACGCACGAAGGAAAACGTTTCCTTTATTGCTAAAGGCAAATATTTTATTCTTAGGAGGAATAGTAATGAACAAAAAGACAAAACAAATAATTGCTTCTATGATTATTGCGACCTCTATGGGTATCCTGATG
The DNA here is from genome assembly GCA_001553355.1 of Veillonellaceae bacterium DNF00626. Classification (GTDB taxonomy): domain Bacteria; phylum Bacillota; class Negativicutes; order Veillonellales; family Dialisteraceae; genus Dialister. Next base: position 18,106 of record KQ960818.1, read on the forward strand.
ACCGGATGCAGCATTTCCAACCCAATGAAATCCGCTCCCAAATCTGAAGGCGTTACATGGGTGGAAACATTAGACGGTAAAAAAGTAGATATGAAAGTATCCGCTCCGCCGAAAAAAGCTGTTTCCATGTCCTTTGCTACCACAGAAATGATGCTTGCTTTAGGCTTACAAGATCAGATGGCAGGTACAGCTTTCAAAGAAGATGATATTTACCCACCCCTGGCTGATGCCTATGCTAAAGTGCCTGTATTAGCAGAAAAATGGCCTTCGTACGAAAAACTCATGTCCGTAAAACCGGACTTTGTCACCGGTTGGGAAGTCCCCTTTACCAAGAGAGGCATTCCGGCTGAAAAGATTATCGCTGCCGGTATTCCGATTTTCGTACCTGATTCCATGCAAGACACCAAAGCTACTCTGGACACCAACTTCAACGACATGTTGGAATACGGCAAAATTTTCGGAAAAGAAGATAATGCCAAAAAATGGGTAGATGCTCAAAAGAAAAAATTAGAGGCTGTTCAAAAGAAACTGAAAGATTTACCCCATGTCAAAGCTTTCGTATTTGACTCCGAAGATGGCGATCCATTCACCGTATTCGAAGGCTACACCACAAACATTTTAAAACTCATCGGTGTAGACAATGTCATGGCAGGACAAGGTGTTGACAAAACTTGGTCCAAAACAAGCTGGGAATCTTTCGTAAAAGCAAACCCGGATTATATCATCATCGTGGACTACTCCACCAGTGATAGAAACGATGGAGACTTCGAAAAGAAAGTAGAAAGTCTCAAATCTAATCCGCAGATTTCTGAAGTTACAGCTATCAAAGAAGGCCATTTCATTCGCGTAAAACTTTCTGAAATCACCCCGGGCGTAAGAACCGTTGATGCTTTAGAAAGATTAGCTAAAGAAATGCATCCGGATATGAAATAATCTCATAAAAAATAAAAACGACTACTCAGAAAAATGAGCAGTCGTTTTCTTTTTCTTTTCTATTCATGCTATGATACAAAAAGAAATAAATTTGGTATGAGGTGCATAATGAATCAAGAAAAAGTAACCATCGACTTAGACAAACTAAAGAAATGCCCAAATTGCGGTCGATTACTCCTCAAAGAACTTCCCCACTGCCCATACTGTGAAAAGCAAAAACAAAAAGAAGAACCATTCCGATGGAAAGGTCTATTTTCTCTTATTCTGACCGTTATTTTCCTCATCTTAACATATTTCTTTATCACCACACCGGGTAACGTTTGGCACGACCATGACAAAACGCTCATCTTAGTTAGTGCTATAATCGTCCTACTCATACAACGACAACTCAAATAAAAGTCGCACTCCACCGTCATTCATGCTATGATGAATACAATAATTACCGGAAGGAGAATGACATGATCAGCGAACCGGATTTTGAAGAAATATCCCTTTTTGACTTATCGGATGAAAAGGATCCCCCTGAAGCGATAAAAGAAAATACAAAAACTGAAATTCCGGCAAAGGAAGAAATAAAACCGCAAGAAATAGCGCTCACTGCGGAAAATTTATGGCAGGACAAGTATTGGGAATTTGACATTACAAACCCCACACAGACCATTAGAGATAGCATCAAAGCAACCATGATTGAAGAAGGTTTTACCAAACGGGAAGTCAATCACATTTTCAAAGGTCTATTCTTTAAAGAAAAAATATTCAATACCAAATCGCAAGCAATGGAGTATCTCAAAACTTTGCCGACCACCTATGCGGTGAAATATAAAATAGGCATTCCGCCGTCACCCAAAATGCTCACTCTTCAAAAACGCTGCCAAGTGCAAGAGGAAAAATGGACCAACTTCTTACAAGAACAAGAAAAACGATGGGCAGGCGATTTCATCACTTGCGCGACTTGTCATTCCAGAATCAATACCCACTACATCACGCCACCTGTTTGTCCTGTATGTAAACAGGATTTGCGACCTCAAACGGTACTAAAAAAATTGCAATCTTTGCAAAAAGCACTTTATGACGTGCAAAAGAAATATGAACAAACGTCACGAAAATATAATGCCCAATTCACCGGCGGTGAGAAATGGATCATTCGTACTATTAATTCGTATAAAAAGTCATAACACAAAAGCTCTTACGATGAAAATATTTCACCATAAGAGCTTTTCTTTTACCAATTTCTAAATTTTTCCGGTGGCTCATAAAGCCTGTTTGACCAGTCTACTAATTCTTTCATTGTCTTGGCTGCTAAAAGATTCTTTGTGGCTTTGGCTCGGTCAATTCCTAAATCTTCAGGATAGGCAACAATGCCCAATTCTCGAAGTTTTTTTGTTTCTTTCGTATCTTCCATCATGCCGATGTCTGTTTGTCCCGCAATGGCTTGAATGGCGTGTTTTCGTTCTTCCATGCTTTGACACTGATGAAGATAGGCAATCCCTATTTCTGATACGATATGTGTCACATCATCGCCGTAAATCATTACCGGTGGCAAAGCTAAGTTCGCATTGTGTTGCAATGTGACTGCGTCCAATTCTTTCACAAACCCGGGAAATCCTTTTTCGGATACGGTTGTAATGAGCTGTACTACAAGCTTTCTTCCTCGTTCTGAAGCGCCTGATACGGTATTTGATTGGCCGCAAATTTTCCATGCTTCGGTGACATGTCTGCGTCCATGTGCATCACAACCCATATTCGGTGCACCGCCAAAGCCGGCGATGTTATTTTTTGTTGCCGTTGATGAATTTCCGTATTCATCTATTTGCATCGTAGCGCCGATGAAAAGATCCGCCGCATAATGCCCTGCCACTTGCGCAAAAGCACGATTGGATCGCATCGCTCCATCAGGGCCTATGGGAAATAAGTCGCGCCGCGCAGCTATATATTTTTCCATACCCACTTCTGACCCGAAGCAATACATTTGTTTGACCCATCCGCGTTCCATCGCCGGAATCATAGTAGGATGGGGATTTAATATCCAATTTTTGCAAATTTTCCCTTTTAATCCTAATTCTTCTCCATAAGTCGGTAAAAGAAGTTCGACGGCTGCTGTATCATAACCCACTCCGTGATTTAATATTTCTATGCCATACTTACTATAAATCCCTTTGATGACCATCATCGCTTTTAGGATACGTTCATCATCAATATGTGCCGGATCTCTTGTAAAAAGAGGCTGAAGAACGTAAGGTTCAGGGCTTTCTATCACGAAATCCACCCAATCGGAGGGAATATCTATCCGCGGTAATTTTTTCATCATTCGATTTACTTGCACGATAACGATGCCTTCATGAAAAGCCGTGGCTTCCGCAATAACTGCTGTATCTTCAGTAGATGCTCCGGTGTATAAATTGCCTTCTTCGTCTGCCGCTTCTGCTGCCAAGAGGCATACTTTCGGGATAAGATCGATGAAATATCTGCCATATAACTCTAAATATGTGTGGATAGCACCTAATTGTACTTTTCCTTCTTTTATTAATTGCGCTAACTTTTTGCCTTGACTGCCGGCATACGCAAAATCAAGGGCATGAGCGATTCCCTTTTCAAAAAGTTCTAAATGAGAAGGCAATGCCAAGGTGGACTGCACCATGTGCAAATCATGAATCTTCTCCTCATTCACTTGGCATAATGCTTTTGCTAAAAAATCAGCTTGTTTCTGATTATCCCCTTCTATATTCACCAAATCAAAAGGACGGATCACCGCCTCCAATAGCCGTACTGTATCTTCCGCCGCCACTCGTTTTCCGGCAGACAAAAAAGCCGCCTCTTTTAATCTCTCCGCCTTATCTGCTTGCCTTTGTTTCCAATCCTCTTCCCTTTGCTTCATCGCCCTCTCCTTTTCTTTTCGTCATCGCTGTTATTATACGAAATATTTATTTTCTGTGTCAATTTTCATTGAAAAACAAGGATATTGAAAGTTTTTGAGAATGCAATAACTAATCATAATAAAAACGCCCTCGATGAAATTCCACCAAGGAGCGTTTTCTATTTACTTCTTATTTTTTTGTTTCCGCATAAGTTTTAATGGTTTCACCCAAACGGCGTATTCCTTCTTTAATTCTTTCGTCATTATTATAAGAGAAATTCAAGCGGAAATAATTCCGTTTCCCGGATACCGGGAAGAAGCAATCACCCGGAACAAAAGCCACTTTCTTGTCTATCGCCATCATGAGCAATTCACGAGCATCCCAATCAGCCGGCAAGGTAATCCAAAGAAATAGTCCACCCTCCGGATGTGTCCACTGAATGTATTCCGGCAAATTCGTTTTAAGTGCGTCAAGCATCACATCTCTCCGATGTTTATAAAGCTTGCAATTTTCTTTGATATGCGCGGACAAATTATATTTCTTCATATACATAGCAGCTTCACGTTGTATCAAGCTGGACGTATGAAGATCCGTTGCGCTTTTTACCAAAGTCATTTTGGATAAAATCTTTTCATTAGCAACTACCCACGCCAAGCGCATGCCCGGTGCCAATACTTTAGAGAAACTGCCTGAATGTATAACTAAATGTTTCGGATCCATCGAAAGCAACGGCGGAAGTGCTTCCCCTTCCATACGAAGTTCACCATAAGGATTATCTTCTACCACCGGTATTTCATAACGACTCACAATCTCCATGATTTTTTCACGTCGCTCTTTTGACCAGCAGATACCGGTCGGATTCTGGAAATTCGGAATGACGTAAATAAATTTTACACGCTCTGTCGTTTGAAGAATTTTTTCCAATTCGTCAGGAATCATGCCTTCTTTATCCATAGGCACTTCTACATAATTGGCCCCTTCAAAATCAAATGCGCCGATAGCGCCCAAGTATGAGGGTTTTTCTACCAAAACCACATCACCCTTGTCCAAGAAAATTCTCCCGATGATGTCCAACCCCTGTTGTGAACCGGTAACAATCATCATATCATCTGCCGCCAAAGTTCTCATACCGAAATGGCCATAAAGTCCATTCATACGATCTGCAATAGCACCGCGAAGTTCTTTATCTCCCGCTGCCAAGCCGTATTGCAATGCTTCTTTTCCATTTTCTTCCATGACCTGAAGCGCGGTTTCCTTTAATTCTTGTAAAGGAAATGTTTCCTCTGCCGGAAGACCACCGGCGAAAGAAATAATATCAGGCCGTGCCGTCAATGCTAATATAGGTGTTAATTCTGATGCTTTCATTTCTGTTACTATTTTTGAAAAACAAATAGCCATAATATCTACTTCCTTTCCGGTTTTAAAATAAATTAGAACAATTATATATCCATTATTTTTCCTTGTCAATGTATTTTTTCGCATTCATACAAAAAATAAAAACTCCTCCCGACATTTTCGGAAGGAGTTACATCAAGCATTTATTATTTCACTTTTACAAAATAGCATGTGCCACAATGAAGCTCATGCAGCAAGCGGTGAAAACACCAATCAATCCCGGAAGCATAAAGCTATGATTTAAGACATATTTCCCTATGCGTGTCGTGCCTGACCGATCAAAGCCGATACATGCCAGATCTGACGGATAAGTGGGCAAGAAGAAATAGCCATAACAAGCAGGGATAAAAGACATCACCATGACAGGATCCATGCCCAATCCCAACGCCATCGGCATGACAATCGCAATAGCGGCCCCTTGAGAATTGACCAACTTAGAGGTAAAGAAAAGTACCACCGCATAAGTCCACGGATGCTCAGTTACCACGGCACTCAAAAATGTTTTTAAGACGGCAATATGATTGGCGAAATATGTATCTGCCATCCATGCCACACCGTACACTGACACCAAAGCTACTACCCCGGCACGGAATACTTGACTATTTCCTACTTCTCTTGCTTTCGTATGGCAGAAGAAAAGCATAAGCGCTGAAACAAAAAGCATAACCATTTGAATAACCGTAGTCATGGAAATCGCTTTCATTTTTCCAGCTTTATCTGCGAAATGTGGCAACAAGTCTGAGAAGTTACCTAATATGGCAATACAGAAAATACCTACTAAGAATATGATGGTCGCCCGATAGTAAGACGCCGGTAATTCTTTTCCTTGTAAAGTTTCACTATCTCCATAAACATATTCTCTCTGTTCCGGATCTTGAATCACTTTTTGAAAAAGCTCATCCTTTTCCAATTCAACGCCTCGGCGATAGCTGTAGAAGGCCGCACAAAGAACACCAAAAAGTGTCCCCGGTACAGACACTGCCAAAACCTGTAAAATAGAATAGTTTTGTCCGGCTGCTGCCATGAAACCTACGATAGTAACTACCGCTACGGATACAGGTGATGCGGAAATACCCATTTGCGATGCCACAGATGATACCGCCATCGGTCGCTCCGGACGAATATTTTGTTTAATTGCAATATCATAAATAATCGGAAATAGTGTATACACTACATGACCGGTACCGCAAAGAATCGTAAGAAACCATGTCGTCACCGGCGCTAAAATCGTGATATGCTTAGGATTATTACGCAAAAAACGTTCCGCATACTTAAGCATCACCGTAAGACCTCCGGACGTTTGCAAAAAGCCGGCGCAGGTAATTACTGCCAGTATGGTAAGCATAACCCCGATAGGTGGTGTTCCCGGCTGATAGTGAAATACAAAAGTATAAATCATCAAACCGATTCCACTGATAACTGCTAAACCAATTCCGCCATGACGTATGCCCAAAATAAGACAACACAATAGGACAATAAATCCCAATACCATTTCCATATAAGCCAATCCCCCTCTTATTAATATACGCTATTTAGAAAAATTACATAGTTTATAGTACGTCATATCGGAAATTTTATCAAATATTGTTTTCTCATATAGATACAAGTACTTATGATTTTTTGATATACCTCACCCTATCTATTTCCACAATAAAAAATCCCGACATACGCCGGGACATATTTTTTTACCTTAATACTGATTGAATAAATGCTTTTGTCCGTTCACTTTGCGGACTCTCAAATATTTGCTCACTCGTGCCTTCCTCTTCAATCACGCCATCCACCATAAAAAGAATTTTATCCGACACTGATTTCGCAAATGCCATTTCATGTGTAACAATTGCCATCGTCATATTTTCATCTGCCAATTGCTGTATCGTTCGCAAAACTTCACCGGTAAGCTCCGGATCCAAAGCAGACGTAGGCTCATCGAAAAGCATGATTTCCGGTTTCATCGCAAGCGCGCGAGCAATAGCCACTCTTTGCTTTTGTCCCCCGGATAAACTCCCGGGATAACCATCTTTTTTATTATAAAGCCCTACCTTCTCCAAAAGTTGCTCCGCCAAAGGAAGCACATCTTCTTTCTTCATTCCTTTTACATAAATAGGAGCTGCTAAAATATTGTCCAACACCGTCATATGAGGAAATAAATTAAATGATTGGAATACCATTCCCATTTTTCCTAAAATCTGTTTCGCTATTTCCTTATCCGCATAAACGACTTGACCATTTTTCTCCTCTGCCAAATATTCCCCATCAATGGAAATAGAACCGCCTTGAATCACCTCTAAATGATTCAGGCACCTAAGGAGCGTACTCTTTCCTGCACCGGATGGCCCGATAACAGACACCACATCGCCTTTTTCCAACGTCATATTCACGCCATGCAGTATGGTATGATTGCCAAAATCCTTCCGGATATTTTTCATTTCAATAAAACTCATCATGTCACTCCTCATAAACAGCATAGCGCTTTTCAATATAAGCTAATATCTTCGTCAATACAGCCGTACAAATTAAGTAAAATACACCTGCCACAAGAAACGGCGTCGTATCAAAATCACGCTGAACAAAAGCACGAGTCACACGCATCAAATCATTCATTGCCAAAATATACACCAAAGACGTATCCTTCAAAAGCGTAATCGTTTCATTTCCCAAAGGCGGAATAACCCTCTTCACCACCTGAGGGAGAATGATATGCCACATGGTTTGCTTATACGTAAATCCGAGCACCTTGGCGCCTTCATACTGCCCCTTCCCGATAGACTGAATCCCACCGCGAAATATTTCTGCGAAATACGCCGCATAATTGGCAACAAAAGCAATCACCGCCGCCGGAAAATCATCTAAATGGATGCCAATAATAAGTGGTAACCCGTAATAAATAAACATAATTTGAAGCATAAGCGGTGTGCCGCGCATCAAATAGATATATGCGCCGGCGATCTGACGGCAAAGAGAAATTCTTGATAACCGTACCAAAGAGAGCAAAATACCGATAGGCAAAGACAACACGATGGTAACAAGAAATATTTCCGCCGACACACCAAGTCCCGAAATCATATTCGGTAAAATACGTACAATATAATCCATTTCATCACTCCTAAAAAGGGAAATCGCACAGACAAAAGCCTGTGCCCCTTTATTTACTGCTTATTTCAGTATAACATCTTTACCGAACCATTTCTCGGAAATTTTAGCCGCCTCACCTGACGCGATAATTTTATCAATACCTTCATTCAAAAGCTGCTGCAATGCCGCATTATCCTTCTTAATGCCGATAGCAAAAGAATCTTTAGACAACACACCCGGTAATTCCCGGAACATCCCTGCCTTCTTTGTCATGTAATATTCAATCAGACAAGTATCTCCCAAAATCGCATCACAACGCCCGGACTCCAAATCCATGAAACATGAACTAAAATCAGGATACGCCTTTATACTCTCAAAAGACTTCTTCAACGCTTCATTCTTATCCAACTCGAACTGCGCCGTACTACTTTCTTGAATAGATAATTTCCGCCCCTTCAAATCTTCCACAGACTGAATATCCGAATCAGCACGTACCACATACACCTGTGCATTAGCCATGTACGGCTTAGAAAAAATCAATACTTTCTCACGCTCCGGCGTGATAGAAAAGCCATTCCAAATACAATCAATCCGTCCGGACGACAATTCCGTTTCCTTTCCCGCCCAATCAATCGGCTTAAACTCAATAGGCACACCAATTTCTTTAGAAATCGCCTTTGCAATATCTACATCAAATCCGACAATATTTCCTGCATCATCCCTAAAACCCATCGGTGCAAAAGTATCATCCATGCCGGCAATAATTTTTTCCGGCTTACCATTTGCGCCATTAGCGCCCTTCTTCTGATCTCCACCGCAACCGGTCATCATCCCTACGGCACCGATGCACAATAACCCGATCGCAAACATTTTTTTCCAATTCATCATAGCCACTCCTTTATTCCTTTACTCAGATAAAGTATTAACGTATTTATAATTTACCATATAAATTTTCTTTTGTCAAATATGTTAAAAAAATTTTCCCATTTCCACTGACTCACACCACAAAAAAAGCCCTGCTCTCACAGGACTTCCTATTTCTTTATCACCCGAAAGTAGCTTCATTGGCAATAACCAAACGCTGAATTTGATTTGTTCCTTCGTAAATTTGCATAATTTTCGCATCACGCATATATTTTTCCACCGGATTTTCACGTGAATACCCATTACCGCCCATGACTTGCACTGCCGTAGTCGTCACTTCCATAGCCGTATCAGACGCAAGACATTTTGACATAGCCGAATACATCGCCGCTTTCTTTTCTTTATTCATCTGCGCCACACATGCTCGATACGTCAAAACCTTAGCCGCCTCAGTTTTCATAACCATATCAGCGATCATTTGCTGCACCATTTCAAAAGACGCAATTTTCGCCCCGAATTGTTTTCTTTGATGAGAATAAGCCACTGCCGCTTCGATAGCCGCTTCAGCAATACCCACAGAAATAGCTGCCACCACCGGTCTTGATGCCTGCAACGTTTGCATAGCGATAAGAAAACCCCGTCCTTCTTTTCCTACACGCGCCGATTCTGGTACAAAGCAATCATCAAAAATAATTTCTGCCGTGGCGGATGCTCGTATGCCCATCTTATCTTCTTCTTTACCGATAGACACGCCCGACGTTTTTGCATCAATCAGGAAAATCGTAAGTCCTCTTATGCCGCCGCCTTCTTTCGTATTTGCAAAAACAACGAATTTATCCGCAATAGGCGCATTAGTAATAAAACATTTTGTCCCATTCAGAATATAACCGCCTTCCACTTTTTTGGCTTTACAAGAAACAGCCCCGGCATCAGAGCCTGCCCCCGGTTCCGTCAAAGCAAAACATGCCATGCCACCCTGATTAAGACAATCAAATAATTCCTTTTTCTGATCATCACTTCCGGCAAATAACACAGGATAAGACGCCAAAGCATTAGCGGCGCAAACAGTAGCAACTCCGCTGCATCCTTTCGCTATTTCCTCCATAATAAGAGCCACAGTCAAAAGATCCAATCCGGCTCCGCCATATTCTTTCGGCACAGACGTCTGTGTAAGCCCGGAAGATTTAAGTATATGGAGCAATTCTTCGTCCATAACACCGGTTTTATCCATATCCAAAGCACGCGGTGCGATTTCATTCACTGCGATAGTCTTCGCTAAATCAATAAGTTCCTGCTGCTGCGGTTCAATTGTAAAATTCATTTGTGTCCTCCGTTTCTTCTTCCATCTTATTTATTATAACAGAAATTCAAAAAACTATTCACAAAATCTATACGGTTTTTATTTGTATCAAAGATTCACCGAGTAAACATTAACACTTACCGCTTAAAGCACCTGTCTTTTCTATTTCCAAAAAAGATACTATAATAGGTAATATATAGTTAAAAGCTTAAAATAATTATCTAAAGGAGACTTTTTATGAAACAATTATTTTTGTTTTTCTTCTTATTGCTATCTATCCCATTCAATACTTCTGCCATTTCATTACAGGAAATACAGAATAATCCCCAAAAATATCAACTAATCCGCCAAACTTCTAAATATGCTGCCTTCGTTGACGCAAGCTCCATAGAATCCTTAAGAGATTCACCTCCATACTATACTTTGAAGTGTAAAGCCTATATGGTGAATTATTTACGGGATTTCATTTCTTCAAATATTATAACTGTCAGCTATAATAGTTCCTATCGAGATTTTAATCTTCGCAAAAGAAAAATATCTGAACTTGGTATCTATGTCGATAATCATTCTGAAGATTTTTGGTTTTTAAATGGTAATTATCGTCTACATAAGCAAAAATCTTATAATGACGACCCTGACATTAATTCTCTCGCCTATCAGGTGGCAAACTATTTATTTTACAAAACCTATAACGAATATTACGGCCCACAATTTGGGAATACATTATATTAACTAATCACTACCCGACAGATTCATACATCTGCCCGGTTTTTTATCCAAAAAATTGCTATATTCAAAAATAGACCGAGATATAAAAGTATTTTTTAGTTATATCAAAGATTCACCGAGTAAACATTAACACTTA
>KQ960818.1:29492-93863 GCA_001553355.1 Veillonellaceae bacterium DNF00626
GATTCACCGAGTAAACATTAACACTTACCGCTTAGCCACTCATCTTTCCTATTTCCAAGAAAGATACTATAATAAGTAATATATAGTTAAAAGCTTAAAAGAATTATCTAAAGGAGGCCTTTTATGAAGCGATTATTTTTGTTTTTCTTCTTATTGCTATCTATCCCATTCCATACTTCTGCCATTTCATTAGATGAACTGCAAGATAATCCCCAACAATATCAAATGATCTACCAAAGTTCTGAACATGCTCTCTTCGTTGACTCCGACTCCATAGAATCCTTAAGATATTCACCTCCATACTATACTTTGAAGTGTACATCCTATTTTGTTGATTATTTATATAACGTCATTGGATCATTTACCATGAATATTAGTTATGATATATCTTATCGAGATTTTAATCCCAACAAAAGAAAAATATCTGAACTTGGCATCTATAGCTCTAGATATCTTGAAGATATTTGGTCTTTAAACGGTAATTATCAACCTTCTTCTCCATCGTTTGATAATAGAAACGGTTACATTGGTTCTCCTTTCTATCACGTTGCAAACTATTTATTTTACAAAGCCTATGACGAATATTACGGCCCACGATTTGGTAATACATTATATTAACTAATCACTACCGGACAGATTCATACATCTGCCCGTTTTTTTATCCAAAAAATTGTTGCAAAAGCAAAATTATATGGTATCCATAAAACAAGTACTGTCAATGCAAAAATCCCTCAAGACATTTGCTTTCGAGGGATTTTTTTATTCGTAATGTAATGCTTCAATGGGATCTAATTTCGCCGCTTTTCTGGCGGGATATACGCCAAAGATGAGGCCTAAGATGACGGAGAATAGGAATGATCCCGTAATCGGTACGGGGGATATCACTACCGAGACAGCGGAAACTAAGGAAATTCCCATGGATATCAATACGCCTAAGAGAATACCCAAAACGCCACCGGCTAGGCTTACCGTAATAGATTCAATTAGAAATTGGGTGATAATCATCCCATAGGTCGCCCCTATGGCTTTTCGTATGCCTATTTCTTTTGTTCTTTCTGTGACGGAAACGAGCATGATATTCATAATGCCGATACCGCCGACTAAAAGGGAAATAGCGGCAATGCTGCCTAAGAAGAGCGTCAACGTTCTTGTATTGGCTTCTATGGCGGCTAATATTTCTTTGGAGTTTTGTATGGTGAAATCGTTTTCTCGTCCGGGCAAAATGCCATGTCTGGTACGCAAAAGATTGGTCACGTCTTTTTCTACTTGCAGTAATATATCACTACTTGTGCCATTAAGTACAATGCGACTGACGAAATTAACGCCAAGCATTCGTTCTTGCATGGTGGTAAAAGGGCAGAAAATAAAATCGTCTTGGTCAAAATAGGTGAATCCTTTTTCTTTGGTTACTCCTATGACGGTAAAGGAATTCCCCTGTATACGAATTTTTTTGCCTATGGGAGATTCATTTCTAAAGAGTGCATTTGCTACGGTATGTCCGATGACGCAAACTCTTTTTCTGTGATTATATTCTTCATCATTCCAAAAGCGACCTCGTTCTATTTTCATATTTTGCAGAATGGCATATTCCGCTGTCACGCCACTCACGGCGGTGGTCCAATTTCTATTTTTATTAACCGCTGTATAGGTGAAATTAAGTAGAGGTGTCGCATATCTGATATTGGGTAATTTTTTTATTGCTTCGTAATCTTTATAGGATAGGCTATGCGCTGCTCCGGGAGATAGTCGTATCCCCGGTTTTCTGATTCCTCCCGGCATGACGGCTATTTCATTATTGGCTAATCCTGCCATATTTTTTTCTATGTCTTTTTGTACGCCATAGCCTAAGGACATAAGGGTGATGACCGCCGCTACGCCAATAATGATGCCGAGCATGGTTAGAAGTGAGCGCATTTTATTGCTGAATAGTGATTGAAATGCCATCACGATACTTTCGATATAAATATTTGTCATCGTTCTTCCCTTTCTGTATCATGACTTATTTGTCCATCTGACAGGATAATATGCCGTCTTGCGTAAAGAGCTACGTCATCTTCGTGAGTAACGAGAATAATGGTTTTCCCTATGTCGGAAAGTTCTGTAAATATGTCCATAATTTCTTTCGTTGATCCACTATCTAAATTCCCCGTGGGTTCATCTGCCATGATAATAGCCGGATTATTCACCAATGCCCGAGCTATCGCCACTCTTTGTCTTTGTCCGCCGGACAATTCTGCCGGCATGTGATTCATCCGCTCCCCTAATCCTACGGATTTTAATATTTTTTCCGCACGTTCTCTTCTTTCTTTTTTAAATATTTTTCCATAAATCATGGGTAATATCACGTTATCTACTGCCGACAATCGAGGCAAAAGGTTAAAACTTTGAAATATAAAACCTATTTTTTTATTTCTTGTATAAGCTAATTCATTATCGTTCAAGGTGGAAACTTCATCGCCGTCCAAAAGATAGGAACCGACGGTAGGCCGATCCAAACAGCCTAAAATATTCATTAATGTAGATTTCCCGGCGCCTGATGAGCCCATAATGGATACAAATTCTTTCTTTTTTATTTGCAGATTAATATCGCTTAATACGTCTATTTTTTCTTCGCCGATATGATAACTTTTCCCGATATGTCGCAGTTCTATAACAGGAATATTCTGTGTATTCGTTTCCATGAATTATACTCCTACCACGGCAGCGCCTTTTTTACCATGCACATGCATTTCTTCCGGCAACGTACCTCCCACTACAATTTCATCGTGTTCTTCTAAGCCGGAAAGCACTTGTACGTCTGTATCGGTAGTCATACCGGTATCAATATATACTTTGCTCAATCCTTGATCTGTATTTTTGTATACATAAGAGCCTTTAGCATCACTCCGTATAGCGCTGACAGGTACGATAAGCGCATCGGATATTTCATTTCCCGTAATTTCTGCTCGTGCTGTCATGGACGGATAAAGTCCCTCTATTTCATCATCATTAACCAACACGTATACAGGATAGTACACCACTGATGAGTTCCCTGCTTGATTCTTTGCCGTATTTTCTTTTTTAGAAATATCAGTCACGATACCGTGATAAGTTTTCCCCGGATAGGCGTCTACAGTGAAATCCACTTTCTGTCCGATTTTCACTGCCCCGATGTCCGTTTCGTCTACGAGCAATTTTATTTTCATTGCCGATAAATCTGCTACTGACGCGATAACCATTTGACTTGCCAAGCCTTGAGAAACCGTTTCCCCACTCTTCATCGGTTCTCCGATAATCACGCCATCCATAGGCGACACAATCACCGTATCATGAACATCGACCTTCGCTTTATCATAAGATTCTTTGGCATTTAAATACGCTAATTTCGCATCATCAAGCATTTGGAAGGAAATAGCACCTTCATCATACAAGTTAGATAATCTTTGATAATGAGATTCCTTATTCCGCAAGGTATTTTCTGCTTCTTTCATGATAGATGTCAATGACTTGGAACTGATATCGGCTAATATTTGTCCCTTATGAACTACTTCATTTTGTTTCACATAAACATGTTCCAGTGTACCTGATGCCGTCGCAGATAAATCCACCGTTTTAATAGCTTCAATCGTTCCGGTAGCATCAATCACTTTCGTCATTGTTCCTTTTTTGACTTCTCCCAAGGTGTACAAGGGCGGCGTCTCTTTTTTCCAAGGTGACCATAGAAATATACCGACTATCAATAGTAAAACCACCACAATCAGCATAAAAATTTTCTGTTTTTTCCCACTTTTTTTCATTTTTCCACCATCAATTCTTGCACCATTTTTATATACATTTCTTTTTCTTAATTAATTACTAAATACATGATATTACATGAAATCACTAAAAACAAGATTTCCCCGTCAATAACGACTCTCTGCCATCGGATTCACAATTTCTTTGAGTTTTACGCTACACTATGTATCAAACAAGCTGAATGGCGAAAATGAGGGAAAACATGAGCAAAACAAAAAGACCATCGTATAAAACCTATGGTCTTTCTTCGTATTTCTTTCATTATTTGAATTACTCCCACTCGATATGTCCATTGATATCATTTTGTATAAATGGCGTAAAATCAGGTTTTTTATTATCGAATTTATCCTTATTATCCATTTTATTTCTGCTTCTCTGATTTTTTGCAAGCACGGATATCACTCCAAAACATCAGATTTAGAACACCAAGCTTTCATATCATTTGTCTTTACACCTGCAAATATAGAATACAACTCTGATGAAAATGATTCTTTTAACGCTTCAATTTTATCATTTATCTCCTTCTCAATTTGATTTTCAGCCATATCTTTTATATAAAACATATATACATATCCATAATCTACTAATCTCGAATCCTTAGCAAGATGAATAGCATATTTATTGAGTTGATTTATACCATCTTCAATTCTTGTAAATATATTATAGAAAGTCTTACCTTCATAATATTTTTTTTCAAACGAAAATTTTACTTCAATAATTGCACGTTGATTCCCATCATTTAAATAAATATCTACGGATTCTTCATCATTTAAATAATCAGTGCAAAATTCTACAGAAACTTCTCCTCGCATATTATTTTGTAGGTATTTCATCAATATATTTCTAAGCTCATGCTCTCTAACCTCTTTTTTTATAACTTTGTCGTGAGAAAAACACTCATAATAATACTCTTTTTTATATCTACAATTAATTTTAAAATGTTCAAATACTTCGTCAAGTTCAGAAACAGGATGCAATATTTTTAGCCTTTCCTGCATTTTCTTGTTTTTTTCCAAGCAGGAATCTACTTCCTCATTTATTTTACCATCAGAATATAAAAACTCTATTCCATCATTAACGATAAAAGAATGACCTTTGTATGTTTTTAATTTTTCTTCAACAATGTTTATAATTGTCAACTGATTTATCTCTTTAGGATTACCCAATTTTTCTTCAGTACAAGTTCCATCACTATTAATAATAACCCATAAAAAATTTGATACCTTTGCTTTTTCTATTAAATCTTTGATACTTAGATAATATCTTTGAAAATATAACAAATCATCCATGCTAATAATAACAGCTTTTCCCATACTGGCAATTTGTGATAATATTTTACTTTCACTGAGAAAAGGGCTGCTTTCACTAGCCTGTTGTATGAAGCCTCTATCTCTCATCACTTTTCCCCTTTAAATACTTTTCAAACACATAATCTAACCAACTTGTAAAAACGTCATACTTATCTAACCTATTATTAAAGTTATTTATTGCACTATTTTCAAATTCCAAAAGCAATTCCTTTAATTTATTATTTGAGAGATTTATTGATTTTTTTCCTCTACTAATTGCATCTTCAACATTTGGCTCACTAAAAAACACAGCTAATATTACATCTTCACTATACGAAGATATTATTTCAGCGAAGTACAATATTCTATTAAGATCCTCCTTCATCTTAGAACTTGATTTATACATAGAATCTACATAATTGATTAGCTCTTCTTTGACATATATTTCAAAAGATGCTTTTATATCAATATAATCCCGAGTATTAATCTCATTTAATGCCTCTGTCAATTCCAAAACATTATTGATTCCCAAATCCTTATCAACAATAAAATTTTCATTAATTTTTTCATAATTCCCAAGATAATCGCATACAACATCATATATGTATACATATCTAAATAATGTATATTTAGATACCTTTTTATTCTTTAGTGCATACAAAAACAAACATATGTAATATTCTAATTTTTTTATTTGCTTATCCATATTATTCCTCCAAAAAACTATAAAACTCCAACTGTTTTATTTCATCAAATTGTTTCTGTGCAAGAGTAGATTTTTCGAGTAAATTAATTAGCGCATACTCTTTTTTATATCTCTCTACAAGTAAATTTATTAATCTGCTATTTCTTGCATTAGCGGACATAAATAATGTATTTCCTGAATCGATAAAGTAGCTAAATGTTTTAACAGCATTGGTCTCAAAGAAATAATCCAATGTGCTATCTGGTGTTTCACTAATAAAATAGGAATCCTTATGGAAAAATTCTAATGTGGCAAGTCTATATGCCATATCCACAAATATTCTTTGTGATTCTGATAATGTCATTTCTGATTCTCTCTCTGTTTCATTTAAGAAGAATTTAAAAAAAGCTTCATCTGATTTCCCAACTAATTCAAGCCTTACATTGCTATCATTACCTAAAAATGAATATGCATATTTCTTAAATACCGTACTGTAGTCTTGAAATCTATCTAAAACATAAGCATCAATTTCTAATGCCAGCTTTTTTTCTCTTTGTTTAGTTTGCTCTAACAATTCATGATACTCTTGTTTTTTTAATTCAAGTTGTTGATATTTCGCAAAATTATCATCACTTGTTAAATCTAAAGTTTTCTTAATTTTTTGTTGTTTTTCAATTACTTTAAACAATTCTTTATTTTCTTCGCTCAATAGTTTTTTTATTTTTAAAATTTCTTTATTTATCAAAGAATAATTATTTTGGAGATATCTCTTTTCGTTGTCTAAATTTTTTCTTTCAATTTCTAACCTATTTAAATCTATATTTTTTCTTATCTTTATTGATTTATTGCAATAAAAGCACTTGTCTACCTCCAATATCTTATTCACATGATTTTCTCCACAAAACGGACAAACATCGGCTAATATCGATGGCACATATTTATTATATATTTTCTGATATTTATCTGGGAAGACATTGTTATACCATTGTTGTTCAATCTCCAGTAATTGTTTTCCTACACTTTCAAAATCAATCCTGTTTTGTTTGCTTTCTCTCTCTTTTTTACTAAGTTCTTGCTCATGTTTACTAATCCTTTTCTTTTTTTCAGAAATATTATTATCAATGCTTTGTAAATCTTCCAAAGAATACTGAGATTTTATTGTGTTTTTTTTGCTCAAGTCTTCTCCTAAAAATTCTTTAATCATAGACATTTTATAAGAGGTTAAGCGCTCCTGGCTGTCATATTTTTTTATTAATTTCTGTACTTCATCATACTCAAAGTATTTCTCTGTTGGCATAAACTTACTTAAAATTAACTTTGTCATATTCTGATTCCAAAATGATAAATCTCTAGACTCTGTAAAAAACATAATTTCAGTAAGCATTAACATAAATGCATTAATATCAGGAAAATTTGATGATTTTTCAAGATGTTTATGATATCTATCAATCAAATACCTATCTATATTTTGATCATCTTGCCCAAAATATTTTTTTTCATACGTATCATAATTTACATTTTCACCAGAAATCTCTTCATTGTTAATGAACACTTTTTTCAGCCTATGCTCATATAAGCTATGAATAACTTCATACTTATCATTTCCTAAATAAAATATAACTCGCACTTCCGCTTTATCTGACTGTTCACGCATTCTATTTCTAAAATAGTATTTTTCAAAAGTTGGTCTCTTTAATTTTTGCTGTTCTTTCCAATTTCTTGATTGTACCTGCCCAATATATGGTCCAATTACAGCATATTGCATGATATTTAAAAAAGTTGTTTTTCCTAACCCATTTGTTCCAAAAACAAGATTAATTTTTTCTGAAAATGTTACATCAAAAGGACATATATATAAGTCATAATTATAAATATGCAATTCTTTTATCTTGGGCAAACAATAAATTTTCATTTGATCACCTACTTTTCCATTACAATAACGCCTTCTAGCAAATTTTCTATTTGCTCCTTTTGCTGAGGACTTGGTTTTAGTTTTCTGGCTTTTCTAATTTCAATGACTTTAAATCCCTCACTTTCGGCTATTTCAGCACAAATTTCCAGAGTATTTATCATAACATTAAAATATGCGGAATTTGAAACATTAAAATATATTCGTCCTCCAAGTTTCACCTTTTTATAGATAACATGGAATATTTTTTGCATATCAACAAAATACAATCTTACCATATCTAATATCGAAGAATTCCACATCTCTTGATCTCCTGAACAGTCTTTTAGCAACTTAAGCGTACTATCTAAAGTTTTATTATTTATACTTTCATTGTCTTGCCACTTTATCTGAACATGAGATCTAAGAGTTTTCTCTCTTAGTTCTCTGACCTCTTCATAATTATTTGTTAATCCTAG
Source organism: Veillonellaceae bacterium DNF00626 (assembly GCA_001553355.1). Lineage (GTDB taxonomy): Bacteria > Bacillota > Negativicutes > Veillonellales > Dialisteraceae > Dialister. Next base: position 37,608 of record KQ960818.1, read on the forward strand.
TGTTTTTAGTTCCAACATGTAAGTATCTGTATAATCACGAGAATTTAAGTAAGGTGGAGAAGTTATTACTAGATCTATACTGTTATTTTCAACTTCCTTCTCAATTCCTACACGAGAATCTTCATTAAATAAAATATTCTGATTATTTTGTGCAGTCTTCTTGATTGATTGAATATCTTTTTTTATCTCTTTATTTATTTTATCGTCGAATTTTTTAAAAACATCAGCTTCTGAAAGGGTTATTTCCTCCCAATTCTTCTTATATGATAAACATTTTCCATTTCTATATAAATTACTTACATCCAAAAGAATAGACGACAAAACCACAAAAAATAAATTTTTATATTTTTCCTCTTTTATTAAGTCTATAGCCATTTTTAATTTTTGAACAGCCAGCCCAACAATTTTATCATAATTCCACTTTCTCTTATTATTCCCTTCATATAGAGTAGAAAAAGCAGTTGTAAGATCTGCATTAATAACAGCACGTTTAGTTTGTACAAAATCATGCCATGATTCTACTTTACTTAAATCATAATCATTTTCCAATTTAACTTTTGCGATAATATACATTAACGGATTGATTTCAAATGAATAGCAAGGAATATTATTATGTTGCAACTCCAGAGAGGTCGTTCCACTTCCTGAAAAAGGCTCTAAACACACTAAATCTTTTTTATTAACTTCATCTATAATAGATTTAATGAATTCTTTTGAATAGCCTTCTACAAATGGATACCATCTATGAATAGGCTCTTTTTTGTTTTTGTTAAATTGCATAATTCTACCGTATTCTTGATAGTAATCCACATATTTGAACATTATTCCACCTCCCTATTATGATTATATATAATTTTTTTGGTATATTGAATTCACTTTTTTTGATAAAGCAGAGTCATCTTTCATCATCCGTTTAATTTCACATCCCCAAACCACTATCACTTTAATTCCCATACTTTCAAGCTGAGCATAATTTTTCTTGTCCCTTTCAACATTTCCCTCAAGCTTATTTTTCCAAAATTCATAATTACTCTTAGGGATAGATAAATATTTGCAGTTTTCGTGCATATGCCAGAAACATCCATTTACAAAAATAGCCGTCTTATATTTAGGCAAATATATATCAGGGCTTCCCGGTAAATTCTTACAATTCACCCTATATCTGAACCCCTTATGCCATAAAAGTTTTCTCAAAAAAATTTCAGGCTTTGTGTTTTTGCTTTTAACTCTTGCCATGTTTTCACTTCTGGTCATAGGCTTATTTTTCTTCATTATCTAAATCTCACCTGCAAATTAAGTTTTATAAAATCTTCTCCGTTTTCACTATATACCTCCCCGAAATCATGCCTTGATGTGGATGCTGTCTCATATTTTGTGTTCTTCAACAAATATTCTTCAAAGTAGTTTCTGTTATATATATGATAGGCAAGAACATTGCCTTCCTTTGTAACTACAATGTATCCTCCTGTAGCCTCATCTAAACCGTCCCAAACTGTAGCAGGCTTCATGCCCAATGCTACAGCTGTCAGGAATTTCTTGAACTTATACTTATAAGCATTTACATTACCGTAGTTCATAGGATTTTCCCGTTCAAGTTTTTCAACCATATCATCACAATTGCTGATTCCGTCTTTATAAAAGTATAAAAGAGTTTCGGCTATAATTCTGTCCATATTGCTGTCAATCAATACTAAATTATCGCTAAAAGTCTGATTATTCATTTTCCAATATTTCAATTGTCCGTTTTCGTCAATTATTTTATCGATACGCCCTCTGACATCCGTGTGATTTTTACCTGCCGATACGATATATATTTCATTTGCTTCTCGAGCCAAGTCGGGATAACTATGACTTATTTTATAAATAAAGTTTGTAGTTTTTCCTGCATTCAACAAAGTGGGAGATGAGCCTAATTCCGATTTTATTGAAAATCCCACGGTCGGACTATATCCGGTATTTATGTCAATTATTTTTACTGTGATATCACTTTTATCCGTTGCAGGTGCAGAAAGCTTGTAACACAGAATTTTATCCATAAAATTCTGCGTTTTTTCTACTGAAAATGCTCCTTTTGAAGCTTTACTGTTAATTTCCTTCAATAGATATTCAGATTCTGTTTCAAATTCTGTTGCAGGCAACTCTTTTACTTTTGATCCGTTAATATATATTGATATTATTTCTCCGGCGGTATATTCTTTAATTTCTCCTTTGTTCTCTTCTCTAATTATTCTAATAATAGGAAAATATACATCCTCCAATTTATTCAATTCACTGTCGGCTGCATATATCTTTCCGTCAGCCAAAAGTCTTAACAAAACATATATTTCCGACCATTCTCCTTTATTTCCTGTAAGCATAATTACCTCCATACAACAGCAGTCTATTCAAATATTTCTTCTCTTTTTATTGTTTCCTTCTTTCCCTTCTCAAGTTGTGATTTTATCTTTTCGGCAATTTCACGTATAACCGGCACTGTAACGGAATTCCCGAATTGTTTATACAAATGTGTATCAGCAACTACCAACTTAAAATCATTTGGGAATCCCTGAAGTCTTGCCCATTCTCTCGGAGTCATCTTTCGAATATATTCTCTATTAACCTCTCCTTTTATATGAGTAACAGGTGTAAAATCAATTAAACGTTCATCAATTATAAGATTTCTTTCTCTTCCCATACCTCCGCAAACAATAGCACCTGCCACGGAATCAAGTTCTCTAATTTCATATCCGAAACCGTTTCCTTTTGAAACATGCCTCTCTTTGTGTCTTTTTAACGATGCCAGATAAGCTGTAGATAAATAATATTTTGAAGACACTTCCTTTTCTTCAACAATATCTTTTATAACTTTTGTATCATCGGTTTTTTGAGGGAATACAAAATCCGAAGGTGCTATATCATTCCTGAATGCTACAATATATATCCTTTCTCTGTTTTGTGGAACTCCGAAATTCTTACTGTTCAAAACTTGATAAAATACCGCATATCCCAATTCTTTCAAAATATTTCTAATCACCTGAAATGTACGCCCTCTATCATGGTTGACAAGGTTTTTGACATTCTCACAAAATACAATTTTCGGTTTATGTTCCTTTATAATTCTTGCAACATCAAAAAACAATGTCCCTCTCGCATCCTCAAACCCTCTTTTATGTCCTGCAAGAGAAAACGCCTGACAAGGGAAGCCGGCAAGTAATATATCGTGATCCGGAATATCTTTTTCATCAACTTTAGTAATATCCCCAGCTACATCTAAACCGTCATTAAAATTTGCTTTATAAGTTTCTACCGCTTTTTCATCCCATTCACTTATAAAAACGGTCTTGATATTTTTTCCGAATGCCTGTTCAAATCCAAGCCTGATCCCTCCGATACCGGCAAACAAATCAATTGATTTATACATCTTGTTTTCCTCTTTCATACTCAATGATATCTTCAATGTTACAATTCAGTCTCTCACATATTCTTCCTAAGATTTCAAGTCTTACGGATTCGTTTCGCCCCATTCTTGAAATGGTGGACGGACCGGTTTCTATTAATTTCTGCAAATCGCCTTTATTCATATTTCTGTCAATTAACAACTTCCATAACTTGTTATATGAGAATTTCATAATACTCCTCTTCTCTATTCATTCGCATAGAATTTCTATGTTTTATTATAACATTTTTTATAAAAAATGAAATCCCGATTTTATCTTTCAATACCTCGATTTTTAGGTGACTTTCTTTCCCGATCTTCTTCCTCGATTTCTTTAATTTGTTTCAAGATGCTTTCCCTCAGCTTTTTCTCTATCCTTTGTTCTCTGTCCGGAGAATCATCCATATTATTCTTAAAGTGTCTAAGCTCGGTAAACTCCTCCATTAAAGAATCATGCTGTTTCGCTATCCTTTCTTGTTTTAATCCTAAATCCTTCGAATGCTCATTCAGCTTTTTGAACAAATTTTTACTTGATTTTGTCTTTAACTCTCCTGCTACAACATGTCTCAAATGCGGAAATTGCTTCAGAAAAATATCTATTTCTTCATATCTCTATTTGAAAGTAAGAAATTACCCATTTTAACAAATGCATCCATAATTTTAATACTAACATCTACTACAATGTCGCTTTTAAGCACAGCTGAAAGCATAGCTATTCCTTGTTCGGTAAAAACATATGGCATATAACGTCTACCACCGTGCGTACTGTCGTTTTCTCTTGAGGTCACAAATTGTGACCTCAAGTTTTTTAAATTCTGATTCTGTTAAATCTATTTTAAGTTATTTTTTTATTTCTTATTAATAAATAGATAATTTATACTATAAAAGACCATAGTTCAAAACTACGGTCTAATTTTTTGTCCTCATGTAAACCACTTGGAACTATTATTTAGTTTATTCTTTTTTACTTCCGGTACCATTTGAATACCGGTAGCCATTTTAGAAAATTTTGCTATTATTCCCACTCGATAGTCGCCGGGGGTTTTGAGGTAATATCGTAGACAACGCGATTGATTCCTTTAACTTCGTTGCATATGCGACGACTCATTTCGTCTAATATTTCCCAAGGGAATCGATAGTAATCCGCTGTCATGCCATCGGCTCCGGTAACAGCGCGGATGCCTACGGTATAGTCATAGGTTCTTTCGTCTCCCATGACTCCTACACTACGAATGGCTGCCGGTAGTACAGCAAAGGCTTGCCAGATGGCGCTGTCTAAGTTGTGTTGGTGTATAATTTCTCTCACAATGGCATCGGCTTTACGCAATATGTCTAATCGTTCTTTTGTGATGTCACCAATAATGCGGATAGCCAGTCCCGGGCCGGGGAAGGGTTGGCGACTGATTATTTCTTCGGGCAGTCCCAGTTCACGTCCTAATTGTCTGACTTCGTCTTTGAATAGTTCACGCAGTGGTTCAATGAGGGAGAATTTCATGTCTTTCGGTAATCCCCCTACGTTATGATGTGATTTAATGGTGGCTGCTGTGGCTGTACCGCTTTCTACCACATCGGGATAGAGTGTTCCTTGTACCAAAAATTTCACATCTTCTATTTTGTCTGCTTCTTCTTGAAAGGTGTGTATAAATTCTGCCCCAATAATTTTCCGTTTCTTTTCAGGTTCAGTAATTCCATTTAATAGGTGTAAGAATCGTTCTGAAGCGTCAATGTGTTTTAGTTTGATATTGAATTTATTGGTAAATGTATCTACTACTTGTTTTGCTTCGTTGAGTCGCAGGAATCCGTGATCAACGAATACGCAGGTCAGTTGATCTCCTATGGCTTTGTGTACGAGTACGGCAGCAACGGATGAGTCAACTCCTCCGGAAAGGGCGCAAATAACGTTATGGTTTCCTACTTTTTCTTTGATATTTTTTATGGCTATATTAATATAGTTTCCCATGGACCAATCGCCTTTGCATTCACAGATGGCAAAAAGGAAATTCTTAAGCATGGTCATGCCTTCAGGCGTGTGTACGACTTCGGGATGAAATTGAACGGCATAGAGTCGTCTTGCTTCATCTGCCATAGCTGCAGTAGGCGTCAGTGCGGTATGTCCGATGAGTCCAAATCCTGCAGGCATATCTACCACTGCATCACCGTGGCTCATCCATACCGCTGTTTTTTCTGATACATCAGCAAAAAGAGGAGAGCTTCCATCACGATAAAATTCCGTATGTCCGTATTCATGTTTTTCGGGACTTTCAACTTCTCCGCCCAATGTTTTTGCCATGAGTTGCATGCCGTAGCAGATACCGAAAATCGGTATACCGGCCTTGAATATTTCTTCGTTTATTTTCGGTGCATTGTCGATATTAACGCTCGAAGGCCCACCTGAAAAGATAATGCCTTTAGGATCATGGGATAAAATGTCTGCGACTGTGGCTGTATATGGCAAAATTTCGCAATATACGCCGCATTCGCGAACACGGCGTGCAATAAGTTGCGCGTATTGTCCGCCAAAGTCTAAAATAATTACTGTTTCTTGATGTTCCATCTTTATTCTCCTATATGAAATATTTGTATTCCCTTTCATTATTATACTATATAAATATTTCCCCTTATTCGCAAGTGTTAAGTTTCCGTTGTATCACATAGTGCCTATATTTGGGGTGTAAATGTAATAGTAAACCGGCTATGCTTTGTCTTGCACGCCGGTTCTTTTTATTTCTTGTTTTTTGTTTTCATTTCTTTTTCGTCTTTTTCGTCATTTCCTTTAATCAGTATCGGTTCTTTTTCTTTCAATACGGTTTCTTCAGTGACGATACAACGTTTCACATCTTTCATTTCAGGAATCTCATACATGACTTTTGTCATGATTTTCTCGATAATAGCGCGAAGCCCACGAGCGCCGGTGCATCTTTCGATGGCTTTTTTAGCAATGGCACGGATGGCTTTATCCTCAAAGGTAAGTTCGACTTGATCCATTTTCAGTAATTTTTGGTATTGCCTGATCAGTGCATTTTTCGGCTCGGTAAGTATGCGCACAAGAGCATCTTCTTTTAAAGGATGCAAAGAAACTATAACGGGCAGTCGTCCGATAAATTCCGGAATAAGCCCAAATTTGAGCAGATCTTCGGGTTCTACTTCTTTTAGAATTTCCGCCATATCTTTTTCTTCTGACTTTTTGATATCTGCTCCAAATCCCATTGTTCTCTTGGCTAATCGGCGATTAATGACTTTATCCATACCGGCAAAAGCACCACCGCAGATGAATAAAATATTTGACGTGTTTACGCGAATCATTTCCTGGTTCGGATGTTTTCGCCCGCCTTGGGGCGGAACGCTGGCGATTGTGCCTTCTAATATTTTTAGTAAAGCTTGTTGTACGCCTTCCCCTGATACATCACGAGTGATGGACGGATTTTCTGATTTTTTCGCTATTTTATCTATTTCATCAATATAAATAATGCCTCGTTCTGCTCTTTCGATGTCATAATCTGCGGCTTGTATCAAACGTAGTAAAATATTTTCTACGTCTTCACCTACGTAACCGGCTTCTGTCAGTGTGGTGGCATCGGAAATCGCAAAGGGAACGTCTAAAAAGCGTGCCAGTGTTTGTGCCAGTAGTGTTTTTCCGCTACCGGTAGGTCCTAACATGATGATATTAGATTTCTGCAATTCGACGTCGTCTTTATCTTCTTTTTCGTATTGTATTCTTTTATAGTGATTGTATACGGCTACCGCTAAGGCGATTTTCGCTTCATCTTGTTCAATCACATATTGATCCATGTATTTCTTTATTTCGACCGGTGTGGGTAATTTAATTCCCGAAGGTTTTTTCCGCTTTATTTCTTTCATTTCTTCGGCAATAATGTCTTTGCAAACTTCTATACATTCGTTGCAAATATAGACACCCGGACCGGCTACTAATTTTTCTACTTCGTCACCGGAGCGGCCGCAAAAGCTGCAAACCGGTACTTGTCCATTTCTTCTACCCAATGGTCCTCCTTATTTTTTTACTAATTCGTGTAATTCATTGCGAGTAAGTATACGGTCAATAAGCCCATAGGATAATGCCATATCCGCTGTCATAAAATTATCTCTTTCGGTATCTTTCATTATCTTTTTTAATGCCTGACCGCTATGATTAGCAATAATTTCGTTCAATTCGGTGCGGAGTCTGATAATTTCTTTAGCATGTATTTCTATATCTGTCGCTTGTCCTTGTGCGCCGCCTAATGGTTGGTGAATCATAATACTGGAATGCGGCAGGGCATAACGCTTGCCTTTGGCTCCTGCAGTAAGTAATACCGCCGCCATGGACGCGCAAGACCCGATGCAAATGGTGGATACGTCCGGACGAATGTATTGCATGGTATCGTAAATAGCAAGTCCGGCTGTAACTACTCCTCCGGGGCTATTGATATATAAATGAATATCTTTATCCGGATCTTCTGCTTCCAAAAAGAGAAGTTGCGCAATAATCACATTGGCTAAGTGATCCTCTACTTGTCCATCAAGGAAAATGATGCGGTCTTTTAATAACCGCGAATAAATGTCATAAGAACGTTCTCCATTGGATGTTTGTTCTACTACTATCGGAACGTATGCCATAATAAATTCCTTTCTCTGATTACTTATTTATCATCATATCAATTATTGTAACATATTTTTGTCTGTCTTTTGAAAAAAAGAGACGCTTGAACCCAGCATCTCTTTTTTGTGTACTACATGTATAACTGCTATTTTTTATTTCTTGCTTTCTGCTGCTTCAATAGCTTCAATAATTTCTGCTTTTTTCGCCCGTGAATCTATTGTAATTCCCTTTTCTTCTGCATAGGCTTTCAGTTCTTTCACTGTTTTTGATGCTAAGGAGCTTTTAGCCGGTTCAGCTTTCTTTGTTTCTTTTTTGCTTACTTCTTTATCCGCTTTTTTGGCTTTTTTCTCCCCATTTTCTTGCGCTTTTTCTTCTTTCACTGCAGCGCCATAAATGAAAGCTGCTGCTTTTTTGCGAAGAACGGATTGATAAAGCATATTGGCTCTTCCTTCTTCTTTGATGATCTTAACAACGTCTTTCGGGTCTGCATTGAATTGACGCGCCATGCTGTAAATTTCTAAGTTCACGTCTTGATTGGTGACGTTCAAATTTTCTTTTTTGGCAATTTCTGCTAAAATTAAGCCTTCACGCACTTGGTCTTCCGCAATCTTGTCATAGGTTTTACGGAAATCTGCTTCTGTCTTGCCCATGTTTTTCAAGTAAGTCGGGAAGTTCATTTCTTGCGCTTCCAAGTTTAATTTGACTTCTTCTACAATTTCATCAATGCGTTTGTCGATCATTTCTCTCGGAATGTCAACAGATGCATTTTTCACTGCTTGTTCAATCAGTGCTTTATGAAATTTTTCTTCTGCGCCTTGAAGGGCTTGAAGTTGCATTTGCTGTTTAATATTTTTCTTTAATTCGTCAACTGTTTCGTATTGGCTGACGGATTTAACGAAAGCATCGTCAATCGCAGGAATCACTTTATGTTTCACGGAATTGATGTGAACAGAGAATTCTGCTGCCTTCCCTGCCAATTCTTTCACGCCATAGGCTTCCGGGAAGTTTACTTTCACCAGTACATCATCACCGGCTTTGTGTCCTTTTAATTGGTCTTCAAATCCCGGGATAAAGCTCTGTGAACCGATTTCGAGAGGATAAGTTTTCCCTTCTCCCCCTTCAAATGCTTTTCCGTCAATGGAGCCTTTGAAATCAATAACGGCAATATCGCCTTTTGCCAAGACGGTATCGTCAGCTGCTTTTTCTAAGCGAGCGCTTTGTTCTGCTGCTCTCTTCAGCTGTTCCATCACCATTTCATCGGTAATTTCCGGGTTTTCATGAGCCGCTTTTAATCCTTTATATTCACCTAAAGTCACTTCCGGTTCTTTCACGAAAGTAGCTGTATAAGAAGTACCTTCCGTTTCAGAAAAATATTTCTTTTCTACATTCGGCGTAGTGACAGGAACCAATTTTTCTTGAGTTACCGCATCATTTAATGTGCGATTGATAACAATGTCTTCCGCTTCCTGCACGATAGCTTCTTTGCCAAAACGCATTTCCAAAATTTTACGCGGTGCTTTTCCGGGACGGAATCCCTGTATTTTTACCTGATTAGAAATACGTGCCACTGCTTCCTTAAAACCTTTGACTACAACATCAGCCGGTACTTCAATGGTAAGTTGTACTTTGTGCTGATCCAGTGCCTTTACCTTTACGTTCATAAAAAATAATCCTCCTTGAACCGGTGAATCCGGCAAAATGTTACTGATTTTTTTAGAATAAATCGCAACACATATTATACTACAGCTTTTAACAAATCTCAAATATCAATTATTTTATTTCGTGCATATAGTATTTTTAAATATTTTAGTATATTTGATTTTGTTTTTCAATCCTTGTTTACAGCTTATTTGTATTCTCACGATTAGTATCATCGCTTTCCCGTTTTTAGTTGCTCTGAGAATGCTGACGGATAGAACAAGTGATTACCATGTGCGTAACAAAAAACATTCAATAAGCTGATACAAACAACGCAGATACTATGTACATTTTGAAAATTTTTAGAGAACTAACTGTAAAGCGCCCCATCGTTATTATTTCTTTAAGAAATAGATTGACTGATAGTCTTGTATATGATAGAATAACTTTCGTCAATATGAATATGCCGGAGTGGCGGAATGGCAGACGCATCAGACTCAAAATCTGACGATAGCAATATCGTGTGGGTTCAAGTCCCACCTCCGGCACCACTTTTTTCTCCACATTCTCGTGGAGATTTTTATTTTACTTTTGTTTCATGTGTATTTCTTTATCGCTCGGCAGAAAATTTTCATTCATTGTTTTATATTTCTTTTCTACCGCAATGAATGCCCTTTACCAGCCTGAAAATGGACAGATGAAAAATAATCATTTCTGTTTTATAATAAGTATTAAGAATTAAAAATGTCATCAGGAATAGATGAACGTGCTTGCGGCGCTGTTCTGCTATTTCTTATATTTATTTCAGTTATTTGCTATTGCCTTGTGGTTTTATAGCATCATATCTGATTCCATAAGGATGTCTCATGATTGATTCACATAGAAAATTCATTGGAATAATTATTTTGGTCTTTTCGGCGATTATTTGTTTTTTTCTTGTACGGGAGTATCAGCCGGAATTTTATCGCGTGGTGAAAAATTTAATTTTAGCCGGCGATGTACAGACGCTCTCTAATTATATTTCTTCATTTGGATATTGGGCTTTTATTATCAGTATTCTTCTTCTTATTTTCTGTAATATTTTCGGTATTCCTACTATACCGTTTTTAACAATCAATGGAGCTTTATTTGGTCTTATCCCGGGATTTATCATTTCTTGGATTGGTGAGGTAATCGGTATCGAGTGCAGTTTTCATATCGGACGTATCTTCCTTCGCGATGAAGCTCGACGATTGATTGAGCAGAAAAATATGTTGCAAAAATTGGATAAGTACAGTTCTGTTTATGCTATGATTGTGGCTCGTGCTATTCCTTATTCTCCTAATATTTTGTGCACGGCTATCGCTGTTTTGACGAAATTATCGACACGTCAACATCTTCGTGCTTCTCTTATAGGCAAGATTCCCTCTGTGGCTGTGGAAGTACTTTTAGGGCATGATTTAATTCATTTCTCGGAACATGGTCTGCGGTTCATCATTATTTTGCTGATTACATTAGGCGGATTTTTTGCTCATCATCGTTACAGAAAGTATCGTCTATCAAGAAAAGAATATGACTTGTAAAAGCCTCTATCTTCGTAAGGGGGTTTTATCATGCAAAAGGGTTTTATTCAAGTTTATACCGGTGACGGTAAAGGAAAAACAACAGCCGCTATCGGACTTGCTATTCGTTCGATTGGCGCCGGTCACAAGGTTTGTATTATTCAATTCATGAAGTCATTGGCATATTCGGAACAAAAGATTTTAAAATCTCTTCCGGGTATCACGCTTATTACTACCGGAAAGCCTTATTTCATTGTAAAAGAAGGCATGTTATCGGATGAGGAATTGAAGCAGTGGGGTTCGTCTATCAAAGTGTATCCTGCCGGTCATCCGCCGGAGGAATATCGAAAAATGACGTTAGATGGTATTCATAAAGCCATAGAAGCTGTATCAAGCGGTGAGTATCAATTGGTCATTTTAGATGAATATAATATGGCCAGGTGGTATGATTTAGCAACGGAAGAAGATACTAAGCGCATTTTGTCCGCTCGCCGTCCGGATGTGGAATTGGTTATCACCGGAAGAAAGGCACCTAAGGAAATATTAGATGCTGCTGATTTGATTACGGAAATGAAAAAAATACGCCATTACTATGATAAGGGCGTACAAGGTCGGTTGGGTATCGAGAATTAAATAAAAGGACTTTCATCTTATTTTTGTTGATGAGAGTCCTTTTTGTTTACCATTCATTAGGTATTTCTTCAAAACGTTCTACAATCCACATAGTCGCTAAGCTATCGGCAATGATTTTTCCGTTTTCGTCAATTAATTTCATTTCCATAACGTAAGAGGATCTACCGCGGTGTACTGTATGACTTTTAACGGTTAGTCGTGATCCCGGTCGAGCGTTGGCAATAAAGTTTGTAGACAAACTGGCTGTCGCTACTTTTACGCCCATAGATGCACCGGTGACACCGGTAACAGAATCGATAAGGGCTAAGAATAATCCCCCATGAAGAATGCCTCGATGATTCGTATGAAGTGCCGGATCGGTTTGAAAACTGATGGTAACTTCACCGCATTTTATTTCTTCTATGTCAATAGGACATAGTTTGGTCATAAACGGGTTATTTGAATAAATTTCTCTGATATGTGATTGAATCGCACCGGGTTCACTTAGTTTTTCCATTTGATTTCTCCTTGATGGAAAATTTATTATTATTTTTACATTTTATGATTTTATGGATTTCTTTTTCTCTATAACGGCAATAGCTTCTTTTGCTGCGCCTTGAGCGGCTTCTTTCTTATTTTTCCCTACGCCGGATCCATAGACTACACCATTGATTTCTACGTTCATCCAAATGGTTTTGTCGTGATCCGGGCCTTCATCACGAGTCACAACATATTTAATTTCTACATCCCCGTGTTTTTGTACTAATTCTTGCAAATCTGTTTTATAGTCGTGATCATATTGTCCTACGTCTACTAAATGCAGGAATTTTTTCATGTGTCCTAAAATAAAACGAGACGCTACTTCGTAATTATTATCTAAGTAAATAGCTCCAATGATCGCTTCAAAGGCGTCACCTAAGATGGATTGCCTTGTCCGTCCACCGCTCATTTCTTCGCCTTTTCCGAGAAGCATATAATCTCCTACGTGAAATTTAGCGGCACATTCAGCACAGGACGGTTTGCATACCACACTGGCTTTAGCTCGTGTCAAATCCCCTTCTTGCCATGTAGGAAATCGGAGAAATAGGTATTCGCCTACTACTAAGTCTAATACCGCATCTCCTAAGAATTCTAATCGCTCGTTATCATGAATAACTTCTCCTTTGTGTTCATTCGCATAAGAGGTATGTGTCAGTGCCACATTGAGGAGTTCTAAGTTTTGCATGGGAATGTCATTATCGGTAACGAATTCTTTGATATGCTCTAATCGACATTTTTTCTTTTCTGCATATTTCTTCATCATTCTACCTTCCTCATGACAATAACTGCATTATGCCCGCCAAAGCCAAAGGAATTGGACATAGCTACTCGCACATTGACGTCTCGAGCACCTTCTGCCACATAATCTAAATCGCAATCTGTATCTTTTTCTTTTTGGTTAATGGTGGGATGTACTTTATTATTTTCAATAGATAATGCACAGACAACGGCTTCTATACCACCGGCTGCTCCCAATAAATGCCCCGTCATTGATTTGGTGGAATTGACCGGTATTTCATAAGCATGTTTCCCTAAAAGTTCTTTGATCGCTTTCGTTTCATTGGCGTCATTTAGATGGGTAGATGTACCATGTGCATTAATATAGTCTACTTCTTCCGGTTTTATATCGGCATCTTTCAGCGCTAATTCCATGCATCGATGTGCCATATCTCCGCCGGGACGAGGTGCTGTGATGTGATAAGCATCACCATTGGATCCGTAGCCGGCTAATTCTGCATAAATATGTGCCCCGCGTTTTTTCGCATGTTCGTATTCTTCCAATACCAAGATACCGCTTCCTTCACCTAAAACGAATCCATCACGTCTGGCGTCAAAGGGACAAGATGCTTCTTCCGGTGGGCATTCTCTTGAAGATAATGCTTTCATAGCAGCAAATCCTGCCATAGGTGCCGGACACACAGCGGCTTCCGTACCTCCGGCAATCATAATATCCGCATCACCATATTTTATTAATCTTTGTGCTAATCCTATGGCATTTGTTCCTGAGGCGCATGCGGTAACGTCTGTCAGTACCGGGCCTTCTAATCCGCATAAGATAGATATTTGTCCGGATGCCATATTGGCAATCATCATCGGTACGGCAAAGGGATTCACCTTTCCGGGACCTCTTCTTTCTATCCGAAGCACGGTGTCTTCCATCGTTCCAATTCCGCCTATACCGGTGCCAATAACTGTGCCTGCACGTGCTGCATCTTCTTTTGTCATATCTAATTTAGCATCGGCCATAGCCATTTTGGCAGCTGCTACGGCAAATTGGGCATTTCTGTCCATATGTCTTACGGTTTTCCTATCACCTACTAATGTTTCTGCGTCAAAATTTTTTACTTCACCGGCAATTTTTACAGGAAATTCGGAGGCGTCAAATTCTGTGATAAAACCTACGCCGGATACACCTTTTAATAAATTTCCCCAGAATGTTGATACACCAATTCCCACCGGTGATACCACTCCTAATCCGGTTACTACAACTCGTCTTGTCATTTTTTTGCCCCTCTCTATTCTCTATTTCATAATTACTATTTTTATCAATTATTTGATTCATCCTTATAGGATAAAACCTCAAAAAAACGGATCACAAAACAAAACGGCATCCGCTTTTTTGAGGTTTTATTTCCATATCGGTCAGTCAGGGGTTATCCCCTGACGCCTTTATGGTTTCATACCAATTATTATTTCTGCTTTTCAATATAGTCAACTGCATCTTTAACTGTCTTAATCTTTTCAGCAGCATCATCAGGAATTTCGATTTCAAATTCTTCTTCGAAAGCCATAATCAATTCGACAATATCAAGGGAGTCTGCGCCCAAATCATCAATAAATGTAGAGTCGATTTGTACGTCGGCTTCATTGACACTCAACTGATCAGCTACAATTTTCTTTACTTTGTTAAAAATTTCGTCCATGTATTTCACCACCCTTCTATTGCTTTCAGTTATCATAAATTATATTACATAACCATTCCGCCGTCTACTTTTAAAACTTGCCCGGTGATATATGATGCATCATCGGATACAAGAAAGGCTACTGCCTTGGCGATATCTTCTCCTTGTCCCATACGTCCAAGGGGAATGGAATGGATCATGTCTTCTTTGATACCTTCCGGTATTTTGTCGGTCATATCGGTTTTGATAAATCCCGGTGCAACAGCATTGACGCGGATGCCTCTTCCTGCCAATTCTTTTGCAGCGGTTTTTGTCATTCCGATAACTCCGGCTTTGGCGGCTGAATAGTTCAGCTGTCCTATATTTCCTGTAATTCCTACAACAGAAGCAATATTAATAATCACGCCTTTTTTCTTGCGTATCATCATAGCTGCTGCTTCTTTGATGGTTAGGTAATTGCTTTTTAGATTTGTCGCTAATACTTCATCCCATTGATTTTCTTTCATGCGAAGAAGTAAGGTGTCTCGTGTAATTCCTGCATTATTTACTAATACATCTATTCTGCCGTATTTTTCTTTTAAGTTTTTAAAAAGATTTTCTACGGCTTCTTTTTGTGATACGTCACAATGCACGGCTTCTGCTTGTCCGCCCTCGTTTGCGATTTGTGTCACAACTTCTTCTGCTAAGATTTGATTCCCGGCATAGTTTACAATCACTATGTATCCTCGCCGTCCTAATTCCAAAGCGATGGCGCGGCCTATTCCTCGGGATGCGCCGGTGACTAATGCCACTGGTGTTTCTACTTCCATGTGTCGTCTCCTTTCCACACATTCACTATATTGTCAATACTTTCTATATCTTCTCCATGATAGGAGGAAATATTTTTATTAATTTTCCGCATAAATCCTGATAATACTGTACCCGGCCCGCATTCTACCGTTCGACCGCAACCTAACGCAATCAAATTCCGCACTGATGCCTCCCAATGAACTGCATGAGCGGCTTGATTAACCAAATTGTTGCGAATGTCTTCAGCTTTCATTTCCTCTTTCGCATTGTAATTGGCAATAACAGGAATCTTTGCGTCTTTTATTTCTTTTTTGTCCAATATTTCTTTCAGTCGCAAAGCGGCCGGTTCCATCAGTATCGAATGGAAAGGCGCACTGACTTTTAGCATAATAGCTCGTTTAGCACCTGCTTCTCTTAACGCAACACAAGCTTTTTCTACCGCTTTCGTTTCTCCGGCAATAACAGTTTGCCCCGGGCAATTAAAATTCACTGCTTCTACCGGCGCTTCTCTCGTTGACACGGATATGCAAACGGCTGTAATGGTTTCGGGATCGGATCCAATCACCGCCGCCATGCCCCCTTTTCCTAAGGGGACAGCTTCTTGCATAAATTTCCCTCTTTTATGAACGATGTATACGGCATCTTCAAATGATAATGACCCGGCCGCTACTAAAGCGGAATATTCTCCTAAACTATGCCCGGCTACCATATCCGGTTCGATGCCTTTTTCTTTTAATATTTCCAAACAACACACACTCGCAGTCAAGATGGCAGGCTGGGTAAATTCCGTTTTCATCAGTTCTGTGTCCGGCCCTTCAAACATGAGTTTCGAGATGGAAAATCCCAGAGTCTCATCCGCTTGTTTGATAATCTTTTTGACTACATCATAGGTTTCGTATAAGTCATGGCTCATTCCCACTTTTTGTGAGCCTTGTCCGGGAAATAGAAATGCTGTTTTCAAAATATCACCTCATTTTATTAATAATTCCATTTCAATACATCACAGCCCCATGTAAGACCTGATCCGAAAGCACTCAAAACGACAATATCACCTCGTTTGATTCTTCCTTTCCTTACAGCTTCGTCTAAAGCAATGCCTACTGAAGCAGCTGATGTATTTCCATAACGATTCACATTGACGTACATTTTATCCTCAGGTACTTTTAGTCTTTTGGCTACCGCTTGGATAATTCGATCATTGGCTTGATGTGCAATAAACATGTCTACGTCTTTTCCGGACAGTCCTGCTTTTTCTAAAGCTGCCACAGTAGTTTTCCCCATATGCCGTACCGCTGCTTTAAACACTTCTTGTCCTTCCATATGCACATAGGCACGACCGGAATCAATAGATTCTTGTGTAATTCGTTCCGCTGTACCGCCGGCAGGAATGGATAAGATACTTCCTAATGAGCCGTCTGCCCCTAAATCAGAGGATAAAAGTCCATATCCTTCATCCGTAGGCCCCACCACGGCAGCCCCGGCACCGTCACCAAATAGAATACACGTGGATCGATCTTTCCAATTGACTAAGCGGGATAATATTTCCGCGCCAACAATTAAAATATGCTCATACATACCACTCTTTACCATTTGAGATGCCACGGCTAAAGCATATACATAACCGGAACAAGCAGCTGTTAAGTCCATAGCCCCTACATGAGAAATCCCTAATTTATTTTGCAACATACAAGCGGTAGACGGCACGATATAATCCGGAGACGTAGTGGCAACGATAACAAAATCAATATCTTGTGCTGTCAAATGAGCTGCTTCCAAAGCTTTTTCCACCGCCTTCACGCATAAATCCGATGTATTTTCATCATCGGCTGCAATATGCCTTGTTTCTATGCCTGTCCGTGTACGAATCCATTCATCGTTGGTATCTACGATTTTTTCTAAATCCTCATTAGTTAAAATTTTTTCCGGTGCGTAATGACCGGTTCCCAAAATACCTGCACTTCGCAATATACTCATTTGTCATCTGACTCAGTTTTCCTTTTCGCTGAATCAGTTCCTCCTTCTATTTTAAGTAAAGTTTCCATGACGGTTTGAGGTACCGCTCCATCACAATAATTTTTTGCCATGCGAATCGCATTACGAATAGCCCAAGCTTTCGATGCTCCATGACAAATCATAAGTCCTCCGCGAATGCCCATGAGCGGCGCACCACCGTATTCGGAATAATCCAATCTTTTAACGAAATATTTCTTCAAAAATGGTTTTAATAATAACGCACCAATTTTAGCTCGTAGTCCACCCTTAGTTACAGCATCTTTCAAAAGTTTGCGAAATAGATTGACTGCGCCTTCGCCAAATTTTAGTACGACATTACCGGTAAATCCGTCTGTGACAATGACATCAAATTTTCCGCTCATAATATCACGACCTTCCGCGTTACCGGCAAAAGGAATAACATCTTGGTTTGATAATTTTTCAAAAGCCTCAGTCACCACGGCGCTTCCCTTCGTGTCCTCTGTTCCGATATTAAGCAGCCCTATTTTCGGGCATTCCATATGATAGACTTGCTTTGCGTAAATATATCCTAAAATAGCATTCTGCCATAAAGTTTCTACTTTCGGTACGGTACTGGCTCCTGAATCAATAAGAAAGGTATATCCCCCTTTCTCATTCGGTATGGGCGTCAAAATAGCAGGCCTTGCAATACCGGAAATGCGCCCGATACCAAGAAGCCCCGCCGTCACAGCTGCACCGGTGGATCCCGGCGCCACCAATGCGCCGCACTCTCCGGATTTTACAAGCCTTGCGCCAACAGATACGGATGCATCCCGTTTTTTACGGAAAGCCATGCTCGGATGCTCTCCCATCTCAATCACTTCTGAAGCATGATGCACTTCAATTAATGGATGATTCTCCATATTTTCTTCTTTAAGAATAGGATGAATTTGTGCTTCATCCCCTACCAGAACAACCGGAATTTGAAGTTCACGAACCGCCAAAATAGCGCCCTTCACTATTTCCACAGGAGCATAATCTCCTCCCATGACATCTACGGCAATTTTATTCACAAGGCACCTCCTGCATTCCGTCCCATACTTTCATGATAAATTTGGCACGGAACACTTCCATTTCCTTTCGATAAAAACTTAAATAAATATATTTCTTATTTCCCTTCATCAAGGCTACTTTGCCTTTTAAAATCAGCTGTTCCCCGGCCGTCACCAATTTTTTATACTTAATATTTCCTACTTGCAGCGGAGAAAATATTTCTCCTGTAAGAATTTGCGCAAACCCGGCAGCTACGCCATAAAGACAATCTGCCGATACCACGCCGGCGGCATTAAGCATAGCGGCCGTAGTTTCAAAAAGGGCTACTCCCTTTTCCCCTTCATCCACATCAAGCACTTGCAGCTCATCACGAAAAGCGATGGGCTTTCGATTGGCCACTTTCGCTATACGCTCACGCATTTGAGGAATTCCTAACGCTTGACGATCCAAGCGAATAGTCGCCACAGATACAGAAAAACGTTCTGCCAATTCTTCATCAGTCAAGCAAGGATCCTCATGAATCACATCAGCTATTTGCTCCCGCCGTATCTCTTTATTCAATTCATGTCTTCTCTTCATATTTATCACCTGCTCATAGTACCACACATCTGATGAGAAGCAAAACACAAACCCAATGAACTAAGCATTTTGTGAGAAAATTATACTTTAGGTATCTTTCCTTCATCTCAAATAAAAAAGTATCTTTATATTCATTTTATCACCAGATACTAAAATTTGGCAACAAAAAATTTTCCTACCCCTATTTTTCTTTTTTGAGAATATGAATTTCACTTTTATAAAACACTTTAGCATATATTTTTTATTTTTGCAAAGCGAAAGTAAATTTGACTTGTCTATTTTAATGAAGTAAACTACATATACCAAGAAGATAAAACATGTCTGTTTGTAAAACAATATAATTATTTCGTTTAACAGAGGAGTTACCATGACATTACCGTCACTACATATAGGAAATCTCATCGCTACCATTCCTATCATTCAAGGAGGTATGGGGATTGGCATCAGTCTTTCCGGTCTTGCCGGAGCTGTTGCCAAGGAAGGCGGCATCGGCGTTATTTCTGCCGCACAACCGGGGTTCAATGAACCTGATTTTCGTACACACACCATGGACGCCAATCTTCGTGCATTGGCTTTTCATCTTCAAAAGGCGCGCGAAACAGCGCCCAAGGGCATTATCGGTGTCAATATCATGACGAAAGGACAAAATTATGCCGCTTACGCTAAATGCGCTGTGGAAAATAATGCAGATATTATTTTTTCCGGTGCCGGATTACCTGCTGATTTGCCCACTTTCACCATGGGAACAAAAACGAAAATCGCTCCTATCATCAGCACCGCCAAGGCTTGCCGAGTCATGCTTAAGCTTTGGGATCGTCATCATCATGTAACGGCTGATATGGTCGTCATCGAAGGGCCTAAAGCCGGCGGCCATTTGGGTTATACTCGAGAAGAAGTAAAAATTCATGAGCATGACGGTTATGAAAATGAAATCCTTCACATCGTCGATGTGGTTCGTGAATTTGAAGAGAAATATAAGAAAAAAATTCCTGTCGTGTTCGGAGGCGGCATTTTTGATAAATCGGATATTGAGCATTATTTATCTTTAGGTCTTGACGGTGTACAAATGGCGACACGTTTTGTAGCAACAAAAGAATGTGACGCCGCTGAATCATTCAAGAAAATGTATGTCAAAGCCAAAAAAGAAGATATTACTATCGTGCAAAGTCCCACAAAAATGCCCGGTCGTGCGCTCATCAATCCTTTTGTAGAGCGTATTCGCCAATGCAGGCAACAAGTAAATAATTGTTTTCACTGCTTAAAAACCTGTGATCCTCGTACCACACCGTACTGTATCACCATGGCACTCATTCGCGCGGTGAGGGGCGATGTAGATAATGCATTAATCTTTTGCGGTGCTAATGCTTATCGCATCAAAGAAATTACTACGGTTCAACGGTTAATGACGGAGTTATCCACTTAAATTTCAACCACAAAAAAATCGTTTGTCTTTTACGGCAAACGATTTTTTATTATTATTTTTTCAAATGATGGCTTCCTCTTTCAGTGATAGGCACGCCCTCTTTACAAAGGGGACAATCATCCGGCGAATAGGTCGGAACGGTAAGTCTCACTAAAGGAAATACGATGTTTCCCGGAACACCGTAGTCAGCATGTCCGCCCGAACGATCAACGAAAAGCCCGATACCTCTAATGTCTCCTCCGGCTGCTTTGACTACATCTACCACTTCACGGATAGATCCGCCGGTGGTCACGATATCTTCTACAATAAGGACTTTTTCACCGGGTGTAATGCGAAAACCCCGGCGGAGTGTCATTTTTCCATTTTCTCTTTCGGTAAAAATAGAGCGTGTTCCTAAAATTCGTGCTGTCACTTGAGATAATATAATTCCCCCGGTTGCCGGCCCGATAACCGTTTCTACTCCTTCATCTTTAAAATGATTAGCTATCATCTCGCATAATTTTTCCGTATATTCCGGATGTTGAAGAACATTAAATTTCTCTACGTAAAGACGGCTATGAAGTCCACTGGTCAGGAGAAAATGTCCTTCTAAGATAGCGCCTGTTTCTCTCAGTAATTCCTCTGCTGTTTGTCCGTTCATTGTCCTTGCTCCTTTATTTCTTTTATGATTTTATCTACTGCTTCTACGGGATTTTTTGCCTGTGTAACCGGTCGTCCGATGACAAGTCCGGTAGCACCGCATCGCAAAGCTTCCGCCGGCGTCACAATGCGTGCTTGGTCTTGAGCCGCTGCCCATATCGGTCGTATACCGGGCGTGACAATTTCAAAATCATCGCCGCACAAGTTCCTTATCATTTTCGCTTCTTTGGCTGACGCCACGACACCGTCAACGCCTGCTTCCTGCGCCAATTCGGACAGCCGTCGCACATCATCTTCAATGGCATTTGACCGTCCCGTTTCTTTCCATCCATTTTCATCAAAAGATGTAAGCACTGTAACAGCTAATATTTTCGGACGTTTTCCATATTTTTCTTCGTGCTGTTTAGCTCCTTCTACGGCGGCTTCCATCATTTTTCTGCCGCCGCTGCTGTGAATAGTAATCAAATCCACTCCCTTGGCGGAAAGCGAACGCACACCTTCTCTTACGGTATTTGGAATGTCATGTAATTTGAGATCAAGAAATATATTTTTTTCTTGCTGACGTAACCACGAAACTACGTCATCACCCAGAGTATAATAAAGTTCCATTCCCACTTTATAAAAATTCACTCGTTCTCCCAACGTAGTAACTAAATATTTCATTTGTTCCATCGTCGGTACATCCAGTGCAATGATAAGCTTATCTTTCGCTGTCAGTGTCACAATCATACCCCTTTCTTTCTTTATTTCATTATAGCAAATTCATTTTCATCAGACATAAAAATATCAGGGATACCCCCGAATATTTTTATTTTTTATCTTCTTCAAAATCTTTGGCTGCTTCTTCTATCATATGCATGGTGACACTGTTATATTCCACCGGTGTTTCTAAATGTTTCACTTCTTCAAATCCCACACGTAATTTCCCTGTATAGTAACCGGTTACTTCATTTCTTCCATTCACTTTTACGGCATAAATAACTTTATTCTTGCCTACGCCGATAAGACGATATCTGCCGGGAGGAGAAATAACACGCCAACTACTATTATCACCGTCAAAGAGATATATAATTCCTCTTTCTGTATCATCATAAAAGAATTTATCTTCATCATAGAAAACCGCGATTTTCCCTATATGTGATGTTTGCACGTAAATACGACGAGTATCATAATTGGCATCCGTACGATAAATACGGTAAAATCCTTTGGCTACTTCCATTTTCATATACACCGCATTAGTAGCCGTCGAATACGCTACATCCACAATTTTGGAATATTTCGGCAAATCTTTAATAGGTGCATCTGATTCATGGGTAGTCCCTTCCGGATTATATCGTGCCAATGTGACATCCCAACGTCCGCCACGCCAAGGATTCGGATATAGTGCCATAAGCGCCAAATTGCGATCCGGCATCCATTCAAAAAATGATACACCTTTCCCTTTTAGGTCAACTTTTTGCGGTGAGTCTAATTGCCCTGATTTGTAAATAGTCACTGAATCGGCTGTCACATCAGCCATATACTGATAATCATGAGAATAATGGGCTTTCCCTTTCAGTTTTACTTTAGCAAAATGGCTTCGTCCGGCTTTATCCAAGGCTTCATTATTTTTTGATTTTATGTCTGACAGGTCATAATCCTCTGCTGAGAGAGGAGCAAAAAGTACCTGATCCAAATAAATATATCCCGCCACCTGTGCGCCAAAACCAATGAGGCAACAGGCAACAAAAGATGTCATTTTTTTATTCATGCCGCCTCCTATTTAACAATAAACGCAGTAGGAATCATCCGTTCACCTAAGAGGTCTGCCGGTTTATTCACTACATTTCCATTGTAATAAAGAGTAGTACTTGATCCGCCGTCCAAATTCGCAGCGATATACGCACCCTTTTCGTACATAATATTTTGTACATCTACTAAAGTAGCTCCAATGCTGTATCCCGGCTGTCTGCCATCTATCACAAGGAACATCATCGTACCATCTTTTTTCTGCCCGATGCACGACCGAGGGCTGATGCCCCAACCGCCATCGCCACTCTTAATGACTTTTTTCCCGTTCATAATAAGAGGCGGCCCAAAGGTCAATCCTTCCACGGCGCCTAAATCTTTCAATTCTTTTTTATTATACTTTCCGGCGATAAGATTCCCTGATTTTGTCATGCCGACAAATTCTACCCGTTCACGGTCATCGACCTGATCGCCCAATAAATATTTTCCTTTATGAATAATAAATCCATAAGGCAAACGCCCGGTACCGGTACCGTTCGGATCATAAAATCCGCCGCCGTTAATAGCCGCCACCGCCTGATTTATTTTCGCAATATGACTGGTCGTATCGCCTTTTTCTTTGATATCTTCTGCCGTTGCCACTTCTACACGACGCGGATCCGGTATTTCCAAAAGATATCCCACAAAGCGTGTAGTTTCAATTTTTTGTAATGTTAATGTAGAGTCAGTGCGCGGCTTAAAGGAAAACATGCGCATTTCTTCCGTAGTTTTTACAACGCCTAAAATGTCGTTCAATTCTTCCGGCGTATAAAGCCAGGTGATGTACTGCGGATGTCTGGAACGCATGATAGCGCCAACTACCGCCCGTTTCAAATTTCCAAAAGGTCCAAAGAGAACAATAATCGGTGATGTAATGATAAAGAATATGAAAGTCATCACCAAAAACTTAAAAATAAAACTGTGAAAAATCTTTTTCATTAGTACTCCTATTATACAGGTGAATAATTATCTTTATTCAATCGTTCAACAAAACGTGCCATGGATATATCATTGCCGATATACACTCGCTTCAATTCGTAAGGATAACTCCCTACATGAACACGACCGGCATCGGTAGTCACTGCCATTTTAATTCCTGCTTTTTTACAAATATCAATCACTTCATCATCATAATCGCCATAAGGATA
This sequence comes from Veillonellaceae bacterium DNF00626, assembly GCA_001553355.1. GTDB lineage: Bacteria > Bacillota > Negativicutes > Veillonellales > Dialisteraceae > Dialister. Next base: position 61,704 of record KQ960818.1, read on the forward strand.
GGCCAACCAAGCTGTATCAATCCCCAAGCGATATTTCAATGCTTTCGACGCGCCGATAATTTCATTTTCTTTCTCTTCCCGCGTCTTTAAATTGTGAAGTTTCGGATGACTCAATGTATGATTCGCAATCGTTACATCTCCGCTTTCTGCCATTTCTTTTAATTGATCCCACGTCATTCTTTGATAGGATTTTTCTACATCATCAGTGATAAGGAAAAGCGTCCACGGGAAATTATATTTCTTCATCATCGGATACACGATGGTATAAGTATCAATATACCCGTCATCAAAGGTAATGCATACAGGTTTATCAGGCAACGGATCCCCATTCGCCACATAGCCGTACAATTCTTCTATGGTAATGGGATGATAATCATGATCTTTCAAATATTTCATTTGCCGTTCTAAATTTTCTTTTGTCATCACGGCCGCATTATTTTTCATATCTCCAATCATATGATACATCAGAATGGAAACACCTTGCGGCACGCTGTATTTCACATCAGGACTCCGACGCGGAATCGCCACACCCGGCACTTTCGCCTTTGTTTCTGTCCCTTGCGGCTTATCCGTCGTTGAAGATGTTCCCATCGAACATCCGCCGCAACATAGCCCCAATCCTAATACAACCGCCAATATAGACGAAAAGAAATATTTTGTTCCTATATGTCTAAACATAACTAACCTCACTCTTGCTATTATCGCAAAGAAACATACATACTTTATTTTACTACACTTTCCCCTCTCTGTCATGAGCTTTGCTGTGGCATCACCGAACCGGAGAAATTTATCTTTAATTATTTCCTTGGTTTATAGTATAATAGAACAGATTTATGTATGAGGTGTAACATGACGAATTTAGAAGAAATACAAAGACGACGCACTTTTGCGATTATCTCTCACCCGGACGCCGGTAAAACGACGCTCACGGAAAAACTCTTACTCTACGGCGGCGCCATTCACTTAGCCGGCTCTGTTAAAGCGCGTAAAACATCACGCTATGCCGTTTCAGATTGGATGGAAATAGAAAAACAACGTGGCATTTCTGTCACCAGTTCCGTTCTTCAATTTGATTACAATCATTTTCACATTAATATTTTGGATACTCCCGGGCATGCGGATTTCTCTGAAGATACCTATCGTACTCTCATGGCAGTAGACAGTGCTGTCATGGTTATTGACGTGGCAAAAGGAGTCGAAGCACAAACACAAAAACTATTCAAAGTATGCTCCGATCGCGGCATTCCTATTTTCACTTTTATTAATAAAATTGATCATTTCGGTAAAGACCCTTTCGACCTTATGGCGGACATTGAAGATGTTTTAGGCATACGGTCATGTCCAATGAATTGGCCCATCGGAATTAACGGTGACTATACAGGTATTTACGATAGAGAAAAGAAAATTTGTCACCTTTTCGTGAAAGACAATGCCCACGGCATAAAGAAATTAGATGTCATTTCCGGCGCCATAGATGACCCTGCCATTCAATCTCATGTATCTCCGGAAATTATTGACGCACTGAAAAATGATTTAGAATTATTAAATGAAGCCGGCGATCCTTTCGATAGAGAAAAAGTAGCACACGGTGAATTGACACCTCTCTTCTTTGGCTCTGCTATGACAAATTTCGGCGTACAAACTTTTTTGGAGAAATATTTAGAATTAGCCCCTCCGCCGGAAAACCGCAAAACCGTAGAAGGTACCGTTTCTCCGACAGACCCTAATTTCTCTGCTTTCGTTTTTAAAGTACAAGCCAATATGGATCCGCATCACCATGACCGTATCGCCTTTCTACGTATTTGCTCAGGAATTTTCGAAAAAGGCGCGTCTGTCTTACATCGCCAAAGCGGTAAAATGATTCGCCTTTCTCAACCGCAACAATTTTTAGCTACTGAAAGGCAAATCGTTGAAAAAGCCTATCCGGGAGATATTATCGGCATTTTCGACTCCGGTGAATTAGGCGTAGGCGATACCGTATGTGATAAAAAATCACCCCTTACCTTTAGCGATTTCCCGGTATTCCCACCGGAATTATTCGCTCGTCTTTCACCGGACAGCAGCATGAAACGAAAACAATTCTTAAACGGTGTCAATCAATTAGCCCGAGAAGGCGCTATCCAAATTTACCGCCGACCGTACATCATGGAATCCTTCATCATCGGCGCAGTGGGACAACTCCAATTTGAAGTGCTGAAATACCGCTTAGAGAAAGAATATAACGTCACCGTGCGCATTGAACCATTAGAATATACTTGTGCCAGATGGACGAAAGGAAATATTTCTCCTGACAAACTCATCGGTACAGATAATGTGATGGTTGTCTATGACATGAAAGAACAACCGGTTTACCTCTTGCCCAACGCATGGCAAGCCGGCTGGTTCGCTCAAAGAAATGAAGATGTCACTTTCCTTGATACACCGCCGGTAACAACGGTAGATGAATAAAAATACTTTCATTATTTTACAACGCAACAAAAAAGACCGTTCAACGATATGAATGGTCTTTTCTATTTTCTATAACGTCACTTGATAAGTAAGCACCGCTTCAATGGCAGAAATGGCATGCTCCCACTCTTCCATAGATTCTTCCGTTTCATGAATGTAAATATCATCCTTGATATACTTCGTATTGATTTTCACATTCAGTTCTGCCCCACGAATAGCCGATACGGCTTGCTCGGCAGCAAGCACGGCATCCGTAAGCAAAAGTTTTGGCGCATGATGAATTAATTCTGTAAATGCCGGAAGTAAATCAGTCATAGCTGAGCCCATTTGCCATGGTGCCTCCGCCGATTTCTTAAAGGCTTCTTCCATAACCGCCTTCGGTGTATCTTTTTTCTTCCACAAATCCATAAGCGCTTTGAAATTAGCGGCATCATCATCCATTAAATCTAAAAAGATAGCACGTGCCATAACGAAAACATCGACATAAGACTCTGCTTTATCACGAAAATCACCGACAGATTCATGATGAGATACCAAGCGGCACACCATTTCTCCTAAAGCGCAAGCTTCTGCTGCCACGAATGCTGCTGCCGCACCGCCACCCGGTGCCGGTTTTGTCGATCCCAACAGAGATAAATATTCGTTTAACGTCATATCCTGAAACTTTTTATTCATTATTCCTCTCCTTCAAAAAACATATTCTCATTATATAAAAATCATCTGTTCTTGTCACGACAAAAAAGGTATCATTCAGCTCTCCCTACTTGGCGCTAAATGATACCCTCTCATTAATTATTTTTCTAAAACGACTACCGGCTTAATCAAATCTTTCGGCTTTTCCTTCATGATTTCCAAAGCTTTAGGCAATTCATCCCAACCTTCAAACACATGAGTAGCCATGAGGCTCACATCTAAGTGTCCTCTTGCCACCAAAGAACCTAATTTCTCCATACGGAGACGTCCGCCGGGCATAAGTCCGCCGCAGATATTTTTATGTCCCATACCGACACCCCATTCTACACGGGGAATTTTGATATAATCACCGCTACCTAAATAATTAACCGATCCGATTCTTCCACCGGGCTTCAATGCTCGCACAGCAGAAGCAAAAGTATCCACCGTACCGCCGGCGATAACTACTTTATCTACGCCTTTTCCATCCGTTAATTTCATTACCTGATCTTCAATGGTTCCATTTTTATAATTAATAAAATCCGATGCCCCATATTTCTTTGCCGCTTCGATACAAACAGGACGAGTTCCTACCGCAATAATACGCGCTGCTCCGCGCAAATTTGCCCCTGCCACTGACATAAGTCCTACCGGCCCTATACCGATGACAAGCACAACATCACCAAATTGTACATCTGCCAATTCTACACCATGAAAACCTGTCGGCACCATATCGGACAACATGCACGCATCAACGACATTAATTTCCTTCGGCAAATGCGCCAAATTTCCATCTGCATCATTAACATGGAAAAATTCAGAAAAAACACCATCTTTAAAATTAGAAAATTTCCATCCGGCAAGCATTCCATGAGAATGCATAGAAAATCCTGCTTGCGCTTCCAAAGAATTCCAATCGGGAGTAATAGCCGGTACCAATACTCGATCGCCCGGTTTAAAATCCTTCACACACTCCCCGACTTCCACAACTTCGGCACAACATTCATGCCCTAAAATCATATCATGCCGATCACCCACTGCACCTTCCCACACGGTATGAACATCCGATGTGCAGATAGCAATTGCCAAAGGCTTACAAATAGCATCAAGAGGCCCGCAAGCCGGTCTGTCTTTCTCAATCCAACCCACTTCTCCGATTTTTAACATAGCATAGCCTTTCATTCTTTTTGCCTCCTCTATCCCATTTCATGCGTACATTCCTTCATACATAAGTAGAGTGAATGCAAACATGATTTGTATTCATACACTATTATATAAAAAAGCGCCTACCATGACAATAGATAAAAAATATTTTCACCTGAAAAAACAAGAAGAAATAAAGTGCATATTTCCACTTCAAGGAGTATACTGTATAAAATATAAAGGAGGCCATAACATGTCAATTAAAACAAGAAAAATAGGAATCATCGGTGCCGGAAATGTAGGCACACACTTAGCTCTTCAATTCGCCACGCAAGGTCTTGCCGACGAAGTAGTTTTCTATGATATTAAACAAGAAAAAGCCGAAGGAGAAACATTGGATATAGCCGATGCCATAAGCTATCTTCCGCATCACTTTGATATATATGCCGGTACGATAGCTGATATGCGTGACGCAGACGTACTCATAAACGCTTCAGGCAATCCGAGAAAACCGGGACAAACCCGATTGGATCTTTTGGACGACGCTATTGCCACATCAAAAATGCTACTTCCGGAAATTGAAAAATCCGGCTTTGACGGCTTTATTATTTCCATTTCCAATCCCTGTGATGTCGTAGCAGCCTATTGGCAACACATCCTCTCATGGGACAAGAAAAAAATCTTCGGCTCAGGCACAGCGCTTGACTCTGCACGCCTTCAAATGCAATTATCCGAACAATTGCATATAAATCGCCGCTCCCTCACAGCTTACCTCTTAGGCGAACATGGCGATAGTTCCATGATTCCATGGAGTCACGTCACCGTAGCAGGAAAACCCTTAGATGAAATACTTTCAGAAAAACCGGACCTTTACCACATGGACGATAAAGAAACCATTTTAAAAAAAGTTCACGATCAAGGAAATATCGAAAACACAAAAAAAGGTTGCACGGAATTTGGTGTCACATCCGCTACCGCCGAACTTATTCGTGCTATTTTCCACAATGAACATAAAATCCTACCATGCTCCGTCTACTTAAACGGGCCTTATGGCATCAAAGACAGCTTTGCTTCCGTACCGGTAAAAATCGGCAAAGACGGCGTAGAAGATATTTTAGAATTGCATTTAACAGAAGAAGAAATGAAAGCCTTCCATGCCTCTATTGATATACTCAAAACCCATTTCCAAAAAGCATTAAAATTGTAGTTTTTCATGCCTTTAAATCATAACGGTCAATAATTTTTTGATTTTTTATCATTTATAAATGGAATTTTAGACAAAGTTGTATTATAATATAAAGTACACAAAACGGAAAGGAGGGAATGACATGAAAAAATTACCGTTAGGTTTATGTACCGCTCTCATATGTGCCGGTGCATCTTTCCTACCTATGTCTACGAACGCTATGTTGCCGCTTATGCAAGCTGATGCCGGATACAATTACAACACAGCTAAAGATGGCCTTCATAGCGCGCATATTGAAATTGCACCGTGGAAAAAATTCGTCGTCGGCGCAGAATATCGCCATTGGAATAACAACGGCAATGAAGCGGATATTTACGCAAAGTATCGAATCGGTCATGTTTATGTCGGTCTTGGAAATAGAAACTACATCAATGATCAATCAAAAGTTTATGGCCTCATTGAAGGAAAAACAAAATTAGTTGGTCCTTTAGGCGCTTATGCCGGCGTTAAATTATCCGAACGAGAACGAGAATATAAAGTAGGTCTTCAATTAGATCTCATTCCCTCTTCCTTTGATCTTGATTTTAACTACACTTATTTCGATAAAAAAGATAACGAAAAAAATCCAAAAGGTTTCGGATTCGGTTTAAATTACAGTTTCTAAACATACGCATTTAAAAGACGGTTTCCTACCGTCTTTTTTATTTTCATTAAACACGATGAATGAGATGATTTAAATTTCATAAAACTATTCTAATTCTTCCAAAAAGTATTGACAAACAAAAATTTCCTTTGTACAATAGCGTAAATACTTTTTGAAGCAACATGCTAAAAGTATACTAAACAATCTGATGATGGGAACGAGTAATGAACCGGAACATTCACAGAGAGCCGACGGTCGGTGTAAGTCGGTAATGAAAGGTTGATGAAAATCCTCCCTGAAGAGAAGTGCTGAACTGATTAAGCACTTACGATTTTTCCACGTTATAGGAAACGCGTATGTTGGTACGTTGTAGAGAGCTTTTATCAGTAATGGTAAAAGAATCAGGGTGGTAACGCGGAATTCTCCGTCCCTCTTTTGAGGGATGGAGTTTTTTTATTTCTCCATTTTGACTATCTATACGCCCCATACGAATCAAGACGGTAAAGGAAACTTTACCCGTGATTATTTTATATTAGCCTACGGGCAAAAAGGAGTGAAAAATAATGCGTAGTGATGTAGTAAAGAAGGGAATAACCCGTACAGCCCATCGAACTTTGTTCCATGCTATGGGTTATTCCGATGATGACTTGAGTAAACCTTTAATCGGTGTAGTGGATGCATTCAATGAGATTATTCCCGGGCATATCCATTTACGGGATATTGCACAAGCAGTAAAATTGGGAGTTTCTGCTGCCGGTGGAACGCCTATTGAATTTCCGGCCATCGGAATTTGTGACGGTATTGCTATGGGACATAGCGGAATGAGATATCCTTTAGCCAGTCGAGAACTTATTTGTGATTCCATTGAAGCCGTAGCCAATGCCCACGCTTTTGACGGTCTTGTCTTGATTCCAAATTGCGATAAGATTGTTCCGGGCATGTTAATGGCTGCCGGCAGATTGAATATTCCTGCCGTAGTCGTAAGTGGCGGCCCCATGCTTGCCGGACGTTATAAAGGAAAAGACATCAGTGTAAGTACAATGTTTGAAGCAGCAGGCAAAGTGGAAAGCGGCCAAATGGACGAAAGTGAATTAGCACGAATGGAATGCCTTGCCTGTCCCGGCTGCGGTTCATGTTCCGGTTTATTTACTGCCAATACCATGAACTGCCTTACAGAAGTTTTAGGCATGGGCCTTCCGGGAAATGGTACCATTCCGGCAGCTTACACAGGCGCTCGCCGCATCTTAGCGAAAAAAGCCGGTGCTGCTATCATGACTCTTGTTAAGAAAGATATAAAACCTCGTGACATCATGACCATGAAAGCTTTTGAAAATGCCATTGCCGTAGATATGGCTATCGGCGGTTCTACAAATACCGTACTCCATTTACCTGCTATTGCTCATGAAGCCGGTCTTGATCTTCCCTTGGACTTATTTGACGAAATCAGTAAAAAAGCAGCATACATCTGTAAACTGAGCCCGGGCGGTTCCTATCATATCCAAGATTTGAATGAAGCCGGCGGTATGAATGCCGTCATGAAAGAATTAACAAAGCTCCATTTGATTCACGAAGACGCAATTACCATCAACGGCACCGTCGCCGACCGCGTAGCCGAAGGAGAAAATGAACGGCCGGAAGTTCTTCATACAGTAGAAAATGCTTATATGAATAAAGGCGGCATCGCTATTCTGAAAGGAAATTTAGCCCCCTTAGGTTCAGTCATCAAAGAAAGTGCCGTAGATCCTGATTTATTAACCTATACCGGAACAGCTAAATGCTTCAACTCCGAAGAAGATGCCATCAAAGCCATCATGGACGGAGAAATCAAAGAAGGCCATGTAGTCGTTATTCGCTATGAAGGCCCAAAAGGTGGCCCGGGCATGAGAGAAATGCTCAACCCCACAGCAGTCATCACCGGCATGGGACTTAAAGTAGCCCTTCTCACAGACGGTCGCTTCAGTGGTGCCAGCCGCGGCGCTTGTGTAGGTCATATTTCACCGGAAGCCATGGAAGGCGGCCCCATCGCTTTAGTACACGATGGCGACCTTATCACCGTCGACGTACCAAACCGCAAATTGGAACTTCACGTCAGTGACGAAGAATTAGCCAAACGAAAATCATTATGGACTCCGCCGGAACCAAAAGTAAAAACCGGGTATTTATCCAGATATGCTCGTCTTGTAACTTCTGCCAATACCGGTGCCGTATTGAAATAAATTGCATTAGCAAAGAAATATAAAACGACAAGGAGATTTATCATGAACTATCAAAAAAATTCAACCTACACGAAAATGACACCATGCACAAACGGAGGTGAATACAAATGACCGCCAATGTTCTTCAAAGTGTATCTCAATTTTTCACAAAATATTTATCCGTCATGGTTTTATTAGCCGGCGTACTCGGCATCTTAGCGCCGAAATATTTCCAAGTCCTCGCCCCCACCGTACCATGGATGCTTGGCATCATCATGTTCGGCATGGGACTCACACTGACATTCAAAGACTTCAGACAAGTCTTTCGCCATCCCAAAGCCGTCTTTTTAGGTATGCTCTTCCAATTTATGATCATGCCCTCAGTCGCTCTGGCTCTTATTTCCCTATTTCCCGTACCCCCGGAAGTAGCCGTAGGTGTCATCTTAGTAGGATGCTGCCCCGGTGGCACGGCCTCTAATGTCATCAGTTATATTGCCAAAGCCGATGTGGCACTGTCCGTATCCATGACTATGGTAAATACCGTTTTATCACCTTTCGTCACACCCTTCCTCGTATGGCTCTGCGCCGGTGCTGAAGTAAATATGAGTTACACCGCCATGATGATGTCCATCATGAAAATGGTACTCCTTCCTATCCTGGCAGGTGTCACATGCAATTACTTCTTCCCCAAAACCGTGGCGAAAATTTCAAACGTTATGCCATCACTCTCTGCGATGGTCATCGTCTTAGTCGCCGCATGTGTCGTATCACTGAGCTATAAAACCATACTCACCAGTGGTCTTGTCATCGTCACCGTCGTAATACTTCACAATCTTTTCGGACTTTCCTTAGGAAACCTCTTTGCTCGCCTTGCGAAACTAAACGAAGCCCAAGTCCGTGCCATGACAGTTGAAGTAGGCATGCAAAACTCCGCCTTGGCATCCACCTTGGCGCTCATGTTCTTCACCCCGGTAGGCGGACTCGCAGGCGCCGTATTCAGCGTATGCCACAATGTCACCGGCTCACTCTTTGCCTCTTACTGCGTAGCAAAAGACGAAAAGAAAACCGATCGCTTAGTCCTTAGTCCGGAACACTCATAAAACACCAAAAGAAATAGCCGCCATAAAGACGGCTTTTTTCTATTGGCATACACATCATGCCATCACAAGAAATATTCACTTTTTAAGAGGATATTTCTTTTTTATATGTCTTTTAACATAACGATATATCTCTATTTCCTTGACAAAATCAATCTTCCATTGTATATTGACACACGAAGGTTTTTCTATCGAAGTATCCTGTGTGAACTTCAGATAACTAAAGAAATAAGCTTTCAAATTTTATATCGCTTGGATTGCCATAACCGAGACGAATGCAGATAATTCAGTCATACTTGATATTTTTTAACGCATTTCGTTTTGAAATGTGTTTTTTTATTATCTGTCCTACAGCCTCTCTATGGAGAAAGGAAGAAATCGTGAAAATTATAAGAACTGTCGCCGACATTCGGGAGTATGTACGGTGCTGCAAGAGTGAAGGAAAGAGTATCGGACTTGTGCCTACCATGGGTGCTTTGCATGAAGGTCATGCCTCTTTAATTGAGGCGGCGCGAAAGGAAAATGATGTAGTCATTGTAAGTGTTTTTGTGAATCCTACGCAATTCGGCCCTACGGAAGATTTTGATGCTTATCCGCGTCAGTTGGATGCTGATGCACAAAGGGCTGAGCAGGCAGGTGCAGATGTTATTTTTGCTCCGACGCCTAAGGAAATGTATCCTTCAGTTGATATGACTTGGGTGGAGGTGACCGGTGATATTACGAAAGTGCTTTGCGGCAGGAGTCGCCCTATTCATTTTCGCGGCGTCACTACGGTGGTAGCGAAGTTATTTCATTTAGCACAGCCAAATCGAGCTTATTTCGGTCTGAAGGATGCACAGCAAACCGAGGTGCTTCGCCGGATGGTCACTGATTTGTTTTTCGATGTGGAATTACGCATTATGCCAATCATTCGTGAGGCAGATGGTCTTGCCAAAAGTTCCCGGAATGTTTATTTATCTCCGGCGGAACGAACAGCAGCACTCATTTTGTCAAAAACTTTACGAGAAGCAAAGGAAAAATTTGTCGGCGGTCTTCATGATGCCGCAGCGCTCGTTGATTTCGTACGTACAAATATTTCTTCTGAGCCTTTGGCGGATATTGATTATGTGGAAATATACCAGCTCCCCGGGCTTTTACCGGTAAAGAGTTCTCTCAAGGGAAAATATTTATTAGCCGTAGCGGTTCGTTTCGGCACAACTCGTCTTATTGATAATGTCATTTTGGAGGATTAATCATGTTGTACAATATGTTTCATGGTAAAATTCATCGCGCAACGGTAACGGAAGCGAATTTGAATTATATGGGAAGTATCACCATTGATGAAGAGCTGATGGAGTTGGCAGGTATTCTTCCGGGTGAACGGGTGCAGATTGTAAATAATAATAATGGCGCGCGATTGGAAACGTACACGATCCCCGGTGAGCGTGGCAGTGGCGTGATTTGTCTTAATGGTGCCGCCGCCCGTTTGACGGCTATCGGTGATACAGTTATTATCATCGCTTACTCTATGATGGATGAAAAGGAGGCACGGACATTTTCTCCTAAGGTGGTTATGGTAGATGAAAAAAATCATCCGCTGAAAGTACGGGGACATGAAAAGGCCGGTGAAATAGGATGAGTCTTAAGCGCTGTGTACAATTTTGCACGAAATATATGTCCTTAGGTGTTGTTCTTGCCGGATTTGCCGGTGTTTTTGTTCCTCAGTTATTTCAATCTTTAGCGCCGAAAATTCCCTGGATGTTGGGCATTATCATGTTCGGCATGGGTATGAGTCTTAGTATTAACGATTTCAAACAGGTTTTTCATCATCCGACAGCAGTGCTTTTGGGTATTTTATTTCAATTTATCATTATGCCCGTGGCGGCTATGTTTCTCGTTTTTCTATTTCCCTTGCCGCCTGAAATAGCAATCGGTGTCATCTTGGTAGGTTGCTGCCCCGGTGGTACGGCGTCTAATGTGATTAGTTATATTTCCAATGCCGATGTGGCATTATCTGTGTCAATGACTATGGTGAATACGATTTTATCGCCTTTCATCACACCTTTTCTTATTTGGCAAACCGCCGGCACTTGGATAGAGATGAGTTATACGGCCATGATGTTTTCTATCATGCAAATGGTTTTATTACCGCTTATTTTGGGCGTTGGGCTAAATTATTTCTTCCCCAAACCCATTGCAAAAATTTCCGGTATTATGCCCATGCTGTCTGCTTTGGTTGTCATATTAACAGTGGCTTGCGTGGTATCTCTTAGTCATGAAGCCATCATCACCAGTGGTCTTCTCATTCTCACGGTAGTCATTTTGCATAATTTCTTCGGTCTGACTTTAGGATATACTTTCGCTCGTCTTTTCCGATTAAGCGAAAGACAAACCCGTGCCATGACTATCGAAGTGGGTATGCAAAATTCCGGCCTTGCCTCTACTTTGGCACTGATGTATTTCACTGCTGCCGGTGGTATCGCCGGTGCTATCTTCAGTGTATGGCACAATGTGACCGGTTCCCTTTTTGCCTCTTACTGCGTGACAAAAGATGAACGAGCCAAAGAAACATTTTCTCTATCTGCCGTTCAATCGGTCGATCATAATTAAAAAAGAAAAACTACAAGTACGAATTGATATGTACCCTGTTGACTGACTAAGCTTCAGCCCGGTACATATCAATTTTTTTACCCGTAGTTTTTTCTTTTCTCATATATTTAAACGGCCGGTGTAATTTTTCCTCGTTTCAAATCGAAAAATGCACCGCGATGTTGTTCTCTCCCTACTTCTTCTGCTAATTCCATCGTTCTTTTATGGCAGGTAAATAGGAATATTTGCTGTACTCTCCCTAACTGTAAAAGAAATTTTAATGTTTCTTTTTGTCGTCTTTCGTCAAAGCGCACAAAAATATCGTCTAATACAATGGGCAGCGCTTCTATTTGCTTCCCAAAGGAAAGTGCCATGGAAAGGCGCAAGGCTAAGTACACTTGATCGCCTGTACCGGATGACCAGAGTGATGAGGATTTTTCTACATGATAGTCATCAATGATGCGTATGTCTTTTCCGCTTTCGTCAATGGTCAGTGCATATTTGCCCCCAGTCATTTCTTTGAGAAACTCATTGGCTTTTTGGACAATTTCCGGTTGCTTTCCTGATTCGTAACAACCACCTACTTTTGCTAATATTTTTTCTACCAATAATTCCGTCAGCCAATCTTCCATATTTTCTTCTAATTCCGTTTCGATTTCTTTTTTCTTTTGTAAAAGTTTCGTCATGGTGTCATCACTCGCAAGGCGCATGATTTCATTTCCGATAGCGCCTTGTTTTTGTTTTAAATCGCCTATGTCTTTGGTCAGGGTATTTATTTCTTTTTCTACATGGTCTTGCTTGGCATCCCAAATGACATAATCCCCTTTTTCTAAGTCATTCCACAGCTTAGCAAATGTTTCCTCATCCCCTGCATACGCGCGAATATCGCTTTGTACTTGCTGCCATGCGTTCAGCAAATTATCATGATTTTCGTAAGCATTCACTTTTTCTACAAATTCATCGGCATCTGCTGCATCGACTAAGGCAAACAGGGCTTCTAAATCTTTTTCTGCTGTCTTCCATTTCGTATCCCATTCTGCTAATTCTTGTTTGTACATGTCATGCTGATGATTTTTTTCCGCCACTCGCTCCCATTCTAAGTTCCGGTTTTTATTTTCTTCGTAAAGTTCCGCAATTCGTTCCGGCGTCACTTGATCATAGCTACCGACAGTGCGAATAATCTTTTCTGCCCGATCGTAAAAATCTTGATATTCCTTTTCTACATTTTGCAAGCGAACATTCCATATCTTCCCTTTCGCTTCCGCGGCAGAAATTTTTTGCCATTGTTCTTGCAATGTAAGTAATTTGTCTGCTGAAACTTCCGGTAAATGATTCTTCTTTAGCCATTCTTTCCATTGATTTTCTAAGGCTTGCCATCTTTGATGCAATGCATTTCCTTCTTCTACCCATTCATCATGCGCTTTTTCTTGTTTTTTGACGGTTTCTTTGCGCCATGCCAAAGCTTGCTCTTCTGCTCGGTAACGGTAGAATTCACTCCGTTTTTCCTGCATCACATTATGGAACGCAGATAAATCCGTTTCATTGTGCGGAGAATTTTCCCCTAATATGTCATTTAATTTCTTTTTTTCTTCCGTCACTTGTCTTAATGTCTCTTCTACGGTGACGATTTTTTTATTTCTTCGACGGAAACTGTAACGATTCACCATCGCAAAGAGAAACGCACCGCCACCACAGGCAACAGCCAAGTACAGTGCTTCATACCCCCACAGCGAGAGATAAAACAGTGCCAAACTCCCAAGAGAAGCGGCTAAAAATACTATCGCTACCCAAAACCATAACGTATAATTACTTTTCTTTTTCTCGGCTAATTTTTTATATTCTTCCGTTAAAAGGGCTTCTTTGTGAATCAGTATTTCTAAATTTTCCCCTTTTGATTCGTAATCACGCCATTCTTCTTCCGTAGAAATATCAGGTTTCTCGGTATTTTTTTCTTCGATGACCTCTACTTTCGGTTCCCGTTTTTCTCTAAAGTGAAGTTCATTCTCACACACCGTGGCGCTTTGAGCCAGTTGCCTGCCTTCTTCCCAGTCTATATCCATCACCGTTTCATCTATGGACAAAGGGCGATCCCACAAAGGCAAACTATATCCTAAGGAAATGAAATTCTTGCGCCAAAGTTCTTTTTCTTCTTTCAACTGATGCAAGTCTTCGATTATTTTTTTCCATTGCCCTAATTCCGCATAGATATTTTCCAATTCTTCCGCTTGATTCAACCATGGAATGATTTCACTCTTGCTTTTCGGTTCATAGGCACTGATTTTTTCTTGCAAAATTTTCCGCTGATCATCAATGACTTTCATTTCATTGATAATTTCATTCCATCGCTCTTTTCCATGGGAAGGAAATGTTTTTACTTGTCGGCTGATTTCCAACTGTTTCTTGATATCAATACCACGTTTATAATATTCGCGCGCGCCATTTAATTTTTCGATATATTTATTTTCTTTTTCTGCCTTTTTTAATTCCTGTTCTTTTTCGTGAAGTACCTGTTTTACTTTTTCCTGCTCTTTTTGCAAATGAGCAAAATTCGTTTCTTCTTTTCCTAATTCATCTATTTCTTTTTGTGTCTCCGAATAGTTTTCCAACAGTTGATTGATTTTCCGTTTTCCCATAGATGAGGAGATGAAAAGTTTTTCTTTTTCTTTCGCCACGGCATTTTTCGCCTCTATAATTTTTCCGCCCCCTTGAAGCATGAAAAATTGGCTCTGCACAGAATCGTTAAAGAAAAAAGATGATCCTTGCAAATCTTCTAAGCCCACAGCAAATATTTTTTCATACAGGTTCCTCGTTAATCCGTTCCACCACAAATCTGCCGGTTCTTCTTCGTGACGGAGTCCTTTTTCTCCATCAATCCAATGGTTTTTTTCTCGCCGGTGAATACGATAAATCGCATCGCCTCGAAGTATTTCCATATTCCCAAAATTTCCTTGCCACCGGCCCCGTTCATAGCCAAACAGCATCTGACGAATGAAAGAAAGCATCGTGGTTTTTCCGCTTTCGTTTTCTCCCATAACCACATTCAATTCCGAGAGAGACGGCCTCCATGTTTCTTCCTGATAAATACCGTAACGTTCTAATTGCAGTTCTTTTATTTTCATTGATCCGCCTCCCATAACCGCTCTACGCCCGACAATTTCGCCTTTTTAAAAGCACGCAGAAGCATCTCATCGGATAGGCGATGTCTGATTTCGTTATATTTCAAGAGTTCCGGTTCTTTTTCTATCATTTCTTTGATTTTCTTGATTTTTTGCCCTTCCGATAAATTTTCGACAGATTCGTAGGTTTTCAAATAAGTCCCTATTTCATCGGGCAAATTTTTCCGTTTCTCAAAATCAATAAAAGGCTCTGTACGGTCTTTGATTTCAGCGAAATAGCAAAAGTTATGATGGAATTTTTCTTTATCGTTCAATGTGGCAAGAATGTATTCCATGCCTTCCGGTGATGTGATGCCGTGGGCGATGGGACTTCTCCCGGTGAAAATAAGTCTTACAATCATGGAATGCCCTACTTTCCCTCGCAAAAGTGAGCGTTTCTTATTCAGATATTGCCAAAGGTCTTCCACCTGTGCAAAGGAACTGATATCAATACTCCAATCCACCCAACGCATCATATCGGTTTCTATAAATTCCATCTCCACTGTACCGTATTCCCCTACATTAACCAGGTAGCACCCTCGCGGGCCTGTTTCTGACTTATCCAGTCCCTGTATATTTCCGGGATAAACAATGTACGGCTCTGTGGAAATAATTTGCCTTGTGTGAATATGTCCTAAGGCCCAATAGTCCATACCTGCCACTCTCAAATCTTCTATGGTGCATGGAGCATAAGGGCTTTCACTCACTCCCACTTCCGTATGAAGCATGCCGATAGAGAATAATTTATCATCTTTTTTATGAAAACGACGAACCAAATTTTCCGTCACATGATTTGTCTTATAACTCATCCCATAAACCATTGCCACCGTTTCATTTTTTACATGAATAGGCACTCCTTCTACATCGTCGGCGGAAAATACATGCACTGACGGCACCATGGGAATTTCTGCATTCCATCCGGATTCCAACGGGTCATGATTTCCATGAACAATAAATATTTCTATATGCGCCAAAGCGGCACGATAAAGTTCGCGCGCAAAAGCAATTTGCGCAGCCAAGCTATGATTTTCACTATTATATACATCGCCGGCAATAAGAAGCGCATTCACTTTCCGATCAATGGCGATATTCACCACATTTTCAAAAGCTTTATTCCCTGCTTCTCGAAGTGCCTCTGCCCACGGTCCGCCACTACCGTCACGAAGTCCGGAAAGAGGTTCTCCTAAATGAAGATCCGCACAATGTATGAATGAAAATGGTTTTCCCATAAAGCCTCCTTATGTATCTGTTCTACTATCTTCTCCATTATACAAAGTTTCCCATGATAACGCACATATTTCCTTATTTCCATCAAAAATTTCCACAAAAAAATGTGACGGATAATCCATCACATCCTTGTCTACATCTCATTGTAAATCGCCGCCACCGCATCATATTCTTCATCTGTCGGCGGAACGTATTCTTCTTCCCCTTTATCATCTATGTCGATGCGTGATAAAAGAATTTCCGGTTCTTCTTCGTCATCTTCCGTTTCAGGAATGGATACCAACACCGCAAATTGCTTCCCGGCAAAAGGAATCACTTCATCTTGTACATAATCTTTTACTGTACCGTCAGGGCTTTCTATACCGACAATAATCGGTTCGTCTTTCATGTCCATAATAACCTCTATTTCTTTTGATTGGATAAATATTGTAAATAACCTTCTAAAATAACCACTGCCGCCATTTTGTCAATCACTTTTTTTCTCTTCTTACGACTGACATCTGCTGCAATCAACTGTTTTTGCGCCATTACCGTGGTCAAGCGTTCATCCCAAAACCGATAGGGAATCTGCGGAAACGCTTCTTCCAATTCTTTGGCAAAAAGCTCTGTCTGCTCTGCGCGTTTCCCTTTTGTTCCATTCATATGAAGAGGCATACCTATGACAAATTCTTCCACTTCATATTGATCAACCAATTCTTGCAGACGGGCAAAATCTTTTTCTCTTGTCGTATGGCGAATCGTTTCTACCCCTTGCGCTGTCCAGCCAAGCAAATCACTGACTGCCACGCCGATAGTCACTGATCCCACATCAAGACTCATAATTCTCATCTTAAAGTCCTTTGTGTTTCACATAGAAGCGTACCAATTCTTCTACCAATTCATCACGTTCCATTCCGGCAATAAGCTTCCGCGCATCATGTTTGCTCGTGATATAAGTAGGCTCACCGGACACAAGATACCCTACCAACTGCACAGTCGGATTATGACCTGCGTCTTTCAATGCGCCATAAACCTCATTCAAAATCATGACTGCTTGGGTATTTTCCCCTTCGTCTACATTTCGATTCACTAAAATCGTTTTATCTGATACTGCCATATTCACGCCTCCTTATTGTAATAGCGATTCTATCAGCTTTATCCCTTCTTCTATGGCTTCATTCACTTTAGAAATATCTTTTCCGCCGGCTTGTGCAACTTGCGGTTTTCCGCCACCGCCGCCGTCACATACTTTGGCAGCACCCGAAATAACTTTTCCCATATGAACACCGGCTTTTACCGCCTCATCTGTTGCCATACCGACCAAATTTACCTTATCGCCGGTAATCGCCCCTAAGAGGAATGCGCTATTGGGAAGTTTCGTCTTGACTAAATCTGCCGCTTGCCGAAGTTCATTCATATTTTCAGCAGAAATAACAGCGCCGAAGTAGGAAATACCATTTTTCTCCTTTACCTTCTTGAGTAAATCTGCCATTTCATTTTTCACTTGATCTCTCTTAAGCTTCTCTATTTCCCGCTCCGAATCTTTCAAAGCAGTCAATGTCTTTTCTACCTTACCGGGAATATCATGGACTTTCGTCTTTAAAAGTTCAGCCACATGATTCATCATATCCCGATCTGCCACCATAGATTCATAAGCAGCCTGTCCGGTGATAGCTTCGATACGACGCAAACCGGATCCGATACCGCTTTCACTGATGATACGGAATAATCCTATTTCTCCCGTATTATGCACATGCGAGCCGCCGCATAATTCCATACTGAAATCACTAATTTGCACCACTCGCACTTTTTTCTCATATTTTTCGCCAAATAATGCGATCGCACCTTTTTTCTTTGCGTCTTCTATGGGCATTTCTTCGATATGAAGAGGAATGGCTTTCCATACTTGTTCATTCACCAAACGCTCCACTTTGCCCAACTGTTCCGCCGTCAAAGCTTCATGCCATGTGAAATCAAAACGCAAACGATCCGGAAGAACTAAAGAACCCGCTTGATTGACTTCGTTCCCCAATACCTGCTTCAAGGCAGCATGTAATAAATGCGTGCCTGTATGATTCCGCGCGGTATGTTCCCGACGAATGCGATCCGGCAAAGCTTGTACAACCTCACCTGCACTGATCATTCCTTCTTTTACCGTGCCGATACAGTAAACGATACCGTCAGGCAATTTTTTCGTATTTTCCACAAAAATACTACCGCTATTTCCTATAATACGTCCTGTATCTCCGATTTGTCCGCCGCCTTCAGCATGGAAAGGATTATTTTTCAATATCACAGTGACCATCTCACCGTCCGCGGCACTGTCTACCGCCTTTCCTTCTTTGCCCAACAAAAGAATCTCCGTCTCACCATCTTCATCTTTCACTGTCATTGACGCTGTATCAAGACTCGTGGTATCCGGTGTTATCACCTTAGCCGACACTTTTCCTCGTGCCGCTCTGGCTCTTTCCTTTTGTTCCGCCATAGACGCATCAAAAGCATCCTTATCTATATCAAGCCCTTGCTCCTTAGCTATTTCCTCCGTCAACTCCCACGGGAAACCGTAAGTATCATAAAGCTTAAATACCTGCTCACCGGAAAGAACTTTTTGCTGCTTTTTCTTATGATCTTCTATCATTTCAGACAACAAATCCGTACCGGCATGAAGTGTCGCTTGGAAACGTTCCTCCTCAATGCCGGCTGTTTTCTTAATGAAATCCTTTTTCTCCAACAATTCCGGATATGCCACATCTACCATATCAATAACGGTATCAATCATTTGTCCCATGAAAGGTCCTTCAATACCGATTAACTTCCCATAACGTACAGCACGACGCAAAATACGGCGCAGCACATAACCGCGACCTTCATTAGACGGTAAAATGCCATCAGAAATCATGAACGCAATCGCACGCGTATGATCTGAAATAACCTTCAACGCTACATCGCCGGCATCACTTTGACCGTAAGACACACCGGAAAGCCCGGACGCTTTTTCAATAATAGGGAAAAACAAATCCGTCTCAAAATTATTTTTCTTTCCCTGCAACACAGCCGACAAACGTTCAAGACCTGCCCCGGTATCAATATTCTTCTTCGCCAACGGCAAATAAGAACCATCCTTTTGACGATCAAATTGACTAAATACCAAATTCCATATTTCCAAAAAGCGATCACCATCGCCGCCCATTTGATTCTCCGGGTCAGTTCCAAACTCTTCCCCTTGGTCATAAAATATTTCCGAATCAGGCCCGCAAGGCCCTTCGCCTATTTCCCAAAAATTATCATCCAAGCGATAAATATGACCATCTTCCACGCCGGCGATTTTATTCCAATATTCATAAGCTTCCTTATCATCCGGATAAATCGTCACATAAAGACGTTCCTTATCTAAATGAATCACTTCCGTCAAAAATTCCCACGCCCAAGTGATGGCTTCTTTTTTGAAATAATCACCAAAAGAGAAATTGCCCAACATTTCAAAAAAAGTATGATGCCGTGCCGTATGTCCGACATTTTCAATATCCCCTGTACGAATACATTTCTGACTGGTGGTAATGCGATGACAAGGCGGCTCTACCTTCCCTGTGAAATAAGGTTTCAATGGTGCCATACCGGCGCCGATAAGCAAAAGACTGGGATCGTCTTTCGGTATAAGCGGAAAACTTTTCAACCGCAAATGATTTTTCTTTGTTTCAAAAAATGATAAATATGCTTCACGAATATCGTTGCCCTTCATGATAAGCCCCCTTAGGTCTGTTATTACTTTATCTAATTATTATACCATATGAAAAAATAGATAAAAGGAGAAATTTCAAAAAGTATAGATAATATCGCATTTTACAGACTTTTATTTTTTAACCCTTTTATCAAATTTATAGCAACCAATATTTCCATCTTCTTACCGTTTCATGCCATTCATATCGGTAACAACACCTCATTTTGTTGAAATAAAAAGCCCGTGGCATTGCCTCAGGCTTTGGTCTTTCATTATTCTTTTCTTTTGTAATTTCGATTTCTTCTTTATCTACACTTTCAGACGATTTTCCAGTCTGTTTCTTTCCAGTTCCTCTTTCATTTCCAGAAGTCCGTCCCACGCTTTCTGCGCTTCCGTTTCCGTATCTGGAATCTTCACAGGTAGTGTCATTTCTTCTTCTGACGGTGTTTCGTGTAAATCCACTATCGTTACATCTTCATTCACGTAATCACAGCTCACTGCCGGATCGATATGGCTGTACCTTATCTTCGCCAGTTCCCTTTCCACGCGCCATATCGTCTGGATAGCTTTGGCATACCTCATCGTCATTTTGATTTTCTCCAAAGCATAATACAGAGGCTCATTCGATGTCTCCCACATATTTGCTATCCACTCTCCGTCCTGCTCCGGTATCGCTCCGCCCTTATTCTTGAGTTCTTGCAGCTCTCTTTCCGCCCATTCTTCTTTAGATTCCACTGCTTCTTTCAAATCTTCCAGTGTCATTTTCTTCAGCTCCTTTCATAATTGAATCAATAACTACCTTGTTGTCTTCATTATTCCTTTTTAGTTCTTACCTGTCAACGTTTCCTTGTCCCTCTTTTGGTACATTTATTTTTCATCATAAACACCGTCTTTAGATGTATTTTTCATAACTCCAAATAACCATTAAAATCTCCTTTACACTCCTTTGCATATCTTTGCATAGTATCCGACTTGACAATATTGTCTTTATTTGTTATATTGCGATTAGATAAAGAAAGAGATGTTCGCACGGACTCCGCTGATTCACTCAGTGGTAAAGAGGCTGCAACGGTAAGATTGGTTGCGGCCGCCTATGACGTATCTCTTTCTTCGTTTTTTATACTGTGGTCAGATAAAGAATGAATTGCATCCTGCCGTCTGGACGATTAATTACCGTGTGGCGTAGGGATGAGGTTCATTTTTTTATTATAAACACCGTCTTTAGATGTATTTTTCATAACTCCAAATAACCATTAAAATCTCCTTTACACTTCTTTGCATGGTATTCGACTTGACAATATTATCTTTATTTGTTATATTGCGATTAGATAAAGAAAGAGATGTTCGCACGGACTCCGCTGATTCACTCAGTGGTAAAGAGGCTGCAACGGTAAGATTGGTTGCGGCCGCCTATGACGTATCTCTTTCTTCGTTTTTTATACTGTGGTCAGATAAAGAATGAATTGCATCCTGCCGTCTGGACGATTAATTACCGTGTGGCGTAGGGATGAGGTTCATTTTTTTATTATAAACACCGTCTTTAGATGCATTTTTCATAACTCCAAATAACCATTAAAATATCCTTTACACTTCTTTGCATATCTTTGCATGGTATCCACTTGACAATATTGTCTTCGTTTGTTATATTGTGGTCAGATAAAAAGATATCTACGCTATCGTTGCCAGCGGTAAGATTGGCTGGCGAAGTAGCGTTAGATATCTCTTTTTTCGTGCTATTACTGCAAAAATTCTCTCCCTTTATCCATTCACGGAAAATTCTATTCTCCGCCTCCTTTATTTTCATTATCATATGACAAATAAAACCGATTTATATATTTGTCTTTTTCCTCTTTGATAATCCATCATTTGTGCAGAAAAAATTTTTGTGTATAATAATAGTAAATTTCTTTCATTATCATAAAGGAGGACTTATGAAAGGCGGCGACGCGGACGAATTTATTGATTACATCACAGAGTATGATGCCTGTGTCCGTCACAAAGGATATGTGTATCGTTTTTTTACCTCTTTCCATCCCGGACGGCAAACATATCGAGTGAGCATAGAGAAATATCGCTGGACAGAAGAGGCTTTTCATGATTTTGTCGAATTGGTTTATACGTACGAATCTGATGACTTGGAAGACTGTCTGAATCATGTGACGGAAGATATTCTCTGGGACGGTCGTTCGTTTTATGAATTGGAAAAATCTCTCACGTGGATTGATTGGTAAGTGAAGATAAAACCATTGCACCCATAATACATTTCAGAAACCGTTATTAGTGCAAGTAATCATATCAAAAATATAACCTGTCGTTCCAATGCGCGTGATGAAAAACATTGTACGCCATTCTCCTACCTTCAATTCAATTGAAATGGCTACCTTCTCCATGCACGGAGAAGGTTTTTACTTGTAATGATGTTTCATAAAATAGCTACCAAAATGGTCAATAAATGAACGGGAAATGCAATAATTATGTACATTTGAAATTTTTAGCAAACAAACCGGGGGAAATTCCCGTTTTTAGCACATTCAAAAAAACGTAGAAATCAAATTGATCACTTTTTAATCGAAATTAGTTCTCAAAATCAAATAAATATGCTATAATCTTACTAAAGGTAAATCTTGGTGTACGGATCAAGACTACCTTTTGCCGGGAAAAAGCACTCCCAAGCTATTTTCCCGACTCCTTTCCAACTTCCTTTATTTTTTATACTCCTATAAAAAGAGTGGCTTAGCTACTCTTTTTTATTTTGATTTTTTCCACTAAAAAACGGGGTCTCCCCCGTTTCTTTTATTTCTTATTTCAATTTAGCAATAACATCATTAGTGACATCGCTGCCGCCATCAATTACTGCACCTTGTTCTAAAATCACATCAAGGCCTTTGTCCTTACGAACTTGTTGAATGGCTTTGAGTACATCTTGTTGGATAGGTTGAAGAATGCCTCTTACTTTGAGTGCAAGTTCTCTTTGTACTTCCTGGTAAGCTTTTTGCTGTTCTGCTTCACTCTTACCTTCGGCTTTCTTTTTAAATTCTTCCTGTGCTTTCTGTTCAGCACTCTTCATATCTAATTGTGCTTTTTCCGATTTCGGATGTGATTGCATTACTACTGCTGTATTTACATATCCAATACCTGCGGCAGATGCAGAAAACATAGCGCCAAAAGTCAAAAGCCCTGCAGCAACAACCGCAGCCATTTTATTTGCTTTCATTTGATTTCCTCCTTTAATACAGTCCCGATAGGGACTTAAGTTGCCCTAATCATAATATAATCAAGCCCGGCTGTCAATGGATGATGTTTTTGATTCGTCCTTAGTATTTTGTATACTTTCTTCCATCCGTGCCTTTTCTTCTTCCTCTTCAATGGCTTTCTTGGCTTCTTTCAATGCCGCTTCTCGTATTTCTTCTTTCTTTGCCTTTTTATCGGAGAAATGTGACATCACCTCAGGAATAAAATTCAATAGTCTATCCACGGTGTTATTGGCCGATGCGTTTTTAATGGAGAAAAGCTCTACTCGCTCGCCTTTCATAATAAGCACTGCCGTCGGATGAAGTCTACCGCCGCCACCGATTTTTCCGCCTGTTTCTCCTTCGCCAAAACCGAAAGTAACGTCAATGAAAGGAATAATGACTGTGTCGCCGATGTACATTGCTTCACCAACCACTGTTTCCGTTTTGATCATATCCTTAAATTCTTCAAATACGCGTTTTTTCTTTTCGTCTGCCATGATATTTTCCCTTTCTATACTGAATAAATTTCCACACCGACGAGGATACTGTAAATCGAATCATAATCCACAAAAGATAAAAAGGAACTACACGCCCTTTTATCATGCCGTGAATATCATTTTTTCTTTCCGTATATATCCATATCATATCACGGGTAATATGTGAAAGAAAAGCATGGCACCATCCGCCAATCATTCCGGTAAGAGCCGGATCACCGGTGCCGAATGTACCGGCTATTGCCCCATCTCGTGGCTTGCTATGCGCCCACAAACGGCCAAACGCTTTCCCTATTTCCCTAAAAACACCGACCCGATAAGCATAAACAAGCTGATTCACCCATGAAGGATGCTCCGTTTCCTTCACCGCTTCCGCCGTATCCTCAGCATATTCCCCTATTTCTATATCATCACTACCCACTTCATCATCTTCCAAAAAATTCCATCGCTTTTCTTTCTTATACCACCCAAAGAAATAGCGAATCGTCAGCGTCAATTCCCAACTTTTTAAAAAAATAGCATAAGTCACCGGAATGACAAGAAGAAATAGAAGCACCAAAAGAAGCACTATCAATAAATACATCATCATTTATCACCATAAAGTTTTGTGAGATTCATTGCTGCATCACGAACAGATTGCACCAAAGTGATGGGAGCTACCACCTTCACATACGGCGCATTTTTTAATGCCCATGCACGAACCGCCGCCAAAGGAGCTGTCACCTTCACATCCACCCAGCCCTGAGTCGCCGAAAGAAGATACGCATCCTTGCCGAAATCCGTCACAATATCTGTCATCAGATGCCAATTCGCTTTGAATATACATTCTTCCGCCCTACCTGTATACGTACGATTGAAAGGCATAAAATAATCAGATGTACGTATCACCGACTCCACATCACGAACACTTTTAGGCGGCCGTGCCTCTATATCCGTTTTCTCCACATCAGCCATAAGCTCTACGGAAAAAGTGGTAATATTTTCCTCGCCCTCTTTATTTCCTAAAAAGAAATAACGCTGATCCGATGCCGCCACAACATACGGATTAACCACATATCGAATTTCCTTATTTCCAAACCCACGATTATGATGACGTTTTCCATCCGCTTCATAATGGTCATAAAAGAAAGTCACTTGCTTTTTCTCACTAATAGCAGACGAAAGAATCTCCACAATATCATCAGGATAATTCATTTTTTGACTATTCGGGATATTCTTCACCATATCCTTCCCATCTTTGAAATACCGGGAATATAACCCCCTCAACTTCTCGGACAACTGCTTCACCTGCGCCGTAGGGAGATGAGAAAAATAAAGCAAATCCACAAGCGTTTGTAAATCATCTTTATCAAATGAATGATCCCAATACCAATCAAGAGACAGATGCGCCGCATGCCCTTGAATCATCCGATCCGCCTCACGGCACACCACCGGGAACCCCGCCTCTTTCAAAAACTCCAAATTACGCCTGACAGATTTCCTTTCCATCGAAAGATCATATTGCTCCTTCAATATTTCTATGATATTCTGCTGCGACAACGGATGATCCCTATCCGACTCACGCTGAAGAATTTGCATAATATAAACAATGGAGATCTTTCGTCCCATGCTTTTTCCTTCCTCTGCCATTCAATCCTCCCTTCATTTCCTAAAAATTTTATCACTAATAAACGAAAATAACACCGTCAAAGGCACTACTACCGGCGTATAAAAAAAACGATAAACCAACCGATGAATACCAAACGCAATCACCCAACCGCCGATAATATCCGTGACATAATGAACCCCTGTATAGACCCTTGAAAATGCCAAAAGGACTGCCCACACTGCCAAAAAAAATCGTCCCGGTGCCTTTCCATGAAACAAACTCAAAACGATAGCCAAACTATTCATCCCATGATTACTGGGAAATGACGGTGTCGCCTTATGCGAAATCAATGGCTTCACTGAACGCTCCACCAAAAAAGGACGCTTCCTTTGCCAACACCGACCAATAAGGAAAGAAATAAACGACGCCATGACCACAGACAAAAGAGATGCCACACAAAGCCGTCGATACTTCACCCTCCGCGTGCCGGAGAAAAACCACAAAAACACCGCATAAAGCAAAAACGCCCCATGCCCATAGGAAGCCACCGCTTTCATCACACCATTAAAACCACGATGACGCGCAGAAAAACGATGTATCTTTTTCACTAAAAAACTATCAAAATTCATAAGAACTCCTATCACCTATTCTATCTGAATTTTAGCACAACTACAAAAGTAAGCAAAATAAAACAGCATCAGAGATGCCGCTTCATCCATTATTTTCCTTCCCCTTTTCTCTTACGCCCTTTCCGATCATCAACACGACGAATAATCGTAGAAATAATCGCCACGACGATACAAAGCAAAATGAACAAATTCACCGCAGTCAATCCATCCACATAAGCCATTTTATATCCTACATACCCCAAAACAACCAATAAAAGGAAATCACTTGCTTTAAACATACGCCCTCACCATCATTCAAAATCATACTATTTTCTTTACCCATTATAAAATATATTCACCCGTCAAACAACTCATGCCATTAATGAAACAGATAACGCAAAAAAGACAACGTTTACACGCTGCCTTTTTTATTTCTTTATTTCTTATCTGCTTAAATTTGCCCCATCGAACTAAGAATGAATTGCGCGATAATCGCTGAGCAAATATAGGTGCCGATAAATACGCTCACACTGATGAAAACGATACGCCAACTACTTTTAGCAAATACGTCTAAGTCTTTGCAAATAGCAATGCCGGCATAGGCCAGAATCGGTGTGCAGAGTTGCAAAAAGCCTACATGTTTCACAACGCTATTGATGTATTCCGCACCGGGAAAAGCCGGATATGTAACTATACATCCTAATGTAACAATGTATGCTGCTCCGGGAATATGTCCGGGAAGAATGCGTCCAAGCCACATGCCGGCGGCAGCAATCAGAATGAGAATAGCCATTCCGGGAAAAGCTAATACTAAATCGTTATGTGTTCCTACGGCATTACATACAAGTGACATCGCACCGGTGATGAGGAGTACTTGAAATATTTCAATCATTTTCATGTTAAGCTTCCTCCTCTTTCTTTTCTTCTTTCACTTCTTCGGGTGGATATTCACCGTATTTCAGCCGATAACAATAGCGATACATCCATTCTGACAAGGGAAGTGCCAACCAAAGACTCATGTAAATCCCATCTAATCCGGAGAGCATGTTACTTGCAGCACCAAAAGCTACCAATTGATCTGCCAAATCCGGATACATCGCAGAGAGTGTACCGACGGAAGCCGTCATCATACTGGCTGATCCTACGCCACTTGCCATGGCTAATGCAATCGGATGCAACGGCAGATAGGATACCGCAATGCTCGCCCTCAGTCCAAAGAAGATGGTACCAATGACTGTTCCGCAAATATACACCCCCATGACGCCACGTCCTTCGGCAGAGTCAAGGCCAAATTTTTCACCTATAAGGGCAATATTCGGTTCACGCGCAATGGAGTGTGCTGCTCCGATAGCTTCTCTTTTGAGTCCGATAAATACGGCTAAGGGAATTCCTATGAACGCTGTCCCTATATTCCCTAATTCTTGCAAAATGAGTGCCGGTGAAGCGGCCAATATTTTCGGAAGTGTAGGCCCTACCAGAGTACCGTATCGTGCCATCAAGAGCATCAGTGTGATTCCTAAAAGACCACTGGCTACATGTATTTCTTTATCGCTTGAAATTTTGGTAAAACGTGGAGCTGTCAGTACTCCCATAATGAGTGCATACATCATGGGTAGTAGCACGATCTTACCGATTCCGACGCTGATGGAAATATTTCCTATATACTCGGATATAACGATAATGATCAGCACGATGAGGTGCAGTTTGAGATTTTTCATAGTCTCTTTCCTTCCTTATTTTTGGAAATATGAGTTAAGTTTCGCTAAATATTCTTCTTTCGTGAGAAGGGGTTTTTCTGTGGCTAAGATGTCTTTTGCCACTTCTGCTTCTCCGTAAAGCAAGTCAATAATGTTCATCGCAAAGGCTTTGCCCGGTAAAAGTGAGGCAGCTTCGAAATCTGTGCAATGGAAGTCTTTTGTGTGAAGTCCTCCATCTGCCCCACCGATAAAAGGATGAATAGCAGGCATCAAGTGGGAAATATCTCCCATATCCGTGGATGCGGTAAAGTGTCCTGCTTCTTTGATTTCTGTTTCCGGTGATTCAGCCTTAATATTTTCAACAAAAATCCGATTCAATTTTTCACTGCAAGCCAAGGGGAACATGCCCGGCAAGGTTTCTACAATGGTGGTAGCTCCTACGGCATCTCCACCGGCTTTCAACGCTGCATCTACTCGTTTATGTTGCTTATCAATGGCGTCCATTGTTTTGGCGCGTACGTATAGTTCCATACGAACGTCCGCCGGAACGCAATTGACTAAATCACCGCCTTTGGTGATGATGGGATGCACGCGAATCATATCTTCTTCTCTAAAGGTTTCTCGAAGTGCATTGATACCCATAAGCCCTAAACAAGCTGCATTCAAAGCATTAATTCCTTCATAGGGCGCATTAGCTGCATGAGCCTGTTTCCCTATGTAACGCACTGTTTTCCCTACAAAGCCATTACTGGATTTCCCTATATATACTTCTTTTCCGGGTGCATTTCCTTGGGAGTGCATCATCATGGAAATATCAATATCGTCAAAATAGCCTTGATAAACCAATTCTGATTTACCGCCTAAGAAATGAAGTTTCCCTTCTTCTACCATGCGTTTTCTGTAATCAATTTCTACATATTCTTCTGCCGGTACAGCAAAGAAAACTACATTGCCGCAAAGTTCTTTCATTACGCCGGATTTTACAATACCGGTGGCAGCTGCCAACATAGAACCCATTTGCAGGAAGTGTCCGCAAGTCTGTGCTGCCCCTGTGAGTGGATCTGCCTTCGGACTATCCGGAGTACCGACTGCATCCAATTCCGCGATAACAGCTACTGTCGGCCCATCCTTTTTCCCTTTCACCTTCGTCTTGATTCCGGTAATCGCCAGTCCTGTTTCTAAAGTAAGCCCCAACCCGCGAAGATATTTTTCTACCTTCTCTGCCGTTTTTACTTCTTTAAATCCTAATTCCGGCTCACTTTCAATTTTAAATGCTACATCACGAATATCACGAGCTGCCTCATCAATAGCTTGACAGACAGCTCGTTTCATTTCTTCCTTCGTCATGTTACCGCCTCCTTATGCGTTTTATGTATCATATTATACATGAAATAACTAATCATAAACAAGGTTTTTTACCGTTTTGTTGTATATCGTTTTTGCATAAAAGCACGTAAAAACTAATACTTATAAATGATAATTTGACCGAAAACAGGTACACAAAAAATAACCGTAACCAAAAAGCCCCGACATAAAAGTCACGACCCAAAAGTCTTATAGTTCGTTTTTGAAAAAGTCTCAGTCTATAAAAAGAATTCCACAAAAAAACAAGGGAACATATCAATTCCCTTGTCTTTTTATTATTTTATTCCTTTGTACTGATACCCTTTTTCTTCAATGACTTTTCGTAAAATGTCTTCCGGTATTTCTTTTGATATTACCAGTGTAACTTGTTTCGTTTCGTGAGAGGCCTCTGCTTTTTCAATCCCGTCTATTTCTTCTAACGCCTTTTTCACGGTATTTTCGCAGTGTTCGCAAGTCATGCCTTCTACTGAAATAATTTTTTTCATTCTTTTTTCCTTCTTTCGTTCTTTTTTTAATTTCGTCGAATTTTCATTTTCTATACAGCAATTCATTCGATTGAGCCGCAATGCATTGAAGCATACGGTGACACTGGAGAGTGCCATCGCTGCCGCCGCCCACATGGGGGAAACGGTTAACCCCGAGTAGAGTCCCATGGCCATGGGAATGAGGAAAATATTATAAGCAAATGCCCAGAATAAATTTTGATGAATGACTGTAAGTGTTTTACGGCTGATATAAATCGCTTTCGCTACATCGGTCAGTCTTGATTTCATGAGTACCACATCAGAGGAGTCAATGGCTATATCGCTTCCGCTCCCGATGGCAATACCGATATCTGCTCTTGCCATGGCCGGCGCATCATTGATTCCATCGCCCACCATAGCGACAGGGCCTTGTTCTTGATATATTTTTACTTTTTCTTCTTTTTCATGTGGAAGGACTTCCGCCATAATTTGTGTGATTCCTGCAATTTTCCCTATTTCTTTGGCTGTCCGTTCATTATCTCCTGTAAGCATGACTACATGCAATCCCAATTGATGAAGATCCGCCACCGCTTTCACGGAATCGCCT
Organism: Veillonellaceae bacterium DNF00626; assembly: GCA_001553355.1. Classification (GTDB taxonomy): domain Bacteria; phylum Bacillota; class Negativicutes; order Veillonellales; family Dialisteraceae; genus Dialister. The sequence goes on from KQ960818.1 coordinate 91,791, forward strand.
TTGATCACATCTGCGACTGACATCATTCCCAAGAGTTCTCCGCTCTTTTCAAAGTAAATAACGGTTTTACCGGCTTTACTCCATGCCTTTTCTTTTTCTTTTAGCGCCTCGGGTATGCGTGCGAATTGTCCGATATAGCGACTGCTACCGCCATGAATGATAAAGGGCCCTCTGACACCTTCAAGACCGTATCCCACCACAGCTTTAAATTTTTGAATGGGATAAGCAGAAATACGACGATTTTCACATTCTGCCACAATGGCAACCGCCATCGGATGCTCGGATAATTTTTCTAAGCCATAGGCATAACGGAAAAATTCTACTTCCACTTCCGGTGATGCCGGACAAATATCAATAACTTGAGGTTTACCTGCTGTAATTGTCCCCGTTTTGTCCAATAAAACAGTCTTCAATTTTCCGCATATTTCCAAAGCAGCTCCATTTTTGAATAATATGCCTTTGCGTGCCGCTATGCCGCTCCCTGCCATGATGGCCACCGGTGTCGCCAAGCCTAAAGCGCAGGGACAGGAAATAACAAGCACAGAAATAGCATGTTCTAAGGCTATTTCTGTCATGACGCCTTTACACAGCCAACCAATAAATGTACCTATGGAAAGTACGATAATAGCAGGCACAAAGATGGACGACACTTTATCCGCCAAGCGTGATACCGGCGCTTTACCTACGGATGCCGCCATAACTAAATCTACCATTTGTGCAAAAGCTGTCTGTTCACCCACATGATCAGCCATCACGCGAATCATACCAAATTGATTCACTGTCGCGGCTCGCACCGTATCACCGATAGTTTTATCTGCCGGCATGGATTCACCGGTCAGTGTCGATTCATCAATAGTCGTATTTCCTTCTATCACATGACCGTCCGCCGGAATAATTTCTCCGGGACGAACAATAAATACATCTCCGATATTTACTTCTTCTGCCGATACCACTATTTCTTTTCCATCTTTTTCAATAGTGGCACGCCGAGGTGACAACTCCATCAGATACCGCAAGGAATCTGTGGCGCGCCCTTTCGTATAAGCTTCCAATAATTTACCGATGGTAATCAAAGCCGGAATCATCGCTGCTGACTCGAAGTATAGACTATGTCGATAAAAATGCCACATTTCTTCAGCACTCCACACTGACCCTGTCATACCCGTCATTTTCGCTAAAATGAAACACGACCAGAAAAAAGAAACCCCGGATCCCAAAGCCACAAGCGTATCCATATTGGGCATGGCGGAAGAAAGCGCCCGTATCCCCGATGTGATAAATTTCCTATTCACCGCTAAAACGGCCAAAGCGAGTACCATCTGAATTCGACCAAGGATAAGATATTTTCCCTCCAACAACGCCGGAAGGGGAAGATCCAACATAGTATATCCCATGGACAGATACATCAATAAAACGAGAAACACGACAGACCAAAGAAATCTCTTCTTAAGCCCGGCTATTTCCTCTTCATTCGATAATACCGATACCATTTCATCTTTTTCAAACAGCTTCGCCTGATACCCTGCCTCTTCCACCGCCTTAATGATGGCTTTATCAGATGCCGATCCTTCCACCGTCATGGACTTCGCCAAGAGCGACACGGAAACGACGTCCACGCCCGATACATTTCTCACGGCTTTTTCTATATGCTGCCGGCACATATCACAAGTCATGCCGGTGATCTCATATTTTTTCATAGACTACCTCAATATTTATATCAATAAACCTCTAATTCATCATATTACACACATTTTCAAGTTCTTTCAAGATGACAATTAAAAAAAGAAATAGTCTTCCCTTTCGTAGCTGAAAATAATTCCCTTACATGCCTTATATCGGACGTCTTCCGGTTGATTTTAATATCTGCGTTTCGCCTATCAATTCATTGCATATTTTTTATCGCTATTTTATAGAAATATGACTAGAAGCAAAACCTTCTCCGCGCACGGGGAGAGTAAACGTAAGTGCAATATCAGATGTTGTAAAACCGTTGTAGTCATTTGAAATTCCTAAAGAATCGTATTCATACATCTGAGAAAATCAAAAAAGCGCTGACCTTCTCCGCGCACGGAG
>KQ960819.1 GCA_001553355.1 Veillonellaceae bacterium DNF00626
AAAGACACTCAGTAATGGGTGTCTTTTTTACATATATGAATTGTTAAATTGCAATAACTATGGAAAGAATGGAACTGCTCAAAAAAATAACTATGGAAAGAATGGAACTGCTCAAAAAGTAGTAAGTAACGATGATAAAGAAAAAAGACACTAATAATGAGTGTCCTTTTATTCATGCTATAAAAACAGACAAGGTTATTTCAAAATTCCTTGATCGACATCCTTTTTGATGGAAAGAAAAATTTCATGAAGAAGCGTATCTTGAGGAATGGCTTCCCAGCGAGGAGTGCCTAAAAGATGAGCTACGATATGATGATCATTGCTATAAGTTGTCGCAGATAACGTCTTCAATCGGCTGTAAGCTATATTCATTTTTACATGATAAATCGTGTAAGCTCTTTCCGTTGTAGGCGAATTATTTTGCGCATATAGCCAAAAATCTGCATACCCGTCTTTGTATGTCAAATCCTTTTTATTGATAAGATACTGAGTATTTCCCTCTTTGATAGGTGACCACACCATGGAAGAAATATCAGGCACCGGAGCGGCTACATACCTTTGATAAAGCACATATCCTTCCGTTCCCTGTGTAATCTTATTCTTATGAACTTGGGCATTTTCCGATCCTTTAGGAAAGGAAATTTCTCCGTTTTCATTGATAACGCCATTTTGTAAAATGCACCACATTTGGGCATTTGAATCAAATTCCAGTTTTGATACGACAAAATGCTTATTCGTAGGAAAAAGAAAATTCATTGTAGCGATATTCTTATCATAACGAATGGAATCCGTATCAATTTTAATTTCAGAACGAGAAGTGGCAGGAATCCAATTGACCGCATTGGTAGCAAGCGGAGAAAGAAACGATAATGCGCCACTCAAAAGTAAGGTATAATATATTTTCATTACATCCTCCTATGGATAATCATCTATCTTTATTATAAAATATAGGTACGAAAATATATAGTCTGATAATGAAAATGAAAGGTGAAATTATGACAAGAAATAAAAATCGAATAGCAACGAAACTATTTTATCGACCGGGTGACGAAAAATTAGTTCATGCTTGTTATGAAGCTTATATCCTTGGACAATATCCCAAAGAGGGCAGTATTATCAAGTACGGGAACCATTTATATATTACATCGGAAGAAATATATATCCCCGGTGTTACTATGAATGGAAAAGATCAAACTTATCAGACGACAGTGGACGAGAAACCGAGCAAGTTATCTATACGCATGTTCTGGAGCGGTAGACACTTAGCTGTTGGAGTGGCTGCATCATTAACGAATAAAGGGGTATCTCTATTTCCTGAAGAAGAATGCCCGCCTTTAGACGATTTTATCGAATGGATATGGGAAGACGGCTTGCCGGAAAAAGTTCTTACTATCGATGAAGTGGTGAAACGTTACGGCGTGACAAAACAGCAAATAGCGGAAGACTATGATAAGCATGTATTTGGTGCTTACGCAAGAGATAGTTATCGCACGCGACTTTTCACAGTGGCTGCGGTTGATAGGCAATATGGAGAAGGAAAAATAAAAGAATATCCCATCAATCCGTTGCTCATTACATTCATCAGTAACGAAGCGGGAGAATTGTGGAATATCAATCATGGCATTATTCGTTTAGCCGCTGCCGGAGGAGGGCATAGAGTGGCACGCATGGAAGACGGTGAAAAAAGAGATGTCGGTCGGCGGTGGATCGTCACCAGAAATGCCATGGAACGTATTTTTGGCCCGCCCGTACCGGAAAAAATGGAGAGATTTAATAAGCCGATTTTGAAATATATGAATAAAGATTTATAAAGTATAGGAAATAAAAAAATTGAGGCAAAAACACCTCAATTTTTTTGTTTTCATTAAGGGAAATTTTTTCACGGTATATAGAATAAAATTCGAAAATCAGTCGTTAATATCTGATTCCAATACCGACCACAGAGGAATTTCCGGTGTTTCCTCGTCATCTGCGATGTATGATAACTTATAGTTCATGAATATACTCCCTTTCTATTAATTCATAGCTATTGTATCAATTGTTTCAGAAAATAAAAAATAGCGTTTTTTCATATGATATATAACGGTTCATCACATACGAGCGTATCAAGGATAATGTATCTGTCAAATTTTTGATTGTTCATGTCCAATGTGTGGGGCTTTTACCGTTTTTAGTCACTTTAAGCATGTTGACGGATAGAGTAGGTTATTACAATGTGCGTGAGAAAAAGATTAGTGTGTAAGGTTATTTCTGCTGTTAATATCTTTGGAATTGCCACCACTTTGTGCGGAGAAGGGATATAATTTTAACATTCAGAGGTGAAAGGAGAAGGGATAGAATTTTGAAATTCAGATGCGAAATATTTTTCTAAAAAGTGCTTGATTTTTTTCTTTGGTTGGTCTACAATATTTGAGATATTTAAGTCAGATGCAAAGGAGGGGGATTCGCCGGAAGTGAGCGAGTTCCTTTTTTGCAGGCTATTTTTAGGAGGATGTTATGGAAAAAAGAGTGATTGAAGTGGATGAGCGGTTGCCGTTGCTTCCGACAATTCCTTTGAGTTTGCAGCATTTGTTTGCTATGTTTGGTTCAACTGTTTTAGTTCCTTTTCTTCTTCATGTGGATCCTGCTACCTGTCTTTTTATGAATGGTATCGGGACTCTTTTATATTTATTCATCTGTAAATGGCGGTTGCCGGCGTACTTGGGGTCGAGTTTTGCTTTTATTTCTCCGGTTTTAGCGGTAACGTCCACGGCGGGGCTTTCGTATGCGGATGCGCAAGGGGGATTTATTTGTTTCGGCTTGGCTTTCATGATTTTGGCTTTTTTGGTAAATAAAATAGGAACTTCGTGGATTGATACATTGTTCCCACCGGCGGCTATGGGTGCGGTGGTAGCTATTATCGGCCTTGAGCTTGCTCCTCTTTCCATGAGCATGTCCGGATTTATCGGCGAGGCGCAGGGAATGACGCAAATGCAGGCGATTATTATTTCCATGTTTACCTTGGCGGTGACTATTGTGGCAACGATGATCGGTCGTGGGTTTATTTCCATTATTCCTATACTCATCGGTGTCGTAGCAGGTTACATTTTGTCCATTTTTATGGGTGTGGTAGATTTTACGCATGTAGAAGAAACAGCATGGTTTGCCTTCCCTACGTTTTATGCACCGAGCTTTAATTTCAGCGCCATTATGATGATTATGCCGGCACTCTTTGTCGTATTTGCCGAGCATTTAGGGCATCTTTTTGTCACGGGTGATATTGTGGGCAGAGATTTAATTAAAGATCCCGGCTTGCATCGGTCACTTTTTGCTGACGGCTTGTCGAATATGTTGTCCGGTTTTGCAGGTTCCACACCAAATACGACTTACGGTGAAAATATGGGTGTCATGGCAATGACCGGTGTATATAGCACATGGGTTATCGCCGGAGCGGCCGTATTTGCCATCATATTCTCCTTCGTTGGGAAAATAGCAGCGCTTATTCACGCCATTCCAACGCCTGTCATGGGCGGTGTGTGCATTCTCCTTTTCGGCTTCATTGCCGCGTCAGGGATTCGCATGCTCGTCGAGAAAAAAGTAAATTATACGAAATCAAGAAATTTGATTCTCACGTCAGTGACGATGATTTCCGGACTTTCCGGGGCAACCATTGTATTAGGACCCGTACAGCTGAAAGGGATGGGATTGGCTACGGTGGTAGCTATCTGTTTCTCTCTGGCATTCCTTGTATTTGATAAATTGCACTGGTCGAATGATCAGAAATAAGGAAATAGTAAGCATAGGCAGTAGTTATTAAAAGAAATAGTTAAAAGCGAGGGTTTTCGTTCGGAGGAATGAAAGCACTTGCTTTTTCTTTTTGGGCGTAGTTTGGCTGACGGATAGAGTATTTTGTAACTTGCGTGACAAAAAACTTATTACACGCAAGTTCACTTATATCATCAATGTCTTTTAAATGCTCATTTTTGCTGTGTGCGGAGAAATTTTGTTTTTAGCGATATTTTTATGGGATGCCACAAAAAATAGTTCATGAATTGATAGGGGAAGCAGATATCAGGTATATTTTGATATTTTTTAGAAAATGAAAGGGGAAACGTCCGGGACGCATATTTCATGGCAAAAAATGAGGGAAAACTTCGCAAGTAGTTGTCGCCTTTGATATAATAATATAAAAGAAAATGAGAAAGCCTGTAATTTGTCGAGAAAATGAAGATTTTTACGATTGCGGGCATATGACGACCGAGGTAATTATGGAAAAAAGAAATATTGTGCTTATCGGGCCGATGGGGACAGGGAAAAGTCGAGCAGCGAAAGTGTTGGCTGACGGTTTTGCTTGGCAGCTCGCGGATACCGATCGGATTATGGAAAAACGTACGGGGATGCGGATGGCTGATTACTATCGCAAGTACGGTGCGGAAGCCTTTGAAGAAAATGAAATGGATATTATTAGTCATATTCGTTACTATCATGAGGCGGTTCTTGCCATTGGAGGAAATTATCCGATGACAGACAAAAAGTTGAAACTCCTGTCGGAATATGGAGTGGTGATTCTTCTTTTTGCGAAACCTTTTCGCTTGGCGGAACGTGTACGTCGGCGTATCGGAAAGCGACCGACGATGGATTATTCCGATGTGGACGGTTATGTGCGCCAAATGCTCAGAAAGTGGACAAAGTGGAAAGAACGGGTGGATTTGGTCATCAATACGACAAATACGCATCCGGAACAAACAGCGCTTATCGTAGCACGGTACATAGACAATCATCATATTTCATTTATCGAAGGAAAAAAGAGATATTAGTCATAGAAAAATTTTCAAAGGAGGAAGCATGAAAAAAATAGCTGTTTTGACATCCGGCGGTGATGCACCGGGCATGAATGCGGCTGTGAGAAGTGTGGTGCGCACGGCGACGGCTTTAGGATTAGACGTTTATGGCATTGATAGGGGCTACGCCGGTCTTTTGGCAGACGAGATTAACGTGCTGACGAATCGCGATGTAGGCGGTATCATTCTTCGAGGCGGTACAATATTGAAAACGGCTCGTTGCATGGAATTTTTCCACGAAGAAAATCAGCGAAAAGGCGCTGAGATATTGAAGAAATATGAAATAGATGGATTGGTTGTTATCGGCGGTGACGGATCCGTTCAAGGAGCAGAGATATTAAGCAAACTTGGTATTCCCACGGTGACCATACCCGGCACCATTGATAACGACATGCACGGCACAGATCAAACCATCGGCCATGACACGGCAGTTAATGAAGTAGTCAATGCAGTCAGTCGCATACGAGATACCGCTTCGGCACACGATCGAGCAGCACTCATTGAAGTGATGGGACGTTTTGCCGGAAATATCGCCTTAGATGCCGGTCTTGCGTGCGGTGCTGAATATATTTTAGTGCCGGAAGTACCTTTTAGCAGAGAAAAATTGGCTCAAAGTCTGTTGGCGCAATTAGAACAGGGACGGACAAATAGCATTATCATATGTGCAGAAGGGGCAGATGACGGACGAGTTTTGTCTGATTGGTTACATGAAAGGACAAATATAGATATTTGCACCACCGTATTAGGTTTCGTGCAACGAGGCGGCGGACCATCAGCAGTGGATAGTATTCTCGCATCAGAATTGGGCGCGGCAGCAGTAAAAGCATTACTCGAAGGAAAAACAGCGGCACTCGTGGGTATGCACGATGGGAAAGTACGTATTTTAGATTATGACGCAGCTGATCAAGAAGAAAAAATATTTAGAAAAGACAGATACGAATTAGCAGGCATTTTGGGCGCGACGCAGGAACAAGATCATATCTGACAAAAAGGCAATCTTTCATAAGAGAGATTGCTTTTCTTTTGCCTTATTTTTGCGTTATTATTTTCTTACATGATTTTACGGATATTTTGATGACAGCGCTTTCATGCCCACTCCACGGCGGTTTGACCGGTATTATTTCGTACGGTACAATAAGGGCAAAGAAATTCGATACGGGGGTGATTAAGGTGAAAAACAATGGTGAGAACCATTTGGTGATGAGGCAATATGAGGGGCTTTTTCATCACGCCATTGTCTTTTTACTTTGCTTTTGGGCCGCCTTCCAATTTTATGCCGTCACCGTTGGAGCGGTGAGTGCTGTCGTTTTGCGTGGCATGCACACGCTTTTTTTGTTGCTTTTTACTTTTCTCTTTTTCCCGGCTTTTTGCACAGAGAAAACGTTGCGACGATGTCCGCCGTGGTATGACTTTATTTTTATCATTTTATCCACTTTTTGTTTCTCCTATTTCCTTTGGAATTACACGAGAATTGCGCAAATCGGTGGACGGATCAGTGATGGGGAAATAGTGATTGCCGTGGTGGCGATTTTTTGCATCTTCGAAGGTGCGCGACGAGTGGTGGGCTTACTTTCCGCATTGGCGCTACTATTTCTTACTTATAACTGGTGGGGCGCTTACTTGCCTTTTGCCATCGGGCATAACGGCTTCACTTTGAAAAGAGTGGTTTTGTCGCAATTTTGGAGCATGGAAGGCATATTCGGCACTGCGGTAGCCGTGTCAGCCACTTATATATTTATTTTCATTATATTAGGTGCGTTTTTGAAATATGCCGGCTTTGGACGGCTCGTGAATGATTTGGCGCTTTCCTTTGTGGGCGGAACGGCAGGGGGGCCGGCGAAAGTCTCCGTTATCGCATCGGGCTTGATGAGTATGGTGAACGGATCCGCCATCGCAAATGTAGCCACTACCGGAACAATCACCATTCCCCTTATGAAAAAAACAGGATACTCCAAAGAATTTGCCGCAGCAGTAGAAGCGGCCGCATCCACAGGAGGGCAATTCACACCACCCATTATGGGTGCAGTGGCTTTTGTAATGGCAGAAATATTAAACGTATCCTACGCCTACGTTGCTATGGCGGCAGTGACACCGGCACTTCTCTACTACGCCGGAATCCTATTAGCCGTACATTTAGAAGCCAAAAAATTAGGCTTAGCCGGGATATCAAAAGAACATATGCCGGACGTGCGAAAAGTATTAAAAAAAGAAGGACACTTGCTATTTCCCTTAGTGAGCCTTATCGGACTCATGGCTGTCGGATACAGTCCCCTCTATGGAGCGACCGTTTCCCTTGTCGTCACAATCATCGCATCATGGTTTCGCAGGGAAACACGAATGACCATAGATAAAATAATAAAAGCCACCGTAGAAGGCACAAAAAGTGCGATCACCGTGGGCATGTGCTGCGTAATTATCGGAGTGATTATCGGTACAGTGACACTCACCTCATTAGGACTGCACCTGGGATACCTTATTCTATCCATAACAGAAATTAATCAACTCTACATAGCCGGGCTATTTGTTATGATACTATCCGTCATACTTGGCATGGGCGTGCCGGGCGTAGCAGCCTATATCATCGTTCAAGCCGTGGCAGTACCCGTACTCGTGAAAGCCGGTGCCATACCATTAGTGGCACACCTATTCTGCCTTATGTACGCCTGCCTATCAAATATAACACCACCCGTAGCAGTATCCGCTTACGTTGCATCAGGCATTGCCGGAGGAAATCAGACAAAAACGGCCCTTTTAGCGATGAAATTAGGACTTATCGGATTTATTATTCCCTTCTTCCTCCTGTACAATCCGGAACTTCTTTTTGGCGTACCGGGAAATACACGGTGGATAACCCTTGCCAGCCTGCTCACAGCACTCATAGGCACGATATTCTTAGTTACCGCCGTAGAAAATAGAGGCCTTTGCCCATGCAAACCCATAGAACGAATGGGTTTTTTGGCGGCGGCGCTACTTCTGCTCTATCCGGAATTCATGACCGATGCCATCGGACTCATTCTCGGCGTTATCGTACTCGCTATGCAGTATAGACGAAAAGGAAAAGAAATATGAAAACAAAAAAATGGCTGATAGGCATAACCATTCTTGCATTATTGATTGGAATAAGCATCGCATGGAATGACCAAGGAAATGAAAATATAAAGAAAATACACTTTCCCACCGCCGGCGCATCAGGCCCTCTCTACTCCGTAGGAGCAGCACTGACACATATGTGGAATCAAGAAATACCGGGCATGCGTGCCGCCGAAGAATCATCACCGGGTGGCATATTCAATATACGTATGGTAGCAGATGGTGAAGCAGAAATATCCATCGCCGTCGCCGGAGATATTTACCAAGCAATGCACGGAGAAGGCGCCTTTGAAGGAGAAAATATATCAAACCTGAGAGCCGTCGCCGGACTATACCTGAACCCCAATCAAGTAGTAGTGAGCGATGCATCCGGTATACAAACACTACAAGACATGAAAGGGAAACGCATAGCCATAGCCTCAGCAGGATCATCCGTCTACGGCGAATGCAAAACCCACTTAGCGGCGGCAGGGATACTATTTCCCCAAGACATAAAGGCCGAATACATCACACTAACAGACGGACAAGACATGATCACAAACGGACGACTTGACGGCGCATGGGTCATGGCAGGCGTACCGGCATCATCCGTAGCACAAGCATTGACCACCGGCGCCAAACTCCTAGACATAGACCGGTCACTCATCCAACGAATACAAGAAAAATATCCATGGCACGTGCCGTACATCATACCCAAAGGAAGCTATGCCAACCAAGATAAAGAAATACACACCACAGCAGTGAAAATGATACTATTCACACGAAACGACATAGACGAAGAAACAATTTACGAAATGACCAAAAAATTATGGAATTACATCGAGCACGGAAAAAACATTCCGGCACCACTCAAAGGCCTCACCGTGAAAGACGGAGTCACCGGATTGGATAATATCCCCTTGCACCCCGGCGCGGAAAGGTATTACAAAGAAATAGGCGCGCTGTAAATATATTTTCTGAAAATAAAAAGGCAATAAAAAAAGCAATCTTTCGTAATGAGAAGGTTGCTTTTTTCGTCCTATTGCCTTTTTGTGTTGTGTATTATTTCTTGGATGTATTCATTTTTCTCGTGATTGATGGTGATGTTGTTATTAAGCAAAATGTCCACGTAGCGCTCCAGTGTGGCAGAGTCGGTGTATTGCGTGATGAATGATCCTTTGTTATTGCTTTCCAATATGATGGGAAATTCCACCGCCGCAAAAATTTGCATGACTTTCAGTTCTACGTCATGCGGATCGGTGAATCCGGTTATTTCTATGACGTTTTCAGTGATTTTTTGCCAGCATTGATCATGAAGCAGGTTTAGGTAGATGAAATATGTTCCTTGGGCTTCCGCACTGGATGGACGGGAGATGGATCGGAACAAAGCCGGGTGTCTGTGGGCTAAGTTAAAGTATGCAAGAATGTATTTTTTTAGCCGTTCCTTGGCTGTCAGGCGTGAGTCGTCTAAGTAGGCGGAAATATTTTCCAAGGAGCTCATCATGTATTCTAAAGCAGCACTGATGAGCTCTTCTTTTGAGCCGAAATAGTAACGAATGGCAGCAATATTTACTTTTGCTTCTTTGGTGATGGCACGTACAGTGGCTGATTTGAAGCCTTTTTCGCGTAAAATACGTGCGGTTATTTCGATGAGTTTCTCTTTGATGTTTTCGCCTTTGTCGGTGAATGTTTTTTCTGTCATGATGTTTTCCTTTTTGCTTATAAATGGATGAATAAGTAAATTGTTAAACTATTTTTTCTTATTGTATCATTTTGAGAAGTGCTTATCAACGAATGATGTTAAATTAAAGTGAAGTAAGCGGTTTTATGAAAAAAGCCCTTAGTGAGGCTAAGGGTTTTGGTTATACAGGTGTTAATATTTCTTTGATCTCTTTGATGGTGGTAATGAAATGAACGGATTGGAGTGCTTGTTTGCTTATAAATTCTCCATCTGTCCAGTGCCCGAAAAGGGTTTTCAAGGGATCATAGAAGTTGTCGATGTTCGCGATGATGATGGGTGGGCATTGGTTTTCTCGGTATATGGTCATGTGGCTTAGTGTGTCGCTCAGTTCTTCTAAGGTGCCGATGCCGCCCGGTAGGATGATGAAGGCGTCTGCCATGTTTATGAGTTTTTCTTTTCTTTCGTCCATGGTGTCGACTTCAATAAGTTTGGTGATGCCTCGGTGGGCTTGTTCTTTTTCGATGAATATGTGCGGAATGATGCCTGTGATTTGTCCTTTGGCGGATATCGCTGTGTCTGCGATGAGTCCCATGAGGCCGATGCTTCCGCCGCCGTAGATGATGTGAAAGCCGTTTTTGGTTAAAAATTCTCCGAGCATGCCGGCGAAGGCGGCGTGTGCCGGGTTGATTCCGTATCGTGATCCGCAGTAGACGGTGATGTTTTTTATTTCTTTTTTCATGATTTTTCTCCTCTGTCTTATGGTAGCGAAATTTTTTGGTGTTGGCAAGGGGAGTATGAAGTGGTTTTGTTAGTGATTTATATGAGTATATAAAAAAGTTCAATACGCATTGTGTGGCGCTGGCGGAATGGTAGAGAGCGGTTTGATTTTTATTTTTATATAAAAATTTTTGGTGAAATATCTGTTTTTTATGGGAAATAGATGATTTTCTTATTCTTGACACACACGGATACGTTGTAAAATTGTTTCGCATAAATGGGGAGAAAATCGTGTGTAAAAGTTTGACAGAGATAGGGGGGAATGGTATAATTCCCATGTTGCTTAAAAGAGGAAATGACGGGAGGGAGTGCTGTGACGTTAGAAGAGTTGGGCAAGTCTGAGTTTGTTGTGGGCTTGAAGGAAACGAAGCGGGCGGTGGAAAATGGTATCGCATCGTGTGTGTTTGTCGCTTCTGATTGTGACGAGAGATTTTCTGCTAAGCTTAAGGCTAAGTGTGCGGAGAATGGTATTCCTGTCGTGGAGAGTTTTAGCAAGAAGGAAATGGGAGAAGCTTGCGGTATCAAGGTCAAGGCTGCAGCTGCTGCTGTTTTGAAAGCTCGGTAATATCTCATGGGGCTTTGCTTTGTGAGATCAATTATAAATTTATCTTTAGGGAAAGGAGGTGCCTATTTTGCCGACAATTAATCAGCTGGTTCGTAAAGGACGTCAGGTTTTGGCTACTAAGGCGAAGACACCGGCATTGAAGCAGTCACCGCAGAAACGTGGTGTTTGTACAAGAGTGTATACGGCTACACCGAAGAAACCGAATTCGGCTCTTCGTAAGGTGGCTCGTGTACGTTTGACAAATGGAATTGAAGTTTCAGCTTACATTCCGGGGGAAGGGCATAATTTACAGGAACATAGTGTCGTTCTCATCAGAGGCGGCCGTGTAAAGGATCTTCCGGGTGTTCGTTATCACATCATTCGTGGCGCTTTGGATACTGTTGGTGTATCCGGTCGTCAGCAGGCTCGTTCTAAATACGGGGCTAAGAAGGAAAAGGCTAAGAAGTAATTCGTGCCTATTTATTTCATGTGTGTAACAAACAATTGTAAGGAGGAATCTAACAATGCCAAGAAAAGGTGCTGTTCCGAAGCGTGATGTGCTGCCGGATCCCGTGTATGGGAATAAGGTGGTTACTCGCTTCATTAATAAGGTAATGCTTGACGGCAAAAAGGGTATTGCAGAATCCATCGTGTATGGTGCATTCGATATTTGCCGTAGCAAAATGGACAAGGAGCCTATCGAAATTTTTGAGCAGGCTTTGAATAATGTTATGCCGGTTTTGGAAGTTCGTGCTCGTCGTGTAGGCGGTGCGAATTATCAGGTGCCGGTAGAGGTTCGTGCTGATCGTCGTTTAACTTTGGGTATCCGCTGGATGGTCAATTATGCTCGTCAGCGTAATGAACGGACGATGGAAGAACGTTTAGCAGCTGAGTTGATGGATGCGTATAATAATACCGGCGCAGCTGTTAAGAAGAAGGAAGATACCCATAAAATGGCAGAAGCTAATAAGGCTTTTGCGCATTATCGTTGGTAATTTGGTTATAATAAGGAGCAAAGATCGTGGGCAGAGAATTTCCACTTGAAAAAACAAGAAATATAGGCATCATGGCGCACATTGATGCCGGTAAGACAACGACCACGGAACGTATCCTGTTTTATACCGGAGTAAATCATAAGATTGGTGAAGTTCATGATGGCGCAGCTACTATGGACTGGATGGCTCAGGAACAGGAACGTGGTATTACTATTACCTCTGCTGCTACTACTTGTCATTGGAAGGGTTATCGTGTCAATATCATTGATACCCCAGGGCACGTGGATTTTACGGTAGAAGTAGAGCGTTCTCTTCGTGTTCTTGATGGCTCCGTTGCAGTATTCAGTGCTAAAGATGGTGTACAGACTCAGTCTGAAACAGTTTGGAGACAGGCTGATCATTATCATGTACCGCGTATCGCTTTCATTAATAAGATGGATACGGTGGGCGCTGATTTCTTGCATGCTGTCAAGACGATGGAAGTACGTCTTCATGCGAAAGCATTGGCGATGCAGCTTCCTATTGGTGCGCAGGATACTTTCAAAGGTATCATTAATCTTCTCACTAAGGAAGCGGAAGTTTACTTGGATGATGAAGGGAAAAAATTTGAAATACAAGAAGTCCCGGAAGATATGAAGGATCTGGTGGACGAATATCATGATAAGATCGTAGAGCAAGCCGCTGAGGGCGACGATGCTTTGATGGAAAAATATTTGGAAGGCGCTGAGCTTTCTTTGGATGAAATCAAGGCTTCTCTTCGTAAGCAGGTATTAGCTTGTGAATTGTTCCCGGTATTCTGCGGTTCTGCGTATAAAAATAAGGGCATTCAGATGCTTTTGGATGCTGTTATCGATTATCTCCCGGCTCCGACGGATGTACCGCCTGTAAAGGGTGTGGATCCGAAGACCGGTGAGGAATTAACTCGTGAATCCAGTGATACGGCACCTATGGCTGCTTTGGCGTTCAAGATTATGGCGGATCCGTATGTAGGTAAATTGGCATTCTTCCGTGTATATTCCGGAATTATGAGACAAGGGACTTACATTTTGAACACCACTAAAGGAAAGAAAGAGCGTGTAGGTCGTATCCTTCAGATGCATGCGAATAATCGTAAGGAAATAGATTGTGCTTATTCCGGCGATATCGCTGCTGCAGTAGGATTTAAGGATGTTACCACAGGGGATTCTCTCTGTGATGAAAATAATCCGATCATCCTTGAAAAGATGGAATTCCCGGAACCGGTTATTTCCGTCGCTGTTGAACCGAAGACGAAAGCAGATCAGGAAAAGATGAGTACCGCTCTTCAGCGTTTGGCAGAAGAAG
Source organism: Veillonellaceae bacterium DNF00626 (assembly GCA_001553355.1). GTDB lineage: Bacteria > Bacillota > Negativicutes > Veillonellales > Dialisteraceae > Dialister. Next base: position 13,210 of record KQ960819.1, read on the forward strand.
ATCCTACATTTAAAGTACATACTGATCCGGAAACGAACCAGACGATTATTTCCGGTATGGGCGAACTCCATTTGGATATCATCGTTGACCGCATGAAGCGTGAGTTTAATGTGGATTGCACGGTAGGTAAACCGCAGGTTGCTTATCGTGAAACGATTCGTCAGACGGTGGAAGCTGAAGGTAAGTTTATCCGTCAGACCGGTGGTCATGGTCAGTATGGTCATTGCTGGCTCCGTCTTGAACCGATGGAACCGGGCTCAGGCTTCGAATTTGCTAATGAAGTTGTGGGCGGCGTTATTCCTAAGGAATTTATCAACCCGGTACAAGCCGGTGTAGAAGCTGCTATGGAAGATGGTGTAGTAGCAGGATATCCGATGGTAGATATCAAAGTTACTGTATATGACGGTTCTTATCATGATGTCGATTCATCTGAATTGGCATTTAAGGTAGCCGGTTCTATGGCATTCAAAGAAGGCGCGAAGAAAGCCGGCGCTGTTCTTTTGGAACCGTACATGAGCGTAGAAGTAGATGTACCGGAAGAATACATGGGCGATGTTATCGGTGGGCTTAATTCCCGTCGTGGACGCATCGAAGGCATGGAAACAGAAAATGGCGAATCACGAATCAAAGGGTTCGTTCCCCTTTCTGAAATGTTCGGTTACGCTACTGCCCTCCGTAGTTCCACACAGGGCCGTGGTACATTCACAATGACTTTTGATCATTATGAAGAAGTGCCGAGAAATATTTCACAGCAGATTACGGAAGAACGTTTAGGCAAGAAGTAATTGATATTTTAAGAATTAAATAAAAGGAGAGAAAAAAATGGCTAAAGAACATTTTGAAAGAACAAA
>KQ960820.1 GCA_001553355.1 Veillonellaceae bacterium DNF00626
AAAAAATGGCTAAAGAACATTTTGAAAGAACAAAACCACATTGCAACATTGGTACCATCGGTCACGTTGACCATGGTAAAACCACACTCACCGCTGCTATTACCAAGGTATTGGCAGAAGAAGGGAAAGCAAATTTCCTTGATTATGCTTCCATAGATAAAGCACCGGAAGAAAGAGCACGTGGTATTACAATCAATACCGCTACGGTTGAATATGAAACAGAAAAACGTCACTATGCACACGTTGACTGCCCAGGGCACGCTGACTATGTCAAGAACATGATCACCGGTGCAGCACAGATGGATGGAGCCATCTTGGTTGTATCCGCAGCTGACGGCCCGATGCCCCAGACTCGTGAACACATCCTTTTGGCTAAGCAGGTAGGCGTACCGGCTATCGTTGTATTCTTGAACAAAGCAGATCAGGTAGACGATCCGGAACTTATCGACTTGGTAGAAATGGAAGTACGTGATTTACTTTCCTCCTATGATTTCCCGGGCGACGAAGTGCCGATCATTGTAGGATCCGCATTGGGCGCATTGGAAGGGAAACCGGAAGATGAAGAAAAAATCCGTGAACTCATGAAAGCAGTAGATGAATACATTCCGACTCCGGAACGTGATACAGAAAAACCGTACCTCATGCCGGTCGAAGACGTATTCACCATTACCGGTCGTGGCACCGTTGCAACAGGCAGAATCGAACGTGGTACTGTCAAAGTAGGCGACGCTGCTGAAATCGTAGGACTTCAAGATGAACCTAAAGAAACAGTTATTACCGGTGTAGAAATGTTCAGAAAGACAATGGACCAGGCTATTGCCGGAGATAACATCGGTGCTCTTCTTCGTGGTATCGATCGTACAGAAATCGAAAGAGGCCAGGTATTGGCTAAACCGGGAACTGTACATCCACATACAGAATTTACAGCACAAGTATACGTTTTGACAAAAGATGAAGGTGGACGTCATACACCGTTCTTTAATGGATATCGTCCGCAGTTCTTCTTCAGAACAACCGACGTAACCGGAGACATTGCTCTTCCGGAAGGCACAGAAATGTGCATGCCCGGGGACAACATTGAAATGAGCGTTAAACTCATTACCCCGATCGCTATGGAAGAAGGCCAGCGTTTCGCTATCCGCGAAGGCGGCAGAACCGTAGGCGCCGGCGTTGTAGCTAAGATTGTAAAATAATTT
>KQ960821.1 GCA_001553355.1 Veillonellaceae bacterium DNF00626
GAGCTGTCCTCCATTTCGATTATCTATATCTGCACTATGAATGTGTATTAAACTATTATCTCCGGCTAAAGTTACAGCTGTTCTCGCATTTTTCGTTTTATCCACATTTCCCGTAATCGCTGTTCCAAGCATCGTAAATTTAGCGGTCAAATAAATCTTACTATTTTTCCCAACCGTAGAAATAGCATCAAATGTCCCGTATCCCTTATTTTTTGTCGCTGCTTTAATAATCTCAACATCTGAATCAATACGTATTTTCCCGCTTTCTGCGCAAATACCGTATACATTTCCCGAATCATCTTGACTGTTGTCCAAACTTAAAGTGATCTTGTTTTTATTTTTGAGATAGAACTCATATTCTTCATCAGTGTCAAGCATACGCCGCGAAGGGTTACTTACAGCCATATGTACTGTCTTATTATTTTTAGCTAATATCCCGAAAATATTTTGATTCATCGGATGCGGGAGCACTTCTATTTCGCAATTATTTGAATTCATATCAATGACAACATCCTTTTTTTTCGCCATGATTCCAACGCCACCGTATATCTTATTTCCGCTTTCTTCTCCCATTAATACATAAGGCGTGCACTCCTCATCCTCATCACAATCATGTTTTCCATCCCGTATACGAGTAGTAAAATCTTTCAGTCCGGGATTCTCCTGCGGATTTACTTTAGTTATCCATAAAATCTCGCTATCATCTACCATTGCATCTATAAACCCAGGATCATTTATTGCCCCGTAAGTATCGTTCACATTAAGTTTAAAATCAGGAATATTCGGGTCTTCCGTCGAATCTTCTTGTAGCGCGGAACGATCTATAAACAAGGTAAAGAAATTTCGTGGTGCCGTTAAAAGCCCCTCAGAAACTTTAGTTTCTACTTTAAGATCTCCTTTTTTATGTATTTTCTTTTTTAAAGCTCTTGTTATCTCATCCTCATAATTATCTATGTTTTCATTGCTTGTCGAAACAGTAATAACTGATCCCTCTTTGAATTTACCAATTCTAATATCTCCCCCTATAT
>KQ960822.1 GCA_001553355.1 Veillonellaceae bacterium DNF00626
AGCATGTACTCTTTCTTTTGTCAAACTATTTTTTCAATATTTTCAGAAAAATTTTCTGTTATTTTACAAGAATTTAAAAATCGTATGCAGGAAAGGCAAAAACTACGGTAAATAACAATGTGGTAAAATATGCTGAATTCAATTTATACAGGTAAAAATATGCCCACTAAAAAACCTCTTTATAATGATATAAAGGGGTTTTATTTTAATCATATCGTTGTTCTTTAATTCGTCTATCTAAATCTCGTTTGGCGGCTTTGGTCGCCATGTCTTGTCTTTTGTCATAAAGTTTTTTCCCGGTAGCAAGACCTATTTCTACTTTCACCTTTCCGTGCTTGAAGTACATTTTCAGGGGGATAAGTGTATAACCTTTTACTTTGAGTGTATTTTCTATTTTGTGTATTTCTTTTTTGTGAAGTAATAATTTTCGTGTCCGAAGGGGGTCATGGTTAAAAATATTTCCTTGCTCGTAAGGACTGATGTGCGTGTTCCAAAGAAATATTTCACCTTTTTGTACTTTTGCAAAACTGTCTCTTAAATTGACTTTCCCTTTTCGTATAGATTTTACTTCAGTCCCTGTAAGAGCAATCCCACATTCATAGGTGTCATGTATGAAATAGTTATGCCGGGCTTGACGATTCAGAATATTCAGACTATTTCCTTTTTCTTGTTTCATCTTCTTTTCCTTTTATTTGTGTGATTTTTGTTTTTCTTCTTAGCATGTGATTTTAATGAGATACTTTTTCTTATTTTTCTTTCTAAGTTTAGTGGAGAGTGTATTTCTCCCAAAATGAAATCTACTTCTCTCTTTTCTTTGTCCGCTTTCACTAATGTGATGGTCACGGGCATGCCTAAACAGTAGTTTTTGCCACTACGTCTGCCTTTGAGTGTCATAGTGTCTTCTTGATAGATATATTCATCATCACTCATGGTGTCTACATGTACTAATCCTTCTACTCCATTTTGGAGCCCTACAAAAATACCAAAACGGGTAATACCGGTAATATTTCCTTCAAAGGGTTCTCCTACAAAGGGTTCCATGTATTCTGTCATTTTAAGATCGGTGACATCTCGTTCTGTTTCTGTGGCGTTTTGTTCGGTTTCTGATGAGTGTTCTACCGCACGTAGAAGGAATTCACTTTGTTTCTTTTCTGCTGCTTTGTCTAAGGTTTTCGCCAAAGCTTGCCTGATAAGTCGATGCACCATGAGGTCAGGATAACGTCGAATGGGCGATGTAAAGTGTGTATAGCAGGTTGAGGCAATACCGAAGTGTCCGGCATTTTCTATGGAATAACAGGCTTGCGGTAGGGATCTCAAAATCATAACTTCAATGGCGGATTCGCCTTCTTCGCCTTTTATGCTTTTCATCAGCCGTTGCATGTCTTTTGGCTCCGGCTTTTCCGGTAATTTTTCTTGAATCCCTAAGATTGTCATCATTTTCTTTAGGGATAGTAATTTTTCTCCATCCGGATGTTCATGGATACGATATACTGATGTATGCTCTGTTTCTGATAAAAATCGCGCGACTGCTTCATTGGCTGCTATCATTGCGTCTTCAATCATTTTTTCGCTTTCATCTCTTACGCGTTTTTCAATGCGTAGGGGTTTTCCATTTTCGTCTAATATGACTTTATATTCAGGAAAATCAAAATCTAAAGCGCCACGTTTTTCTCTTTCGTTTCTAAGGGCTTTGGCGCAATCCCGAAAATCGTTTAGCATGGGCATAAATGGTTTCAGGTCATCAGACACAATTCCTTCTTTAAAGGCTTTATTAATTTCCGGATAATTACAACGCCGTGCTACACGTACAATAGAGGGTGTTATTTCTTTCGTCTGTACTTTCCCTTCAGGTGACACGTCCATAATGCAGGACATGGCATAACGATCTTCGTCATGATTCAGGCTGCATAAATCATTGGAAAGTTGAAAGGGGAGCATAGGAATAACTCTATCTGCCAAATACACGGATGTCCCACGGCGATAGGCTTCTTTGTCTAAGAGTGTTCCTCTTTTCACATATCTACTCACATCAGCGATATGAACGCCTAATTCGTAATGTCCGTTTTCTTTCTTTACGCAGTATACGGCATCGTCCAAATCTTTAGAATCGGGTCCATCAATGGTAACGATGGGAAGACGACGTAAATCCGCTACCCCTTTTTCGGGTTTCACTTCGTGGGATAAATGATTAGCTTCGTCCATTAATTCATCGGTAAAAACATGGGGCAATTTATGTTGTGCAATGAGTAAATCAATATCCAATCCTTTATCGCCTTGATAACCAATGATTTCAACGATTTTCCCTTCAGCATCTGTTTGTTTCCCCGGCCATTTCGTTATTTCTACAATAACTCTCGCTCCGGTAACTGCCTCTTTTTCTTCTCCTTTGGGAATATTTATATACATATTCACTTTTTCATCAATAGGCACAGCTTCTCCACCATAAGCAGTCATTTCGTAAGTGCATACAAAAGTATTCTCCGCACGTTCTATCACGCGAAGTATTTCACCTTCCATATTATGCCTACCGGTGATTCCTTTAATCACTCGCACTTCTACTGTATCATTATTCAGTGCTGTAAGGCGTTCTTCTTCGGAAATATAAATATCTTCATGATCGTCATCGGTGATAAAGAATCCAAAACGGCTTCCGTAAGATTTATAAATACCTTGTAACACTGTTCCCGGTTTATATGATAATTTCTTTTCTTCCATGTAATGCTCCTATAATAAAAAAGGACCTGCCCATCGCAAGCCCTATCCTCTTTAAAATGTATTTAAATACCGTCCCAGTACAAGGCAAAGCACTGCAAAAATAATACCCAGAACCACAGTGAACTTAGAAAGCACCGCATCCTTTCCTCGCGTCTTTCCGCCTACCATTCCTTCTGCTCCGCCGCCAATAGCACTTCCCATGCCCGGTTGCTTAGATTCTTGTGCTACAATCACAATAATAAGGAAAATAGAAACAAATATAATAGCTCCAATCAATGCAAATTTCACGATGTCCTCCCGATTTTTTTGATTCCATTCATAGTCATGTCATTCAATAGTATATATCATGATTTCGTCACGGTCAACCATTTCCATTTTTCGCCATTCTCGCTATCTCTCATAAATAATATTATTCCATTCATTCGCGAAGGAAAATAGTCCCTAATGTGAATTTATTTATTGATAAAAAACATCTGTGCCATGATATGTCCCTTCCTTACAGGTTTATCCGCTAAAAAGGGTTATCACCATACAGATGTTTTTTACTATCAAAATTATTTCTTAGCACGCTAAAAGGAAAAAAGATAAAACATATTTCCCTTTTTCTCTAATAATATTTTCTACAACTACTATAAACCATTATCTTCTGTCATTACTTTGGCACGATCCATACTTTTTCTTACTAGATAGCGGAAAGGTGCTGACACACTATCCATGCATTCCGGCATAGGCTCTCTTTCTCCCATCGCTTTCCGGCGTAGGCCGCTATCTTTTGCGAGCATTTCTCCGCGATCCAAACTTTTTTGAATCATATGATTCATGACTACTTTCTCACTCACTTCGTTACTCATACATAACCTCCTTCATAAACCCGACACTTACTGCCGCTATGCTAAATATCTTACATATACATAAACCATAGAAATTAAGATGGAAAGCACCATCATGGGAAATCCTACTTTCGTATAACCGCGAAACGTCATTTGAATTCCCTGTGTTTGTGCTAAAGATGCAACTACTACATTCGCACTGGCACCTATAAGCGTTCCGTTTCCTCCGAGACAAGCTCCCAAGGAAAGCGCCCACCAAAGAGGATCCAAATTGGTAATTCCCATACTCCCCATATCTTTAATTAATGGAATCATTGTTGCTACAAAAGGAATATTATCAATAAATGCCGAAGCTATCGCACTTAACCAAAGCACGAGCATGGTCGTCATTGTCACATCTCCTCCGGTAGCCTTCATGGCTTCTTTCGCCATCAATGTAACTGTTCCCGTTTCCACAAGGCCGCCGATAATAACAAATAATCCAATAAAGAAGAATAGAGCAACCCATTCCACACCTGCCAAGGCCCGAGAAATTTCTTTTTCATTCCGTGCCATTGTCAATAACATTAAGAGTGATGCGCCGCAAAGAGCAATCGTTGCTGTATCGGCATGAAGAAAATCATGGAAAATAAAACCTGCAATTACCAGTACCAAAACAAACAAGCATTTACGAAGCATAGGGACATTTGTAATTTGTGACTTTGCATTCATTTCCATAACCTTTGCTCGAAGCTCATCTGTCGTCCGAAGACTCTTACGATAAATAAATGCTAATAGAGCAAATACCACCACCAAAATCACAAGACAAATCGCTGCTAAGTTTGTTAAAAACGCCATAAAGTTCAATTCCGGAACTGCACTGCTAAGCATGATATTCGGCGGATCACCAATCATTGTCGCTGTACCGCCTATATTTGACGCCATAATCTGTACCATCAAAAATGGATACACGGAAATTTCAAGTTTTTTACAAATAACAAACGTAACCGGCACAGTCAAAAGAACTGTCGTCACATTATCCAAAAAGCCGGAACATACCGCCGTCAAAAGAGCCATAGCGCCCATCAGCCACACCGGTCGTGCCTTAACTTTTTGTGCCGACCACATCGCCATAAAATTAAATAGTCCGGTTTCAGCAGTAATGTTAACGATAATCATCATTCCTGCCAAAAGCCCAATCGTATTAAAATCCACATAAGAAATGGCTTTGGCTTGTGTCAAAATTCCTGACATAACCAAAATCGCCGCACCCAAAAGTGCGATTACTGTACGATGAATCAATTCTGATACAATGAAAAAATACACAATAACAAACACTGCTAATGCCCATATTTCAGTTGCGCTTAAATTCACAAGTATCCTCTCCTTTGTAACAAGAAGCAAACGCCCTTTGCATCTCGTCTTTATAAAATGATAAAGCTATTCAATTAACTTCATCATTTCACTTGATAGAATTATACATCTTTATATATGATTTGTAACATATTTTTTATTCAATTTCTATATATTAGTATGGAATACATAAATTAGCAGGAATAAGAAAAATAATTTTTATCAATTAAGCAAGACGTCTTTGCTAACATTATTTCTACATAAAAAAGAACTTGCCTAAGCAAGCTCTCTTTTCCTTCAGTGTATGATTTTACCATTGACTTCTGCTGATGCTTTTATGAATCATTTATCGTCCAATACGTTTTAAAAAATCCGCCTCATCAATCACGGTAATCCCTTTTGCTCGTGCTTTTTCTAATTTGCTACCTGCGTCTTCACCGGCTATCACAAGGGTTGTCGTTTTTGTAATTGAACTTTGCGTCGTTCCACCATTTTTCTTTATGATTTCAGACGCTTCATGGCGTCCCATACTTGTTAGTTTCCCGGTTAATACCACTATTTCATTAAGAAATGCATCGCCTTCAATTTCTTCTTTCAATTCGTGCATCACTACGCCATGCCCTTTAAGGCGGGAAATCATTTGTTTATTTTTTTCGTCTTGGAAATATTCCACTACGCTATGAGCTATAACATCACCCATACCATCTACCGATTGTATATGTTGTATGTCTGCCATCATGATATTTTCCATGGTATGGAATCGTGTCGCTAATATATCCGCGCCTTTCGCACCTAAAAAACGTATTCCTAAAGCAAAAAGAAGTTTCGCTAATCCGCGTTCTTTACTATCTGCGATGGCTTTTACTATATTTCCGGCACTTTTTTCTCCCATCCGTTCCATTTGCCGTATATCGTCTTCTTTTAAGTCGTATAAATCTGCCGGGTCATTAATCAAGTTGTAGGCTAATAGTCCATCAACAATTGCCGGCCCCAATCCGTCTATATTCATAGCATCTCGTGAGGCAAAATGAATAAGTTTTTGTCGAAGTATTCCACCGCAACGAGCATTGGTACAACGAACAGCAGCTTCCCCTTCCGGGCGTGAGACTGTTTCCCCACAAACCGGACAGGTTTTGGGCATTTCAAATTCCTTTTCGGCTCCACTTCGTCTATCTTTCAATACTCCGGCTATTTCAGGTATAATTTCCCCGGCTTTGTAAATGGTAACGAAATCGCCTTCGCGAATATCTTTTTCATGAATAAAATCAATGTTATGCAACGTAGCACGTTTCACAATCGTTCCGGCTAAGGGTACAGGTGTGACATCGGCAGATGGCGTAAGCACGCCGGTACGTCCCATCGTTACTATAATTTTCTTTATCTGTGTGATGGCTTCTTCCGGTGGATATTTATAAGCCATGGCCCATTTCGGATCTTTTACCGTAGCGCCCAATTTATTTTGCTGCTCAAAGTCATTGACTTTGATGACCATGCCATCGGTATCATATCCCAAAGATTTCCGTTTGTCTTCCCATCGTCCGACTTCTTCTATCACTTCATCAATAGAAGCACATTTTTTATAATTAGGATTCACACGAAAATGAAATCGTTGTAACTGTTTCAATAATTCTTCTTGTGTGTGAATGTCAAGGCCTTCGGCTTCGCCTAATGCATAAGCAAAAAAGTCTAAATGTCGTGCTGCCGTCACATGCGGATCTAATTGCCTTAATGAGCCTGCCGCTGCATTTCTGCAGTTAGCAAAAGGCATCACCCCGGCTTCATCTCTTTTTTCGTTAAGAGCAATAAAACTTTTTCGTGGCATATAGACTTCTCCGCGAACTTCCATATACGGCGGTGCGTTTTCTATAAATAAAGGAATGCTTTTGATCGTCTTTACATTAGCTGTAACATCTTCTCCTACACGTCCATCTCCGCGAGTAAGCCCTTGTAGTAAACGACCATTTTCGTAAATTAAATTCATCGAGAGTCCATCAATTTTTAGTTCTGTAATATATTCATATTTATCTGCTAAGCCGGCTCGAATGCGCGCATCAAAAGCTTTCAATTCATCACCGCTAAAAGCATTCGCCAAACTAAGCATCGGTTTCTTGAATTTTACTTTTTGGAAATCATTCGATGCTTTACCGCCCACTCTTTGCGTTGGTGAATCATTAGTAACGATATCCGGATATTTCGTTTCTAAATCAACCAACGAACGATATAGTTTATCAAACTCATAGTCAGTAATCTCCGGCTGATCCAATACATAATACCGATAACTATGATATCGAATTTCTTTTCTTAATGCTTCTGCTTTTTGAATGATTTCTTCCGTTGCCATTTTCTATTCCTCTTTCTCAATAGGTGCATAGGCTACCATTACTTGACGAATCTTATCTCCGGGGAGTAATAATTTCAGCATCATACCTTTGTCTTTTCCGGATACTTCTATCACTTTGGCAGTACCCCATAAAGTATGTCTGACTTTATCTCCCACTTTCCAATCATACCTTGCTTTTTTGCTTACCGTAAACATCGGCTTTTTCGCTGCCTGAGAGATTCCCCATTTGCTGTGCTGATTAGCATATTGCCTACGGGTGTTTCTCTCGGACACTTCTTCTGTATTCACTTTCAGTTTATCAATCAAATCCTCGGGTATTTCTTTCAAGAAACGGCTATGTGCATAAGGTTTAATTTGACCGTACATGGTTCGCATGCCGGCTGTGGAAATATACAATTTTGTTCCTGCCCGCGTGATTGCCACATAGCATAAACGTCGTTCTTCTTCTAATAAGGTTTCGTCCATCAAGGAACGTACCCCGGGAAATATGCCTTCATCCATTCCTACCAAAAATACTACGGGAAATTCCAATCCTTTTGCACTATGAATAGTCATCATAGTCACTCGATCACTTTCTTCTTCCAACATATCTACGTCATTCACAAGTGCCACTTTTTCTAAAAATTCCGGCAATTTGCCGTCAGGCATTTCATTTTGGAAATCCTTGGCGACATTGAGTAGTTCTCCTAAATTTTCTTCTCTGTTTTGAGCTAAAGGATCTTTACTTTCTCGTAAAATATTCACATAATTTGTGTCTTTCAAAATTTTTTCAATGAGTGAAAATACATCTATTTCCATAGAGGCATTCATCAAATCAAAAAGAAGCGCACTAAATTTCTGTAGCTTAAGAACCGTAGCTTTTGACAACCCCACATTTTCACTACTCATCACTGCTTCAAAAAGAGACATTCCTTGAGATTTCGCAAAGTCATTTAATTTCTGAACAGTCGTAAGCCCGATTCCTCTTTTCGGCACATTAATAATCCGCATCAGACTGATATCATCTTTTACATTTTCAATCACTTTTAGGTACGCTAATATATCTCGTATTTCCGCCCGATCATAAAATCGAGTCCCTCCTGCCATGGTATATCCAATTCCCCTTTTTACCATGCCTTCTTCTAATACACGAGATTGCGCATTCATTCTATATAAAATAGCCATTTGTCCATAAGGAATATGATTCTCTTCATGTTCTTTTTTTATGGCAGTAACAACAAAACCTGCCTCTTCATGTTCATTGGCCGCATCATATTGCTGTAAATGTATACCTGTATTATTTTCCGTCCACAAACGTTTTGACGGACGATCAAGATTATTCTTAATGACTGCATTAGCGGCATTCAAAATGGTTTGAGTCGATCGATAATTTTGTTCAAGCTTAATAATTTTGGCATTTTTGTAGTCTTTACGAAAATCCATTATATTTCTTAAATCGGCGCCCCGCCATGAATAAATACTCTGATCCGCATCTCCAACAGCACAAATATTTTCCGCCTTTCCGGCAATATATTTAGCCATTAAATATTGCGCATGATTTGTATCTTGATATTCATCAATCAAAATGTAATGAAAACGGTCTTGCCAACGTTTCCGTATTTCTTCACGCCCCAACAATTTTGCCGTCACAAAAAGAAGATCATCGAAATCAAGAGCATTATTTTTTTTCATATAAGCATCATATAAATCATAAATATGAGAAACTCTTTCATTGAAAAAATTCCCTGCCATTCGTTCTCTAAATTGCTCAGGTCCTTCTAACGCATTCTTGGCATTGGAAATATAAGACTGAATCGTTTGCGGCTGATATTGCTTATCGTCCAAATTCAATTCTTTTAAAATTCTTTTGATGAGTTGTTTCGTATCATCACTATCGTAAATTGTAAATTTTTTCGTATATGGCGCATAATTATCAATTTCACGACGCAAAAAACGAGCCCCAAAAGAATGAAATGTATACATCCATATATGCTCAGCCATAGGCCCTACCAAATTCCGTACTCTTTCACGCATTTCTCCTGCGGCTTTATTAGTAAATGTGATGGCTAATATCTCCTGTGGTTGAATGCCTTGTTCCAACATATATGCAATGCGACAAGTCAAGGCTTTGGTTTTCCCTGCCCCGGCACCTGCCATAATTAATACCGGTCCCTCTATTTGTTTGACGGCTTCTAACTGTTCTTTATTTAACGTATCTAAGTAATTCATATATCCTCACTATTATCTTTATCGTATAAATCCTTTTTTATTCTTAACATGCTAAAACAAAAACCCATATATGACAATCGCCACGTATGGGTTTTTATTCATTATCAATTTTCATAAGCCCGTAACAGCGGAGGTGCCACTTGTTTCTTTCTTGACATCGTTTTCGGCAAATAAATAACCGCATTTTCAGATTTCTTTTCAAAGGCTTTTTCTGCCACCGATTCAGCTCCATCGGTAAACCACAAGAATGTTTCTTCTGTTAAAATATTCGTCACCATCAAATACGAAGCCACATAATTCTTTTCTGCTTTTGTTTTTTCTAATTCCTTCAGAATATCCGCTTTTTTCAAATTAATAGGCTCTACATCCATAACAGAGATTTGTCCGATAGTGAATATATGTCCACCGGAACTAAATTCTTTACTATCATTATGTGCTAATTTTTCTGCCGGATAATCAGAAATATCAGCCCCGGCTTTCAGCATGTCCATTCCATATTTTTCATAATCGACACCGGCTATATCCGCTAATTCTTTTACTGCCTTTTTATCTTCTTCCGTAGTCGTCGGTGAACGGAACAATACCGTATCAGAAATAATTGCTGAAAGCATCATTCCTGCTATTTCTTTAGACGGCACAATATGATGTTCTTTGAACAATCCATAAATCACCGTATTAACACATCCTAACGGACGAATAAGAATGAAAATCGGATTATCGCATTCAAAATCTCCCAATCTGTGGTGATCTACAATTTCTATAATATCTGCGTCTTCATGCCCATCAATAATCTGCTTCGATTCATTGTGATCCACCAAAATTAGTTTCTGCTTTTCTCCATTTTCATCTTTTCTTGCTACTGATTCAACGAATTTTGGCGCTTCTAAGCCGAAATAATCCAAAGCATATTGTGATTCTTTATTAACTTCCCCGGGACGAATCGCAACAGCGTCTACTCCCAATTGACGTTTCAAATAAGAATAACTCAAGGCCCCGGCGATACTGTCCGTATCCGGTGATTTATGTCCACATACAAATACCTGACTCATATTAAATCTCCTTTATTTTTATGATATTGATTATTTTATTATAGCATATTTCTCTGCTGTCTCCACCTGTCATAAAGAAATACTTTACTTCGTCGTCACTACATTTTTGCTCGTCTTCCCGTGTAGCTTTTCAATACCCACAAAAAGCAATGGAACAATAAATATTTGGAAAATAGTTGCGGATAGCACTCCCAATACTACGGTGACGCCCATTTCAAACCGTGCGTGCCCACCGGCACCACCGGACAGTGCCAACGGAATATTTCCCATAATAAATGCCAATGATGTCATAAGAATAGGGCGCAATCTTATTTTCGATGCTTCCACCGCCGCCTCTAATGCTTCCATACCGGCGTCTACACGAACTTTTGCATATTCCACAATAAGAATGGCATTCTTGGCTGCCAGCCCGATAATCGTTAATAAACCAATTTGGAAATAAATATCATTGGACACATTAAGAATCCATGCTCCAAGACACGCCCCAAAGAAGCCTGTGGGCATTCCAAGTATCACGGCAAAAGGAACTTTCCAACTTTCATATAAAGCAGCTAGGGCTAAAAAGACGAACAGTATTCCTAATGACAGAGCTGCCAATGTTTTGGTTTCAGCCATTTTCTCTTGCTCGGATGTACCGGAAAAATGAATACTATACCCAAAAGGTAATGTATCTTTAGCCACTTGTTCCAACGCATTCAATGCCTGACCCGATGTATATCCGGCCGCTTGCATACCCCCTATTTTAATAGCGGGAAAATTATTATATCTGGTAATAACAGAAATAGAATTTGATCGCTCTGTGGTGATAAATTGACTGATCGGTATCATTTGTCCTTGATTATTACGTACGGTTAAAAATTTATTGTCTTCCGGACTCATTCTATACGGAGCTTCTGCCTGAGCTACTACTTTGAAATTTTTCCCAAATGTCGTAAAATCATTAATCTGTGCTGATCCATAATATACTTGAAGTGCCATATAAACATCAGCTAAATTCACTCCGCTTTTCTGCACCTTTTCACGGTCAATATCAAATTTATATGATGGCGTATCCGCATGAAAAGTAGTGTATACCATTTGTATTTCCGGTCGTTTTTGTGCTTCTGCCAGGAACTTATCAATAGTATCTTGCATATTTTCTACGGACGCCCCTTTTTTGTTTTGGATATATAAAGAAAAGCCTCCGGTACTTCCTAATCCCGGTACTGCCGGCGGATTCATCGCCATAACTTTCACTTCAGGATGAGCTGCATTATAGGCGAAAGCTTTCATAATAAGCGGACCTAACTGGGCTTCCTTCTCTTTTCGTTCACTCCAAGGCTCTAATTTAATAAAAGACGCCCCGGCATTAGACTTAACGCCTCCGGATAACGGATCAAAGCCTACAACCCCAAATGCTTTTTTTACACCGGGCTGTTCTTGCATGTACTTTACAAATGCATTTATTGCTTTCGCCGTTCTATGGTTCACTGCTCCTTCCGGTAAAGAAAGAGCTGAAACGAAATAGCCATTATCTTCCGGCGGAATAAAAGCCGTAGGTAATTGAATAAAAAGTGCTACTGATGCGACAGTAAGTCCAACCAATACAATAAAAGGTGCCACAGCTATATGCCATAATTTACATAAAATACGACCATAAGCTTCCGTTTTTCTATCCATCCAATGATTAAATTTTTGATGAATACCGGCCCCCCATTTCAAATTTGTACCGTTTTCCACAGGCTTTAATATCCCTGCACAAAGTGCCGGAGTCAGTGACAATGCCACGAAGGCAGAAATCAAAACCGATACGGCAATAGTCAAAGCAAATTGTTCATATAAAACCCCGACAATCCCACCTAAAAATGCAACAGGCACGAAAACTGCAGATAATACTAAAGCTACCCCTATAACCGGATTTTGCACTTTCTTCATCGCGGCTAACGTGGCCTCTTTAGCAGATAAATGATTATGTCTCATTTCATATTCTACGGCTTCAATAACTACAATAGCATCATCAATGACTAACCCAATAGCTAATACCATAGCAAATAAAGTCAATGTATTAATAGTAAACCCTAAGATAGCAAAGGAAATAAATGTCCCTAAAAGAGACACCGGTACCGCAATCATGGGTATCAACGTCGAGCGCCAATTTTGCAAAAACAGAAATACAATCATGGCTACAATGCATAATGCTTCAATAAAGGTATTCCTCACTTCTTTCAAAGAAGCGTAAATAAATTCTGTATTATCTAACACGACAGAATAAGTCATGTCTTCAGGGAATGTATGACTATCTTCTTCTATTTTTTCTTTTATTTTCCCAATCGTTTCTATCGCATTAGCATCATCTGCCAGGGAAAAAGCCAGAGCTGTTACATGATGATTTCCATCAGTCGCAATAAAATCATGATTTCTTGCATCTAACTCTACTTTTGCTACATCTTTTAAATGAATTAAACTACCGTCAGGATTAGCACGCACCACAATATTTCCAAACTCTTCTTCCGTAGTCAATCGTCCTTTAATGGTTACAATATATTGGAAAGATTGCTTCATATCCGTCGGCGAAGTTCCTATACTTCCGGCTGCCACTTGTTGGTTTTGTGATTTTATGGCCCCTATAATTTCAGGTGCTGTCAACTTGTATTGACTCATTTTGGCCGGATCAATCCAAATACGCATAGCAAAATCCGATCCAAATTCTTGAATAGTGCCTACACCCGGGATAGCTTTTAATTCATCCAAATAGTTCATGCTAAAATAGTTTTTCAAGAATGTACTATCATATGTACCATGAGGCGAACTTATACTCACCACTAATGCCATGTCTCCTGCGGATTTTTTTGTAATTACTCCGATAGAACGTACTGTATCAGGTAGTGCTGCTTCTGCTCCTGCCACAGCATTTTGTACACGAATAGCCGCCATATCCGAATCCGTACCGGGCAAAAACTGAACTCCCATCATATAAAATCCATTCGCATTACTGGATGAACTAACGCTATTCACATTTTCCACGCCTGCAATATTCTTTTCAATAACCTCTGCTACGGTATTTGCGACGACTTCCGCATCAGCGCCGGGATACATGGCTGTCACTGAAACTTGTGGCGGTGTAATATTCGGATATCTATCCACCGGAAGTGTCACAGCAAAAAATAAACCTATGATAGAAATCGCCAATGCCACTACGGTGGCAAAAATCGGTCGCTCTGTAAAAAATTTAGCCATATTTTCTCCTTATGGGATTGCCATTTACTCTTCTGTTTTCTGAGTGACTTCTTCTAATTCATCCTTAGTAAGTTCTTTCGTCTCTACTTCCTGCCCTGCTCTCACTTTATGCTGTCCTTCTACAATAATCACGTCATCTAAAGAAAGACCGCTCTCTACTATCGTATATATACCATGTTGCCCACTGATAGTAATATGTTTCTGCTGGACTTTTCCATCAACTACCACATCTACCATATCTTTATTCAACAGTTGAATAATCGCCTTGGTTGGTATAAGCAAACTTCCTTTTTTATATTGCGTATCGGAAACAATCTTAGCGTACATACCCGGAATCAAAAGATTATTTGGGTTAGGAAATGCTGCTTTAACTGTCATTTGTCCGCCGGTAAGTCCGGAATTAATCTGTACTATTTCACCCAATTCTCCATACATCGTTCCATCCGCTAAACATAATTTCAATTGATCTCCTTGTCGTCCACCGGTGGCACTCCAATGTAAATATTCTTTTTCCGACATTTGAAATTGCACAAAAATAGGATTTGACGAAGATAAGGTAACCAAAGGCGTTTGCCCGGCGGCAACAAAAGTCCCTACCGGTATATCATCTGTAGATAATGTACCGGAAAAAGGTGCTTTTACTACGGTATCAGCCATGCTATTTCCTGCCAATTCCACCTGTGATTGTGCTGCCTCATAAGCCGCACGATAAGTTTCTGTCGCTGTTTTTTGACCATCATATACTTTTTGTGAAATAGCGCCACTCTCTATCAGTTGTCCAAATCTATCCAAATCTTTTTTCGCATTTTCATAAGTTGCCAAAGCCTGTAATGATTTTGCTTTCGCCGCCGCTAAAGCAGATGCATAATTTCTTGTATCAATACGATATAACGCATCTCCGGCTGACACATACGCACCACCTTCGACAAATTTCTCCACCACTGCACCTGATACATTTGCTCGAATCGGCACTTTTTGCATCGCCATCACTGTACCTGCGTACTCCTGCGTCACCAATGTGTCAGATTGAAAAGGTTTATATACGGATACCTGTAATGTCTGCTGCGGAAGCCCTTTCTTTCCGCCACCGCAACCACCTAAAAACATGCCTGTTGACAAAAAAGCACTCATTACAAGTGCCGATAAAAAAATCTGTTTATTTTTCATAAAACCTCCTATGTATCATGTGCTTCGATAGTGAGAAATAAAAATAATCTACTTCTTTATAATGTATCAAACCATCTCTTATTGGTCAAATAAATGATTCCTCTTTATTTTTCGCCACAGGAAATTTCAAAACTGCTTTCCTTATTCTTTTGGGTCCTGATTTCCCACAACATAAAGGTCTATGTAAATCTTCCGGATAACAAATTAAGAACATCCCCGTACGCATATGTACTTTGGTTTCTTCTCCTTTTGCGTCATAGAAATATAAATCCTTATCTTGATTTCTCTCTACTTCTTTCCCCTCTTTGACCGGACGATAACCTATCCACTCTTCTTCCACGTCAACCTCATATACTACATCAATAAACTCCTTATGCCCTTCCAATTTCCGATTTTCTGCCAATTCTGTCATCGGTGATTCTACCGACATAGCACAATGCCAAACGATATATTTACCATCTTCCACTTGTTCAAAAGGAAATCCTCTCATCGCATCAAGGCAAATGTATAAATCTTCCGGCAGCTGGTTTTTATAATTTTCCAAATAGTTAATATCTCCTACAATCACTTTGTTCCCTCCCATTTCTTTTTATTGTATCATATTCTACTTTCTTCCATAACGATTCAAAAAAAGAGAAATTAAAAAGCACCGGAAATTCCGATGCTCTCATCATTAACCTTCTACAGGATATACGCTGACTTGTCTCTTATCTCTTCCGAGACGTTCAAAATGTACCTTTCCTTCTGCTACTGCAAAAAGTGTGTCATCCTTGCCGATTTTTACATTCAAGCCAGGATGAATATGTGTACCTCTCTGTCGCACGATGATATTGCCCGGTTTAGCAATCATTCCATCATGCATCTTGGTGCCCAAACGTTGTGCATTAGAATCACGACCGTTTTTTGTGCTGGAAACACCTTTCTTATGAGCGAATAACTGGAGATTAAATTGTAACATGTAATTCACCCCTTTACATTTGTTAAATAAAGTGTATCGGGATATTGTTCCCGAATTTGTTTCAACCCTTGCAGCATCGTTTTCATAAGCAATTCTGCTTCATAACTGCTTTTTTCTCCGATGTCTACATTCATATACCCGCTTTTTGATTCATAAATACCATCTATGCCTACCACATCTCGAAGTCCTAATGCACAAGTAAGTGTAATAGCGGAGACTGCGGCACAGACCAAATCATAAGTATCCTGATCGCCTCGGTAATCGGCATGACCTGAAATATCATACCCGGAATACCTTTGATACTGATCAAAATGCATGGTTACAGTAATCATTAGCCTTCAATCTTTTCAATTTGAACTTTTGTGAATGGCTGACGATGACCTTGGCGACGACGGTAATTGGATTTTGCTTTGTATTTGAAAATACGAATTTTCTTTCCTTTACCTTGTTCCAAAACCTTAGCCACTACCTTAGCACCTGCTACGGTCGGCTGTCCGATTTTCATTTCATCACCGGCTACTAAAAGAACATCTTCAAAAACGACTTCTTCTCCTACGGCCTTATCAATCTTTTCAATCGTAATTAATTTGCCTTCTTCAACAGAATACTGCTTCCCACCGGTTCTAATAATTGCGTACATGTGTGCACCTCCTTCATACTATACTCGCCAAAACAGGTAGTTCCCAAAGAAACATTTAAACCTTTTATGTGCGGTTGCGTCACGCACCCTGTACAATGACTTACCTATTATACTAAGTAAAATAACAACTGTCAAATGCTTTTATAGAACGCGCCGTGCGCCTAAATAGCGATCATGCCAATATCCGTCTTTCAATGTGGCAATAGCCACCCCTTGACTTGTAGTGGCGCTAATAAAATATCCATCACCTAAGTACATACCTGAATGAGATACCCCGGCTTCATAGGTAGTGAAGAATACCAAATCTCCCGGCTCTAATAAATTGACGGAAATATTTTTCCCGTAAGCAAACTGCTCATCTGCTGCTCGTGGTAAAGTGATTCCTTTTTTATTAAATATATATTGCATAAATCCGGAACAATCAAAACCACTCAATCCGGTCCCGCCAAATCTATACGGTACACCTACACATTTTTGTGCTTCCTCTACCAAGCCTTTAACTTTTGTGGATATTTTATAAGTTTTTCTCCACTTCACTTTACTATCATCAATTCCTTGAATCAAAGAAACTTTCTTTATATTTCCACAAGACATGCTCTTTTTCGATGAATTCTGCTGCATTGACTTTCCCGTAAGAGCTTTATACGTATTCGGTCCAATAATGCCATCTACCGCCAAATGATGATTTTTTTGGAATTTTCTCACTGCCTCTTCGGTAGCTCCGTTAAATTTACCATCTGCTTTTACCAAACAGCCGGCTTTCGTTAACTGCCGTTGCAACTGTTTCACCGCATCACCGGAATCCCCTATACTATAATTTGCTGATATCGGGTATATCATCAAAAAAGCAATCATCCCGGTTAGTACTATATTCCGCTTATTCTTAGTCATAAAAACCTCTATATTCCCTAACCAATTGCATTTTCAGTATTATTTTACCACAAACATCTACTTTTTTCACAAAAAATCACCTATTTACCATAAATTTTCCCGCTGATAAAATGACGATCCACCAATAATTTTACATGATAAGTAGGATTAATATTTTTCATTTTCTCTGAAATTATTTCATAAATTTCCTTATCGGTTTTTTCACTTTTCCCTTCCAATGTCAGCTCAAAAGAAAAATAAATTTTATCTCCCTTTTTAACAGCAAAGAAATCATGATAAGAAACAGGTAATTTCGATTGATAAATAGCAGACTCTAAATCACGGCGATACTCTTTTTCTTTTGGTTCGCAGAGCAAAATAGGATCTGCATGAACCACTACCTGCAAATCAAATTTATCCCGGAGCTGAGTCGTGACTTTTTCTGTAATCGCATGACTATCCATAAATGACAACTTACTATCTACTTCAATATGCACCGTGGCAAAATGCCGCCCCGGGCCATAGTCATGAATAATAACATCATGCACTCCATATACGCCCGGAATGGAAAGCACTTCCGCTTTAACGTCTTGATACAAAGCTTCATCACTAATAGTTCCCAGCATATGATTGACTGACTTTTTTAATATTTCATATCCTGTATAAAGAATTAGCAAGGACACTATCACCCCGACTATACCATCAATATGATATCCCGTATTTTGTTCTATAAAGGCTGCAATCAAAATACCGGCGGTAGCAAAAAGATCAGAGAGTGAATCTTTCCCATAAGCATAAAAAGCGTCGGAATTCAATTTTTTCCCTGCTCTTTCATAAAACCATGCCAAAAAGCATTTAATTATCATACTAAAAATAAGTATACCTGCCGTAATCCACGTAAATTCTGTATTTTGCGGAAGCCTAATTTGGTCTATGGATTTTATAAATAAGGTAATACCCACATAAATAATAATGGCGGAAATCACACTCGCATTAATGTATTCCAAACGTCCAAGGCCAAAAGGATGCTCTGCATCAGAAGGTTTCGCGGCATAATAAAAAGTCATCGCCAATAACACCACAGCACCTACATCTGTGATGTTATTAAACCCGTCACCCATGATAGAAACAAAGCCACTTTCATAACCGACAAAAACTTTAGCTCCGCCTAAAACAAGATTAATTAACATCCCAATCAAGCAGAACCACAATGACTTTTTATATCGTTCGCTCCCGTTCAAAACCTCTTGATTTGCCATAAAGCCTCCATCAACGCTTACCGCATAGAACAAAAGCCCTCATAGCGAGAGCTTCTTTTCATAAACTTTTAATATTTGTCAAAATCAATCTTATCGAGTGCTTTTTTCAGTTCTATCAATTCTTCCTTTGTCAAAGTAATACCTTTTGTCATAGCTTCATGTTCCGGATTCCAAGAACGCAAGTCAAATTTCGGCTCACGATTATTCCAACTGGTATAAGTCAATTGCTTTTTCCATCCATTTGTCGCTACCGACAAGTCACATAATTCTTCTTCAATAGTAAATGTAATTGTTGCCATTTTTTTATCACCTCATCACAAAATAAAGCAATTTCTATTGCTATTATTACATGTATTATATAATATATTTATTTTTACTGTCAAATTAAAGTAAAATACCGTTTCTATCTTATATTAAGACAGAATACGGTATTTATCATCTACTTATTTTGCATAATCGGTGGCTCGGGTTTCACGAATAACGATTACCTTTACCTGACCGGGATATTGCAATTCTTTTTCTATTTGCTGCGCGATATCATGGGATAAAAGTGTAGCCTGATCTTCATTCACTTTATCAGGTTTTACAATCACTCTTAACTCACGTCCTGCTTGAATAGCGTAACAATTAGCTACGCCGGGATAGGACTTCGCAATGTCTTCTAATTTTGTCAGCCGCTTAATATAGTTTTCCAGTGTTTCACGACGAGCACCGGGTCTGGCTGCCGATACGGCATCCGCTGCTGCCACTAAAACAGCTTCTACACAAGTAGCTTCTGTATCACCATGGTGGGATGCGATAGCATTCACCACTTGCCATGGTTCGCGATATTTTTCTGCTATTTCTACACCTAATTCTACGTGCGTACCTTCTTGCTCTCTGTCTAAGGCTTTACCTACATCATGAAGTAAGCCCCCACGTTTTGCAATATCTACATTGGCCCCCACTTCACCGGCTAAAATCCCGGCAAAATATGATGTGTCAATACAGTGTTGCAATACATTTTGCCCATAACTGGTTCTATATTTCAATCGTCCAAGAACTTTAATCAATTCCGGATGCATACCGCGAATACCGCAACGAAGCACTGCTTCTTCACCGGCTTCACGAATGGTTTTATCCACATCTTTTCTTGTCTTTTCCACCACTTCTTCAATTCTTGCCGGATGGATACGACCATCTTTGACTAAATTTTCCAAAGCCAATCGAGCAATCTCTCGACGAACAGGATCATAACAAGATAAAATAACCGCTTCCGGCGTGTCATCAATGATTAAATCTACACCGGTTAATGTTTCAATAGCACGAATATTTCGTCCTTCACGACCGATAATACGCCCTTTCATTTCTTCCGTGGGCAAAGATACGACAGATACCGTTGTTTCAGATACTACATCGGCAGCACTTCGCTGAATCGTAGTGGCCAAAATAGCACGAGCCTTATCCTCTGCAGTCACCTTGATTTCTTCTTCTGCTTCTCTAATGCGAATAGCCTTTTCATGCGTCAATTCCTCATCTACACGTGCCAAAATCATTTCTTTTGCCTTTTCTCGTGTGAGCTGTGAAATTTCTTCCAACTTAGCATGTTGTTCCACATAAAGCACTTCCAATTTATCTTTTTGTGCTTTCAGATTTTCTTCTCTTTCTACTAATGTCGATTCTCTTTGTTCCAGATTATCGCTTCTCTGATCTAAATTACTTTCTTTTTGTACGAGACGCTGTTCATATTTTTGTAATTCATCTCGGCGTTCTCTGTTTTCATGTTCTACATCTTCACGTAATTTATGAATTTCTTCTCGCGTTTGCACCAAAGTTTCTTTACGAAGCGTTTCTATTTCACGCATAGCACTATCTCGAGATGTTTTTGCTTCTTCATAAATCTGCTTCGCTTTTTCTTCTGCAGAACCAATGGCTGCTTCCGCCATACGTTTCCGTAATAAATATCCAACACCTGCACCAATCGCTAATGCGACAATGCAAGATACAATAATATAAAGTAATAAACTCTCTTTCTCCAAATAGTTCACCTCTTTTCTTTTTTTATTTTTGTAGTTTCAAATTGAAATTAACATTAAAAAATGCAACCTTCAGATTGTCCGGAAAAGCACAATCTTTCGATTGCCTATTTTAATTTTAAAATTTTTACATTTTATTGTCAAGACAAACATGGTGAAAATAACGATAAAATCTATACTTTATCACACTTTACCTACCCACTCGCAAAACATAATTATTATCAGCATTATATCTTTTTGCGTTTTTATTGATTATTTTTCGCCAAAAAACGATGCTCATCAATTAAGCTGCTATTTGCTTACTTAAGCAAAAGCACATTTATCATTAATTCCGACCGCCGCCTGCCATAGACCACACAAGCAAAGCGCCCACTGCAATCCACGACATACCTGTGGACAAAATATTTAAATCAGCCAACACATTGATAATGGTTAGACCACCCATAAATAACATATTCGCACGAAAATCATCTGAACGATCATGTTTAAGAATAAAACCCGCTATTATAAAGATTAAAAGATTAACAATAAATACTGCCTCTACATAATATAACAATGGTGTCAATTGAATGATAAAACTACCTAAAAACATAAGTAGCATGATATAAATCCAAACGTTCATCATAAACCTTCCTTTTCTTCACCGTATTCTGCGGGTATCCATATATTCACATGGGGAAATCTAAAACGAAATTCGTAAGATGGTATCCATTTTCTACCGTTGGCATGCATAGGCACTAATAGACCTGTGACATTTATCCGTTCCAAAAAATTCCTCACGCCCCACTCCCGTGCCATTTCTTGCCGGGCATCCACAGGGAAAAAGGCTATTTCTACATTCTTTTCTTTGATTTCTTCTATTTTTTTGAAATATGACTCACTTGCCATTCTATTTTCTTCATCGGATTCACCGGCCCAATGCCACCAATTTAAATCACCGGCATGGAAAATAGTATGATTATCTACTGTCACATAAAAGGAACCTCCTACATCTGTAGAGTCATACATAATCACTTCTATATCATCTATATACTGCTTATCTCCCGGTTTCATCCTCATTATTTTATTTTTATTTTGCAATATTAAGTCACAGTCTTCATGAATAATATATCGATTCACTCTATTTTCAAATTGATTGATATGAGGATTAAAATGATCCCAATGGTTATGGCTGACAAAAAAATAAATCTTTTTCTGACTTTGCTTTATCATTTCTTCCACCTTTGCCTTTGGATCTTGATGATAGTCAAAAATCACTATATTATTTTCCGTCTCACACATAAATCCACTATGCTCGAGATAAGTAATTTTCATTCGTTCCATAAAACTCTCCTTTCATAGAACTTCCGTTTCATTCAGAATTTTTTTATAATGCTATAAATTTTTACTACGATGTATATTTCATGTAAATAGCGTATAATAACTTTAATGGATTCGGATGTAACAAGTGTCAAGAACTGACATCTTGTTATTTCTCTCTTTATCCTACCACGGAAGATTAAAGAAATCATCTTATTTTCGCAGGGAAAAAATAATGGTCACACATGATAAAGTAAAAGAAACTTTTCAAATTTCACAAAAAGAAGGTATTTCTTATCTAACGTACCACATTTCGAATCATATTTTGACAGTATATCACACCGTAGTGCCTCAAGAACTACGAGGCCGAGGGTTGGCAGCCAAATTAGCTGAAGCAGTTTATGCGTGGACAAAAGAGAAAAATTATACGATTCACTCTGAATGTTCCTACATGAGCGCATGGCTAAAACACCATGAAAATCAAAAATCTTAAATTTTGTAATTGTTTTATGATAATAGGAATTTGCGTATGTATCACTCATCTTTATTTCAGGCTGAAAATTTAGCATCTCGAGGAAAAAATAACATTGAACAAGTAACATCATATTTCTTAGATTTGATGTATTTAAAATCTACCGCTTTATATGATCATGCTATCCGTGTATCCAATTCATCGGCTGCCACGGCAGTTAATATGCATTTATCATCTAATGACGTAGAGCTTATTCGCTATGCAGGATTGTTACACGATATAGGTCTGCTTTGCATTCCTAATCAGATTTTAGACAAGCATCCTTTTTTGTCCCGTCGTGAATTATCTTTGTATAAGAAACATCCTGAATTAGGGGCAAACATGTTGGAATCCTGTGCGAGTTGTCAAGACTTACTTCCCCTTATCCGATTTCATCATGAAAAATGGGATGGCTCAGGATATCCAAAACATTTGAAAAAGGTAAACATCCCTTTGGGTGCACGTATCATTGCTTTGGCGTCCTATTACGACAATGTCATTTATTCTTCTCCGGATTTTGAAAATAAAACAAAAGCGGAAGTCAGCCGTGATGTTTTTAGCGGTTCGGGCATTCTTTTCGATCCGGATGTAACCAATGTCTTTTTGAAGGTCATTTTACACCACAAATAAAAAACATAACAAAAAAGCATTCATAACGGGTAATTTCTACTTGTTGTGAATGCTTTTTTGTTGGTATCAAGATGCTCCGCTGGCCAAGGATAACCCGACAACGGTTGTAGCGCCATTTCGCTTCAATTCATGAGCTGCTACATTCATCGTTGCTCCTGTCGTGTATACATCATCAATAAGCAAAACGGATTTCCCTTCTATTTTTATGCCGTGATTAACATGAAAAACACCACGCATATTTTCATAACGTTCATCTTTAGAAAGTAAAGACTGCGTTTCTGTATTTCTTGTCCTCACTAATCCATCGGAAATATATTTTTTCCCCATCTTTTCCAACCATTCTTGAAATATCAAATCTGTTTGATTATATCCTCTTTGTTGGAAACGTTTCTTCGCTAAAGGTATCGGAATCGCAATGGAACATGACTCAAGGCGATTCCACCAAGGAAAATCCGATAATAACTCAGGAAATACATACCGCCTGTCTGATCGTCCATTATATTTAAGTTGGATAATTACTTTTCGAATGCCTTCTACGTAATTGCACAAGGTATAACAACCGGATAAATCTTTTGTCTGCGACATTTGTATCATCCGCGGATTCCAAAATTTTTTTAAGCAACTTTGGCACCAATATGTATCATTTAATTCCTTTCCGCAATTGACGCATACTTTCGGATAAATCAAATCCAAGAAAAATGTCCAAAATTTCATTATCGAGCCTCATTTTTCAAAAATGGCAGAAATAGACTGTACCGTTTATTACTTTGATAATTAGAAATAGCTCTTGTTAAGGCTTTTTCTGTTGTAACTAATATCGTATTTTTCTTTGCCCGAGTCACCCCGGTGTAAAGTAAATTTCTTTGCAACATAATGAATTGGGAGGGCCTCAAAACGAAAATAACCGTATCGTATTCGCTCCCCTGACTTTTATGAACTGTTACCACATACGCTAATTGTAAATTATTTCTTTCTGCTCCTTCATAAACGATTTCTCTATCCAAAAATCTCACGAAAACTCGTTGATCGGTCACTGCCCAAACAATACCCATGTCACCATTATAAACACCTTTATCATAGTCGTTGACGCTTTGCATGACTTTGTCACCCACCATGAATTTCCCTCGTTCTTGTAAATTGTCCCCCTGTGCTATTTCTTGTATCGCTTCATTTAACCGGCTCACGCCGCAAGCACCCTTGTACATGGGAGATAATACTTGAATATTCATTTTATTTTCATCATTCACGTATTCCACATCTTTGCAAATACGAAGTACCGTTTGATAAGCTTCTTCATCATCTTCTACATAAAAAACGCTAAATTCTCCATCCTCATCAGGCACACATGATTCTCCATCACGTATGCGTATCGCATTTTCAATAATAGCGCTTCCCTCTTTTTGTCGAAAAACATGCTTCAATGTCACCACCGGCACATCTCCCCAAGCAATTAAATCTTTGAGTGGCGTCCCGGGGCCTACCGGAGGTAATTGATCTACATCACCCACTAAAATAAGCCGTGCGTCTTCCTTTAGCGCACAAAGCAAGTGATAAAACAAAGCTATATCAATCATAGATGCTTCATCTACGATAATCACATCTTCATCTAATGGCGATGATTCATTTTTATCAAAATAGGTCGTTCCTCGTTTCGTCATAGCTGCTTCTAATCCCTTATGAATAGTATCAGCTTCTCTACCGCCGGAAATAGCCAGACGCTTCGCTGCTCGTCCGGTCGGTGCCATAAGTTTAACTTCCTTTCCATTCTGCTCCATGGCACTGATGATGGCTCTAATTAATGTAGTTTTCCCTGTTCCGGGGCCACCGGTAATCACCATGACTTTTGACTCCAATGCTGTCTTCACCGCCGCCTTTTGTTCCGGTGCTAAAGTCATGTTATTTTCTTTCTCGAAATGTTCAACAGCTAATTTCACCGAAGATAACGGTTCCATATCCAACATATCTTTAATGCGCCATGCCGATTCAGTTTCCGCTTCAAATAAATAGGGCAAATATACATAAGTTTGATTTTCATACACTGCAGAGGGAATTTCTCCCGACTCTACACCCTTTTCCCCAATATCTCGCACTCTTTCTCCATCAAGTCCCAAAAGTTTTGCAGCCGCTTCATATACTTTTTCTGCCGGTCCGCAAGTATGTCCATTAGCAATAACCGTAGTTAATATATAAAATATACCCTGCACAATTCTTTCTTCATTATCAATAGAAATCCCCTTAGCTAAAGCCATTTTGTCTACATTTTTAAATCCAAGGCCCATAATTTCCGCTACCATACGATAGGGATCTTCTTCCAATACTTCATTCACATGCTTACCATAAGCCTGCTTAATCAACGCTGCATACTTCTCATGAATGCCAAGAGATTGAAGAAAGAAAACCAATTCTTGCATATCTCCTATTCTGCCGTAAGATTCCTTAATTTTCTCTAAAGTTTTTCTTCCAACCCCCGGTATTTCCATCAAGCGCTCTATCTGTTGCTCAAAAACATGTAATGTGTCATTGCCAAAATAATCTACTATTTTTCTCGCCATAGACGCCCCGATACCACTAATCATTCCTGACGCCAAAAAATGGTAAATCTCTTCACTTTTTTCGGGCTTCACCGTTTGTATGATGTCCGCCTTAAATTGCATACCAAAACGAGGATGCGTCACGCGACATCCTCGAATCATTATTTGTTCACCTATATAGGGAATATGTCCTGTTCCTGTGACAGTAATCGATTCATGCAGTTCTGATATTTCCATCCGAAATACAGAGTACGCCGTACTCTCGTTGACAAAAATAATATGTTTGACAACTCCCTGCCACTCTTCTGTCATAACGTTCTCCTAAGAAATATTATTTTCTCTTTCTCATTTTTTCTATCAGTTCATTCTTTTTGTATTGAAATGAAGAAAATAATAACTTCCATTTCTTTTCATACGCCGTATCAAAAAGCGGTGTCACTTCACGCTGTTTCAATTCCGGCATTATTTTCACAAACATCATATAATCTTTTTCTTGATTTTTCTTATACAAATGCTGCCATTGTTCTAACTCTACCGGTACCATCGCTATTTCCCTTATAAATTCTTTTCGTGAAATTCTTGAAGCAACGATTTCACTTTTTCTTGACAATCCTCTTTTGCTACCTCGATAACTTCCCCTGTGCGACGCAATTTAATTTCCACCACACCGCTTTCTTTCCATTTCTTACCTACGGTCACGCGTAAAGGATAACCAATTAAATCTGCATCTTTGAATTTAATTCCTGCTCTTTCATTACGATCATCTAAAACGACATTATCCGCATTATCTTGCAATGCTTCATAAAGTTCACCGGCTACTGCCATGACTTCTTCATCTTTATTATTTGCCGGAACGATAACCACTTCATATGGCGCAATAGCCACAGGCCAAATGATACCGTCATCATCATGATTCTGTTCAATTGACGCTGCTATCGTACGAGTCACGCCTATTCCATAACAGCCCATCACCATGGGATGACTTTTTCCTGTATTATCCAAATACGTACATCCTAATTTTTCACTATATTTTGTACCTAATTTAAATACCTGCCCTACTTCAATTCCTTTTTTCAGATGAATAATACCGCCACATTTCGGACATACATCATTTTGATCAATAATCCGAATAGTTTCTACACGAACATCTCCAAAATCTCTCTTTGGATTGACATGAATATAATGCGTATCCGGTGCATTACCACCGCAGCAAGCATCTTCCATAGACATAACCGTCGTATCTACGATAATATCCAATTTTTCATTCCGCGCTAATCCCACCGGACTGATATAACCACCAACAAGTCCTACGCTTTCCAAATCCTCTCCGGTTGCCATGGAAATATCAACAGCAGCATATAAATTTTGTAAACGCACTTCATTGACTTCATGATCGCCTCGAACTAATGCCAATACGATCTTATCATCTAATTTATACACAACAGCCTTTATGGATTGCTCAACCGGTATATGTAAAAAGTCACACACAGCCTCTATCGTAGATTTATCCGGCGTAGCCACACATTCTTTTTCTTTATCGGACTTAATATTTCCTTTTATTTCATTAGGTAATACAGCTTCTACATTAGCGGCAAAATCACAATTTTCACAATACACAATATCTGCTTCTCCCGAATCGGCAATAACCTCAAACTCATGGGACCCGCTTCCTCCAATAGCACCGGAGTCGGCAAGCACCTGTCTGAAATGCAAACCGCAACGAGTAAATATACGAGTATAGGCATCATACATTAACTGATACTGCTTCTCCAAACCGGCTTCGTCTATATCAAATGTATAAGCATCTTTCATAATAAATTCTCGGCTTCTCATTAATCCAAAACGAGGTCTTTTTTCATCGCGATATTTATTTTGCATTTGAAAAACTGAAACCGGGAGTTGTTTATAAGAAGAAATATCCAAATGCACCAATGTTGTCACCATTTCTTCATGCGTCGGGCCCAAACAATATTCATGGTCATGGCGATCTTTCAGCCTAAACATCTCTTGCCCATATACATCCCAACGACCTGATTGTTGCCAAATTTCTGCCGGTTGCACAATCGGCATTAATATTTCCTGACACTCGATGGCTGCCATTTCTTCTCTAATAATAGTTTCTAATTTATAAATCGAACGAAAAGCCAGCGGCAAAAAGGTATATAATCCATTGGCTAATTTTCTCATCATGCCTGCCTTCAACATGTACTGATGACTTTTCACCACTGCATCAGCAGGAATTTCTCTCAACGTAGGACTGTACAATTTAGATGCTAACATTTTCATTCTCCCTCTTTTTCATATTTTTCTATTTCTTCCATAAGTGCATCGATAAGCTCCGCTTCAGGTACACTTCTAAGCACTTTCCCTTTCCGAAATACTAAACCGGTGCCTTTGCCTCCGGCAATACCAAAATCAGCTTCTCGCGCTTCTCCCGGGCCATTGACCGCACACCCCATAACTGCTACTTTAATGGGTTTCTTGAATTTTTCTATTCGCCTTTCAACTTCTTCTGCCATATCAATCAATTTGACTTGTGTCCGTCCGCACGTGGGACAAGAAATTAAAACAGGGCCATATTGTTGAAGACCGACAGACGAAAGTATTTCCTTAGCCGCTTTTACCTCTTTAATCGGATCATCTGTCAAAGATACTCTTATCGTATCCCCGATACCATCCAAAAGAAGTGCGCCAATACCTACTGACGACTTAATTGTACCACGATAAAGCGTACCGGCTTCTGTGACACCTAAGTGCAACGGATATTTTACTTTCTCATGAAGCATGCGATTGGCTTTTACCATCATAGGCACATCCGTGGATTTCACGGAGATGACAATATCATAAAACCCTTCTTCTTCCAATATTTTCACATGCTCCAATGCTCCGGCCACCATACCTTCTGCCGTGGGATGCCCGCCATATTCATTTAAAATATGCTCCGGAAGAGAACCGGCATTAATACCTATACGAATGGGTATATGCTTTTCTTTGGCCATCGTCACCACTTTGACTACATTTTCTCTCTTCCCTATATTCCCCGGATTAATACGAAGTGCATCAATCCCGGATTCCATAGCCGTCAATGCTAAACGATAGTCAAAATGAATATCTGCCACCATTGGCACTGTGACTAATTTCCGCAAATCACGAAGAGCTTCCGCCGCCTTTTTATCCGGTACCGCCACTCGAACAATATCTGCCCCTGCTTTGTGCAATGCATTAATTTGCGATGCTGCATAATCGGTATCTACCGGACTAAAAGTACTCATCGTCTGAATAGCAATAGGTGCATTGCCGCCGATAAGAACAGACCCCACTCTCACTTGTCTTGTTATACTCATTCCATCTCCCGCTTATTTATAAATTGCTGTTATATCATTCTTCATCGCTAAAAGAAATAAGAACAAAAGAAAAATAATTCCTACCGATTGAATCACTATCAAAGCTCTATGCGGTAAAGCTTTCCCATAAATTCCTTCCATAACCGTAAGCCAAAAAACGCCACCGTCTAAAAGCGGAATAGGCAGTAAATTCAAAAACCCTAAATTTAAACTAAGCAATGCAATAAATGCCAAAAGAGAGACCATGCCCGAATCAGCTACCACGCCTGCCATACGTGCTACGCCAATAGGTCCGGCAACATCACCGGTTCCCTCTCCACGTACTAATCCTGCCATACCTTCATAAATCTGTTCCATAATGAATACGCAGCGATCAAAACCCATCACTAAAGCATCAGGAAACGAAACGGGTGTTTCTGTCAATTTAGGCGTAATACCCACTATGGCTCTCCCTTGTCCATTATCTTGAGGAATAACCGTCACCGTTGCTATTTCTTTATTTCTTTCATAAGTAAGCAACAAGACACGACCTATTTTATCCGATGTTAATCGGCTGATGTCTTCCCACTTTTCTACTTTTTCTCCGTTAATAGAAATAATCTTATCTCCTGCTGCAAGCCCGGCATCATGAGCCGAGCTCCCTTCGATTGTACTCCCTACCATCGGTTCATGATTAAACGAATACACTCCGTTAACAGCAAAAATACCTACAAAAATAAAAAATGCCAGCAATACATTAAAAATAGAACCGGCTAATATAACTATCAACCTGGCCCATACCGGTTTTTGGGAAAATACCCTTTCATCAGTATTTTCATCTTCACCCATCCCGGCAATTTTATTATACCCTCCTAAGGGAATCAGGCGAAGGGAATATTCCGTTTCACCTTTCCTGCATGAACAAATCTTAGGACCAAAGCCCACCGCAAATTCATCCACTTTCATTCCTGTGGCTTTCGCCAAAAGAAAATGACCACTTTCATGAATAATCACAATAACCGCAAACACAAAAATCGGTGCCAAAATTGAACTTAACATATACATCCTCTACTTATTATTTCTTCCGCCAATAAACGACTTTCTTTATCAGCTTGTAAAATATCTTCTACTGATGTAATGGCAGATCGATGCCATTTTGTCAGCACTGTTTCCACCACATCATAAATTTGCAAAAAAGAAATACGACCTCCGATAAATGCACGAATAGCTTCTTCATTAGCCGCATTAAATACGGTCGTCATATCTCCGCCTGCCTTTCCGGCCTCAAAAGCCAGTGGCAGTGAACGGAATACTTGGACATTCGGCTTTTCAATAATAATAGATGAAATTTGCGACCAATCCATAAACTCATGAGACGGTGAATATTTCCTTTCAGGATAAGTAAGGGCAAATTGAATAGGAAGCCTCATATCCGGATTCCCTAATTGTGCCATGATCGAACCATCCTTATATTCCACCATGGAATGAATCAAACTTTGAGGTTGTACCACCACTTCAATTTGATTGTAATCTATATCAAAAAGCCAATGAGCTTCTATTACTTCTAAGCCTTTGTTAAACATGGTAGCTGAGTCTAATGTGACTTTTTGTCCCATCTGCCAGGTGGGATGCTTCATTGCCTCCTCCACTGTCACCGATGTCAACTGTTCTTTCGTATATCCTCTAAAAGGCCCGCCGGACGCTGTAATAATTAATTTATGAATTCCTTTTTTGTCCTGACCTAAAATAGATTGAAAAATCGCACTATGCTCGCTGTCTACCGGACGTATGAGCACCGCATTTTCCTTTGCTGCTGCCATAACCAATTCACCGCCGGCAACTAAAGTTTCTTTATTGGCCAACGCTATTTCTTTTCTATTTTTAATCGCGGTGAGCGTGGGCAAAAGTCCGGCAATTCCTACTACTGACACCAAAACCAAATCCACGTCATCAGCACAAACACAATCAGTCAATGCAGACTCTCCAATGAGTACAGTAGCATTTCCTTGATACAAATCTTTAAAGGCTTTCCCTGCTTTTTCATCAGTTACCACAATCGTATGAGGATGAAACTCCTCTGCTTGACGCAGCAATGCATTAATATTTTTCTTAGCAGCAATCACCGACGCATGAAATAAATCGGGATACAACCGTAATACATCCATTGTTTGCATCCCTATCGAGCCGGTACTGCCGAGTATCGCTATTTCTTTCATGAAAGCCTCTTACCTCAAAATCAAAAACAAAAATACAGCCGGTGCTACAAATAAAAGACTATCGAAACGATCCAACATGCCCCCATGTCCCGGAAGTATTTGCCCGGAATCTTTGATATCACAATACCGTTTCATATAAGATTCAAATAAATCTCCCACGGGTGCCATAATGGATATAATCAGCCCTAATAAAAAGCCTTGAATAAGCGAAAATCCAAAACAAAACGACCATATCACAGAAATAATAATCGTGCCAACCATTCCTCCGATCAATCCTTCTATTGTTTTATTAGGACTGATATGAGGAGCCATTTTCCGTTTACCCCACCTTCGACCGACAAAATAAGCAAATGTATCACTGGCCCATGTACCGATAAAAGCAAGTAAAACGAAGAATATGCCGTCCTCAATAGCCAAAGGAGTCAGATACATTGATTGATGTACCTGCCTAAGGCACAAAAGAGACCCAAATCCTATACCGATATATAATACACCAAAAACAGTATAAATTAATGCCGGCAAAGCATCCCCCCGTATGCGTAAAACGGAAAAAAGAAGACATAAAAAAGCCAAAATCAAAATACTAAAAAAATGCAACAAAGAATACCTTCCTGCTGCTATGGATACCGCAAGCAATGCCACAAATGCGGGATAGAAAAAAACAGGAACATCGATATGATTCCACATGGCTTTATATTCCTTGAAACAAAGAACCATCGCACCGAAAACAGCCGCTGTGAGCAAAATACCGCCTTGCCACACGAGACCTAAAATAGCAAGAATGCCAATGACTGCGGTTATTACACGATTTTTCATGAATGTTCCTCCGTCAAGCCCCCAAAGCGCCGATCTCTTCCGGCAAACCACTCGAGTGCTTTATCCAATTCTTCTTCCGTAAAGTCAGGCCACAACACGGGCGTAAAATACAGTTCACTATAAGAAATCTGCCACAAAAGGAAATTGGAAATGCGAATATCACCACCGGTGCGTATAAATAAATCTACATCCGATGATGCTGAAGGATAAAGATATTTACTTACTATTTCTTCTGATATATCCGACAATTCAAGGCTATCCGCTTTCACATCAGCTGCCATATGCTTTATAGCTCGTACCAATTCACTACGCCCACCGTAATTAATCGCTACATTGAGTATCAAGCCATCATTCGTCGCTGTATCTTTTTCACAATTCCGAATTCCTTCTTGTAAGGATTTGGATAATACCGATACATCCCCGATAATATGCACTTGCACATTGTCTTTCACTAATTCTCGTAACTGACTTATCAAATAATCCTTAAACAGATGCATCAAAAATTTCACTTCCGGTGCCGGACGTTTCCAATTTTCCGTAGAAAAAGCATATAAAGTAAGGCAATGAATTCCCCGATGTGCCGCTGCTTGAACAATTTTCTTTACATTCTTTGCCCCTATCCGGTGACCGTAAGTGCGTTCTCGTTCGCGCTTCTGTGCCCATCTGCCATTTCCATCAAGAATAATAGACACATGCCTCGGAATTTTATTTTCATTCACCATGACCGCACTCCTCAATTATCAGCTTTTTCCAGTCACTTTCTGTTTTTTCATTATATGTCATTCGTGGCATAATCACCGGCTTCTCTCCTGTACGCACCCAGTAATAATCCGATGATAACGAATACCGAGTTCCCCGTGTCACATCAGCATTAACACTTTCTATTTCATCATTGGTGCAAGCCATGCCGGGATATTTCTTCATCACCATCACACAGACATAATTTCCTTTACTTTTTTATCTGTCACAGCTTCTGCTTCTTTTATCTTATCATCCGTAAGCTTCTGAATTTTTTCCTCTGCCACCTTGATAATATCTTTCGATACATCTTCATCTTTTTCCTGCTTTTTCAGGAAATCATTACCTTCACGGCGAATATTTCTAATAGCCACTTTAGCATCTTCTGCTTTCTTATTGACTACTTTAACCAACTCTTTCCGCCGTTCTTCTGTTAATTGCGGAATCGCCATACGAATCACATTACCATCATTCATTGGTACTAAACCTAAATCAGACATATTAATAGCTTTTTCAATATCTTTCAATAAGCTTTTATCCCATGGCTGAATCACAAGAAGTTTTGCTTCCGGTACCGTCACAGAAGCCACTTGTGTTACCGGAGTTTTAGCCCCATAATAATCAACGAAAACTCGATCCAACAAAGAGGGCGTAGCTTGCCCTGTACGAATAGATACAAATTCATTTCTTAACGCTTGAATGGATTTGTCCATTTTTTCTGTCAAAACGCGTAATTCTTCATCAAACATGTTATTTCTCCTCTATAAATGTACCAAGGGTTTCTCCTTTGGCTGCTTTTATAATATTTCCCGGAACATCAATATTAAATACAACAATCGGTATTTTATTATTCATGCAAAGCGTAATAGCCGTATTATCCATCACTGCCAAATTCTTCTGCAACACATCCTGATACGTCAGATGTGTAAACATTTTTGCTTCCGGATGAAACTTTGGATCCGCTTCATAGACACCATCAGTTTGCTTCTTTGCCATGAGCATCACGTCTGCTTCAATTTCTGCCGATCGCAATGCCGCTGTCGTATCCGTAGTGAAATAAGGATTTCCTGTACCGGCGCCAAAAATCACCACACGACCTTTCTCCAAATGTCTCATCGCTCTGCGACGGATATAAGGTTCAGCAATTTGTTTCATTTCAATAGCCGTTTGGACTCTTGTAGAAACACCTATTTTTTCCAATGCATCTTGAAGTGCCACTGAATTAATGACCGTAGCAAGCATTCCCATATAATCTGCAGAACTACGATCCATACCACCGGCACTTCCCTTCATTCCACGCCAGAAATTTCCGCCGCCTACGACCACAGCTACTTCAATTCCCATTTCGCTCACTGCTTTAATTTCAGAAGACAGGCGATACACCACCTCCGGATCAATACCGAACCCCTTATCATTGGCCAGTGCCTCACCGCTCAATTTAAGCATTACTCTCTTATACTGTTGCTTTTCCATTCCGGATTTCACCTCTATCTCTATTCATTTCTTTTATTATAAATGATTTTGTCTATTTATAAAATAAGAGAACACCATTGTGTCCCCTTATTTTGTAAATTTTACTGATTAATCTGTTTAGCCACTTCTTCTGCTAAATTATCCTGTTTCTTTTCAATTCCTTCACCAAGCTGATACCGGCTAAACCGTACAACGGAGGCTCCTTTAGATTTCAGCAACTGAGTAATGGAGATATCTCCATCTCGAATGAACGGCTGATCCACAAGACATACTTCCTTGTAATATTTATTAATTCGTCCGATAACCATCTTTTCAATAATATCTTCCGGCTTTCCTTCATTTCGAGCCTGTTCACGAAGCACTTCCTTTTCGTGATCCAATTCTGCTCCCGGCACTTCACTTCTTTCCAAATATGCGGGGTTAGCAGCAGCCACTTGCATCGCTAAATCTTTACCTAATTCAGCATCTCCGCCTTTTACTTCTACCAAAACGCCGATTTTCCCGCCGCCATGAATATAACTGTATACCTGACCTTCAGCACTTTCATAACGTACAAAACGACGAATATTGATATTTTCACCCATATTGGCAACAGCTTCTGTCACCACTTCTTTCACAGTCTTTCCATCCAATGAAGAAGCAAGCAATGCTTCCACATCAGCCGGATTCACATCTACAATCTGCTTAGCAATAGACGAAGCCAAAGATTGGAAATTTTCATTATGCCCCACGAAATCAGTTTCGCAGTTCACTTCTACGATAACACCCACTTTTCCATCTTCAGAAATAGAAGACATAACAGCGCCTTCTGCTGCCACACGAGATGCTTTCTTTGCTGCTTGGGACAATCCCTTTTCTCGAAGAATATCAGTAGCTTTTGCTACATCACCATCAGCTTCCACCAAAGCCTTCTTACAATCCATCATACCGGCACCGGTAGATATACGCAATTCTTTTACCATACTTGCTGTAATCATATAATAACCTCCACTAAAAACAAGGTATTTATCCTATTATTCCTGAACTTCCTCAGTTTCTTTCGATTCTTCCGCTTCACTATCTTCTTCCGCTTCTTTATCTTCTGCTACTTCTTTCTCTTCTTCAGAAGATTCTTCCTGCTGACCCTGACGACCTTCCAACACAGCATCAGCCATTTTGCCTGCCAAAAGTCTTACCGCACGGATAGCATCATCATTTGCCGGAATCGGGAACTCAATTACATCCGGATCACAATTCGTATCCACCGTAGCTACTACCGGAATATTCAACTTGCGTGCTTCCTTAACCGCAATTTCTTCCTTCTTAGAATCAATCACAACTATCACGCCGGGAATCTTCTTCATATCTTTGATGCCGCCCAAATTCTTCTGAAGCTTTTCAAGCTCACGCTGCATCAAAATAACTTCCTTTTTCGGATACTGTTCAACCGTACCATCTTCAAACATCTTTTCCAATTCTTTCAAACGAGCTACACGCGTCTGAATAGTACGGAAATTCGTAAGCATACCGCCCAACCAACGTTCATTAACATAGAACATATTGCAACGCTGTGCTTCTTCTTTTACTGCCGTCTGTGCTTGTTTCTTCGTTCCTACAAAAAGAATCGGTGCTCCGCTTGCAGCCACTTCACGTACAAAATTATACGCTTCTTCTACTTTCTTTACCGTCTTCTGTAAATCAATGATATAAATACCATTGCGTTCCGTAAAAATGTACTTTGCCATCTTCGGATTCCAACGACGGGTCTGATGACCGAAATGAACACCTGCTTCTAATAATTGTTTCATGGATACAACTGACATAATATAACCTCCTGTTAATAACCTCTGTCTGCTTCCCCTTTTGTAGACACCCTAAGGCACAGTTACAAAATCCACAGACATGTGTACTCATGCCTTTTTATTTTATCAAAAAGAAATAGAGATATCAAGAAAATATTTTTCTGTTTTGACAAAATTTTATCAAAAAGTAGCGCCCATTTTTTCACCATGCTATGATAAGAAAAAACGAAAGCGTGGCATATATGAATATTTCCTTTTCTACCGAACAAAACAAACCTAAAAAAATGCATTTAGAATTTCTCCGTTTCCTTTGCATTTGGCTTGTCATGTTTACCCACACAGCCACTGCCGGATTTTCCATCTATTTAGTTCGTCCGGAATCTTTATTTTTTCCTTTATATATACTCGTTCCATTCTATGTCAAAATAGCTGTCCCTATATTTTTCATAATATCCGGTGCCCTTCTCCTTCCAAAAGAAGAAAGTATTACAAGCATCTTCAAAAAACGAATTTATCGCTTCATTCAAGTCATTTTTATTTTTTCCCTCATCAACTACATATATTTTTACCACAACCTGCCACTAACGCTTTGGGGGCATGTAGAAAAATTTTTCACCTTGATATACACTTCCCACATGGTAACGGCCTATTATTTTCTTTACATTTATGTTGCGTTTCTCCTCATGCTTCCTATTTGGAGAGTGTTAGTTAAACATCTGACCAACCAATTATTTTTATACCTAATCGGTCTTCATTTGTTTTTTGTCGGTATCGTGCCTATTATTTCCTTTCTTATTTTTAAAGGCACGGCAGAAATCAACGGCTTTATCAATCCTATTTTAGCCATCAGTGAGCCGACCTTCTATTTCCTTATCGGCTACTGGATAGAAAATAGACTTCCATCAAGCTACTTAAATAAAAGAAATATGACTTACTTAGGCATAGCCTCTTTCATTGGCACAGTCATCGCTGCCTCCATGACCTACTATCACGGCGTGATTGCCGGT
Organism: Veillonellaceae bacterium DNF00626; assembly: GCA_001553355.1. Classification (GTDB taxonomy): domain Bacteria; phylum Bacillota; class Negativicutes; order Veillonellales; family Dialisteraceae; genus Dialister. The sequence continues at coordinate 36,926 of KQ960822.1, forward strand.
GGACTCACTGAAGCCATTTCGGAACGTTTTTACGATTCCTTCCTCTTCATAAATACAGCCTTTGTATACTGTATCACACGCTATTGGTTTATAAGACATGAAATATCAACCACTACAAGAAATATTTTACTTTTCTTAGGCAGCACCGCGTTCGGAGTCATGCTATTAGAAGAAATCACCCGTGCACTCACGCACCCTTTCTTCACGCACATACTCTTAACGTATCTTCCCCGTTTCCCTTTCATTGATGCCATCCTATGGATTTCATCCGCCTACGCCTTAGGCATTCTCTTTACATACCTAATCAAAAAAACTTCTTACTTCAAGCACTTAATATGACAGTCCAAAACAATACGCCGGTCAAATCCTGATTTTTATGTAAAATAACCTGATAGGGCATGATTGTCCCAATGAGTCAATGGCCTGATTCTATATTTGAAAATAAGCAAATCGCGTTTTCTCGTCATCTGATTTCTTCATCTCTCTTGTAAATTTTATTTACTACGTATATACTATATATAGATGAAGCTACCTCGTGAAACTTCTGGGGGGTTCTTGAAAAGCCCTTTCCGGAAGTTTCACCGGTAGCTTTTTTCTATGGCATGGTATGTATCTTTGGCAAAAACATTCATCTTTCACTTATCAATTGTCCGAGATAGGCAGAATATTAAAAAAGCCGGAATGACAAATGCGCCAATTCCGACTTTTTTATTTTATATGTACAAATCATTATATAAAGTGTCGCATAAACAGGTAAAATAAAGCTCCTACGGCGGCTGTGCAAGGTATGGTCATGATCCATGCGCTCACCATAGAAACGGCTACATTCCAGTGAACGGCACGAAAGCGTTTTGCCCATCCTACGCCCATAATAGATCCTGTCACTACGTGCGTAGTGGATACGGGAAGATGTAAAAAGGTGGCTGTAAAAATGGTAGTAGCCGCATTGATATCTGCTGCCAATCCGTTGACCGGTTCCATGCGGAAAATTTTATTTCCTACGGTGCGAATAATACGCCATCCGCCCACACTGGTACCTAATGCCATCGCTAACGCACAAGCTATTTTCACTTCAAAGGGAACCTCTAATACACCAATGTATCCGCCGGATAAAAGAGCCAAGGTAATAATTCCCATACATTTTTGCGCATCATTTGATCCGTGGGAAAAAGCCATCAGTGCGGCAGACATGGTTTGAATATGAGTAGAAATCAGATTGACTTTTGATTTCCCTATATTTCTAAAAAGCAAGAACAGCAAAGTCATGATGATGTACCCGGTGCAGAGGGCAATAATCGGTGAGCCGATAAGTCCGGCTATGATAACAAGTACCCCGGCCCCATTGATTGCTCCGGTACCATAGGAAATAATTACTGCACCAATCACACCGCCAATCAGCGCATGAGATGAACTGGACGGCATACCGATGCGCCATGTAAATAAGTTCCAAATAATAGCTGATGCTAAGGCTGCGATAAGTACAATTGAGTCTACCATTTGTGGAGAATTTACGATATCTCCTCCGATAGTTTTTGCCACTCCTGTGGATACCATAGCCCCAAAGAAATTAAGCACTGCTGACATAAGAATTGCCACTTGAGGACTTAATGCTCGAGTAGCCACGCAGGTAGCAATGGCATTAGCGGTATCATGAAATCCATTAATAAAATCAAAAGCAAGTGCCAGACCAATGACTAAAGCTATCGCGTATAAATCAGGCATATTTCATGACCACTTCTTTCACTAAATTCCCTACACGTTCTGCCTGATCGGCAGTATCTTCCATTGTTTCCATAATTTCTTTCCATCGAATAATTTCCACCGCATTATGACTTCCATCAAATAAATCGGAAATCGTACCACGATAAACAGCATCTCCTTCACTTTCTAAAGCATTGATTCGCAAGGTACGCTCCATGATTTCACGTTCATTTTTATCAATATCTTTAAGTAAATGAAATAGTGCCACTAATTCTGCTGCCAATTCCACTAAAATATCTGCCATCCGCAGAGATTTCTCCGATCCCACACCGGCATGATAAATGCGCAAAGAAAAAACCACGTCTTTGATGTCATCCACGCAGTCATCTAAACTGCTGGTAAGTAAATAAAAATCTTCTCGATCAATAGGCGTGATAAAAACGTGCTTCATTTTCGCCACTACTTCATGCGTAATGGTATCAGCCATATGTTCCATTTTTTGTACTTCTTTGGAGCATCGTGGCAATTTCGTCGGATCTTGAAGAACTTCCCGTGCCATCAAAGCTCCTTTATGGAAATATTCTGCATTGGTCACCAAAAAATCAAAAAACTCCGTGTGTTTATTGACTAAACTGAACATATCGGCCTCCTATATAAATACTGGTTATATCATAACCGCCTTATGTAAAATTTATGTAAAATCACACTTATAATTTTCTTCAATTTTGGTAAATTTTTTCTCTTTTGCTTCTGAATAAAAAAATATTTCTTTTTCTATTTCTTTTTGCTGACTAAAAATCCTGTTCCCTGTTGATTTGCCATAATAACCATGTCACTGATTTGTACGCGTTTCGGTTGATTAACCGCAAAGAATATCGCTTCTGCTATATCGCCGGCTTGCAATGCATCAATCCCTTCATAGACAGCAGCCGCCCGTTTTTTATCTCCGTGAAAGCGTGTTTCACTAAAAGGTGTTTCTACGATGCCCGGTTGAATGGTAGTTACCTTAATATCACTTTCCATCAAGTCAATACGAAGTCCGTCACTAAAAGTTTTTACCGCAGCTTTAGTAGCACAATAAATGGCAGCGCCGGCATAGGCATAAAGCCCGGCAGTAGACCCCATATTAACAATATGTCCGCTATTTCTTTTCACAAAATAAGGCAAGAAAGCTCGAGTAAGGAAAAATACACCTTTTATATTTGTCTCAATCATTTCGGAAATATCCGCTTCGTCATTTTGATCGTAGCTACTAAGTCCGCGCGCAAGTCCGGCATTATTTATAAGCACATCAGGCGTTCCTATTTCCTTCACACAAGCAGCAACGACAGAAGAAATATTTTCTTTATTCGTCACATCAAGAATATAAGTGAATACCTTCACCGGATATTTTTCCGTGATTTCCATCTTCACTTTTTCTAATTTCACTTCATTTCTCCCTGTGAGAATGACGTCATAGCCTTTTTGGGCGAAAACGTTGGCAGCCGCAAGTCCAATGCCTGATGTGGCGCCGGTAATAAATACATTCATCGTGATTCCTCCTTTGATTTCTATTTTTATTATACTTGTTTTGCCTCTCTTAGAAAATTATTTTACAATAGAAAAAGGAGGTTTTATGAAATATTTCTTTTCTTTATTCTTATTTGGTCTTTTATTCCTTTCCGGCTGTGCTTCGCTTGTATCTTCACCTACAACAACTGAACCGCCGGCGAAAACAACAAGCGAGATAACTATTTCGCCTGAATCGGAAAAATTATTTCATCAGGCTGCAAAAGCTTATGGAAAAGGAGAACATACAAAAGCTTTAGAGCTTGCCGATAATGCTATTTCTTTAGATAAAAATAATTACAAAGCACTTTCACTCAAAGGCATTATCATCGCTTTTGATATTTCTCCGGATGAAGGCATTTCTTACATTGAAAAGTCCTTATCCATTTCACCCGATTATACGCAAGCGTTCTATGATATGGCGATGGCGCAAAAGTTAGGAAAATATTATGACTCGTCAACGACGTATTTCAAAAAAGTGATCGCCGTTGACCCGAAAAATGCTTGGTCTTATTATGGCATAGCGACAAATTATTCAGACAAACGTGATAAGGAAAATACATTAAAGTATCTAAAATCAGCCATTCATTACGGCGGAGCTGATGTGATTTCTGCCGCATCTGCGCAAGAGCATTTTGATTGGCTGAGAAACGATGCCGATTTTCTCCATCTCCTGCGACCATAAGCCCAAGTAAAAACAGTCGAGAATCGTCTCCGACTGTTTTTTGTTACATATTTTCCATTATTTTATCCCATCGTTCATAGAGAGTTTGCAATTTTTCTTCCGTTTCTTTATAAATTGTCATCAATTCTTCATAGCGTTCCGGTTCTTCATTCATTTGAAGAGTGTACATTTTCATCGTCGCTTCTAAGCGTGCTATTTCCATTTCCACTTTCTCGGCTTTTTCCACATCAGCCCGAGTGGTTTCTGTTTTATATTTATTTTTAGGTTTTTCTTTTACTTCTTTTATTTCTTTGGATATAACAGGAATCGTTTCTCCATTCCTGTCTTTTTCAAAGGCTTCTAAATCTTTTTTCTTTTCTTTATAATAGGTGTAATTTCCTTGGTATTCCGTGATTTTTCCTTCTTGGAGTTCTAATATGCGTGTCGTCACTTTATCCAGGAAATAGCGATCATGGGAAACGATAATCGCCGTACCGCCAAAAGCCATAAGAGCTTCTTCTACCATTTCTCTTGTAGGAATATCCAAATGGTTCGTCGGTTCGTCAAGAACCAAAAAATTTGGATTTCTTAGGAAAAGAAATAATAAGGACAATCTCGCTTTTTCTCCGCCTGACAAAAGTCCCACTTGCTTAAATACATCATCACCGCGGAAAAGAAACATGCCCAATATATTGCGTGCTTCTTTTTCGCCAAAATTAAACGCATTTCTCAGCTCATCAATCACCGTAAGATGATCATGTAATTTTTCTTGTTCTTGGGAGTAGTAACCGATTTTTACATTATTTCCAAAGCGAATAAATGTCTTATTCGATATCTTTTCTCCCATGATTTCCTTAAGTAACGTAGTTTTGCCCACCCCGTTAGGCCCGATGAGTCCCACAGTTTCTCCTCTTTTGATATGGATTTCTACATCATTAAAAAGCGTCTTTTCACCATACGAGGCTTCGCCATGCAAAATGTCCAATACTTTTTCCGAACTTTCCGGCGGTTTTGGAAAGTGAAATTGAAGTGTATCTAAATGAGTCGGTTTTTCTAATCGCTCTAATCGTTTCAATTGCGATTCTCGCCCTCGTGCTTGTTTTGACTTGATTCCTGCCTTGTAACGACGAATGTATTCTTCCGTTTCTGCTATATGTTCCTGTTGCTTCTCGTAAGCCTTTTCATAAGCTTTGTCTTGTTCTTGTTTCGTCTTAAGGTATCGGGTATAACCGCCTTTAAATAGACGAATTTTTTTATTTTCCAAGTCAATAATATCGGTAGCTGCCGCATCAAGGAAATAGCGATCGTGGGAAATCATAAGAATACCGCCGCCGTAAGAAGTCAAATATTCTTCCAACCACTCCAACATATTCATGTCCAAGTGATTCGTCGGTTCGTCAAGCAGCAAAAAATCCGGATGACGAACAAAGGCCGCCGCCAGATTAATACGTACTTTTTGTCCACCGGAAAAATCTTCTATATTTCTATCCCAGTCTTCTTCAGTAAAGCCTAATCCTTGCAATATTTTTCTTGTCGTAACTTCATAGTCGTAACCGCCAAAAAATTCAAATCGTGCTTCCGCTTGACCGTATTGCGAAATAAGCTCTGTATCATTTTTATTTTCTTCTAATTCTTTTGCCAACGTCTCCATTTTATTTTTGTAAAACAGAACATCTTTCCACGCGATTTTCATTTCATCTCGGAGCGTGACGCTATCATAATTAAAATCCTGTCTTAAATATCCGATAATAGCTCCATTATCAGTTTTTACCCATCCTTTATCTGCTTCTTCTGTTCCCATGATGCATTTTAATAGGGTTGTCTTACCCGCACCATTCGCACCGACAAGTCCAATTCTCTTGCCACTGCGTAAATCAAAGGAAACGTCTTCAAAAACTGTATGTATACCAAAAGATTTTGTTAATCCGTTCACTTTCAGTACTGCCATTCTTAACTCCTTACTTCTCGTTATCTATAATATCCGCTTTGATGATAATAATAATTTCTGTTTCTTCAATGGAATTCTTTTCACTTTGAAATAGTTTCCCTAAAAGGGGAATGTCTCCCAAAAGCGGAACCTTTCGTTGCACTTTATTTTCTGTTCTATCCGTCAGTCCGCCGATCGTCAAACTATCGCCGGATTTTAAGCGTACCAATGTATTGGCTTGTCGTGTGACAATGCGATAGGCTTGCATTTCCGGTACTAAATAAGGTGTCGATACTTCAGCACTCACTTTTGCTGTAATTTCATTTTTCTCATTAATACGTGGTGTATAAGATAATTTAATACCTGCATCACGGTATTCCGTTGTCGTTGTACGAACGCCATTATCTAAATGTTCTATCAATACCGGCACTTTTTCACCAATAAGAATTTCTGCCTTATGACCATTCATCGTCATCACATGAGGTTTAGCTAAAATTTTTGCTTTTCCTTCGGAAATTAAAGCATTAAGTCTGGCTTGAAAAAATACTGCATAAGGATGTCCGGTAATAGATTGCCCATAAGAAAGTGCGGCATATCCTTCAGGTACTTCCATCTCTCTGACATGTTTATCTTTCTTTCCCGATTTCTCGGCATTATAATATTTCGCACTTCCCGTGAGTGATTTAAAATCCCAATCAATCCCTAATTCTTTTGCATATGCGCGATTCACTGCGAGCACTTGAGCTTCCACTTTCACTTGTTTTTCCGGTACATCTAAATGCCGTAATACCTCTCTTGCTTGCATCACTTCGCCCGGCGTACCGCTAATGATAACTGCATTCGCACTTTGATTACATGTAATTTTACCGTCACCTAAAACAGGCGTAAGAGTAGCTACTATTTCTTTTGAGTCTGCATACCACAAGCGATAAGTATACGTAGTTTTTGTCGTATCCTTATTTCCTCCGACCGTCCAAACAATGAGTGTTTGCCCACGATTTTCCGCCACAAGACCATGCGTATCCAATACGATTTGCAGAGCCTCTTCCGGCGTCACATGATCCAAATCCGCGGTAATTCTACCGGGCAATGTTCCAGAAAATATAATATTTTTGTGCGTCAATTCAGCTAAACTGCGAAGAACAGCAGAAAGTGATGCATTTTTTACATGCAAGGAAAAATTGTCGTTTTCTGACGATTTATCTGTTCTTTGCACTGATGGACCAACTGTTTCCGCCGCAGGAGAAGAGACGGATATATTTTCGCCATGACATCCCGTCATAGCAGTCATGAAAAAACAAGCGGTCATTACCGCCACTTTAAATTGAGTGCTCCCTCTGCCCCACTTAATGTGACAGCTTGAGGTTGAATGGTTTTGACTGTCCATGTTTCTACTTTGTCTCCCTCTTTTACCATTTCCGTTGTTCCATTTATCTCAATAAACGCCCTGTATTCCTCACCATAGCAGGCAATTCCCTGTAAAATAGGTAACGGTCTCTTTTTGACGCGAATAATAGCCTTCCTACCTTTTATTCCTTCATTTCCTTTAGCTGCCTTCCCATCATTCTCTTTATTCAACGCATGAATAGCCGTGACATGAAAAGGATCACGAAGGGGAGTCCCTCGAGCATACCGGGCAGCATCATATTTCTTTGTCACATTTGTATGGTCTGTTTCTTTTGGATTCTTTTTTATTCCGGTAGGCTTTTTCTTCTCCTGTGGCCGAGTAGAAGCAGACGACACCGCAACGGTCTGTACAGACTCCGGCTTATTCATTCCATCCATCATCTGCCATAATCCCCATAGCGTTAAAAAACATATAATCCCGGCGCCAATTCCTATTTTCCACCGTTCATTCATCCGCCACCTCGTCTAACACATCACCACTCAAAATCTTTGGCCATAAATGTTACTTCTGTTCGTTTCATTGTTATGTCATATTTCGCATAAGCAAAAAAGGAATGTAAATCTCTATAATAAGTTACATACTGATGTTTAATCTTCCCATCAGCCATATCTGTCACCCAGCTCACACTCAAGGCATCTAAAGGCGTTATATCCACTTTTACGCCCCATTCCATCGGAGATTTTTCATTATACCGGTCATAAGCATACGGCGACTCATTCGTCAAATAACGATTCACATAATGCATCCAACCGTAGAAACGCCCATAGCCACCATAAAAAGCAAGGGTGTAATACCAATTATTTCTTCTGATACTCTTATGAAATTCATCTGTATCTCTATCTATATCCGTATTTTTATATACATCTGTCCTGTATCCGGTATTCCAGTGGAAACGTACATATTTTCCCAAATGAATAGGCTTCCCTCGCAATTCGGCATAAAGATCCCAATGCTTACCGGTCGTCACTTGATTACCATATACTTCCTTTTGCTTTGCCAGCTCACCGCCTAAATAAAGCATTAAACGATCATCCCATAAAGAAATTGGTCGCCCTGATATACGAATGAGCGGTTTTTTCTCCACCCATACGATATCATCTGCATCGGTAAAATTCCTTTCACTTGCGACAGCAATACTTACATTTCCCCAAGACGGCTCATAATATACCCCTACTTTCGGTTTATATCCGCTCTTACGAAACCAATAATTTTCCGCGTAAATACTCAAATCTTTTGCACCAAACAAAGGCATCTCAAGACGATTGTAAAGGCCGATACCATCTGTACTATTAAAGGCCGGCCGAGGTAGTAGTGACCAAACACGAAAAGCATGACGATGCTTTAAACTCCCTCTATATGATGGAAGTGTCAAAATAGTGGTATTTTTCACTTTCAATTTAATCCCTTTTGCCTCATAGTGTGAATGGGGATAAACATCAATGGTATCTACTTCCATACGATAATCCGGCACTTTAGCTAAAGCGCTTTTTGTCGTCAAATAGCCGTTCTTCATGGAAAAATGATTCTCTTTCCCTTCTCCATTGGCCTCCTTGACGGAAAAATAATAAAAATCATTATCCCGTCCATTCACATTTTGTAGGGTTGCCACCGCCTTCGCACCATCATAAACAGCAGATGTGCCGTTCAAATAGATTCCTTCTCGATTCCACAAAACATGCCCGGGAATGTCATAATGCTGAGTTTTCATATTTCCTTGAATAAGCTCTGTCGTGCAAACATTCATCGCCTGTGAAATAATAACATTTCCTTGGGCAAAAACATCACCGTTCTTTCCGTTATAACGCATATAATCTGCGGTAAATCGAAGCGGTGTCTTTTTTTCATCCAAGGTCTTCCCTTGCCGAGCCCATCTCTCTTTTTGAGTAAGATAAAGCTCCAACGGAAGGGCTTTATAAAGCACGCCGGTTTCCGGACGGCGAAGTAAATCTATTTCATTAGTGATAGGCGAAACAGGTGCATGGATCATATCTTCACCTGCACCTGTTTCTATGACTTGATGTTTTTCCTCATCAGCAGTTACGGAATACATTCCTAAAAGAAATAATCCTACTACCGCTGCCATCCATCTATATCTTTTATGCATTTCTTACAATAACCACCGATGCACTGTCATCACCGGCTTTATCCGCCTTTTCTGTATCAATCTCTTTTACTTTATCGACCTTTTCTTCGGTATCCGACTTTACCGTATCCGTTTTCTCTGAAACATCCTTTTTTACCTTATCTGTTTCATGAGATACATCAATAACTTCGCCACTTTCATTAACAAATTTCAACTCATTTTTCATATCAGAAGATTTTTTATTCCCCGATATTTTTTTATTTGAAGAAATTTTCTTTTCTACACGCTGACGCAAAACGATATTTGGTGCCCCTGATTCCATAATAAGGCCTTTTATCGTCGCATCATTCTTTGTTTCGATATAAAGTTTCGTGCCGGCACTCAATTCCACATCAGAGCCTTTCACGAAATAACCACCCACCAAACCGATCGGGCCTAATGCCAAAGCACCCACTGCAGAAGCACCCACAGCAGCAGCTTCCCATTTCAATTTATCCCGTGCTTCAGGGCCCAGCACCGTTGGAATCACTTCATCATCCAAAGAAAAAACTTGATCAAAGGAAATATCAAGATTTCCACTTCGCCCAAAGCTCTTTGGTTTTTCCACCTTCGTTACGATACCCTGACCTTGCGATCCCCGTGGCAATACTATGACATTTCCCACCTTCACATCTTCTTCTACGGTAAAAGTCACAGCATCTCCCACTTGACTGGATTTACTACTTACACTTTCGTTCAGAGAAACCTTAAAAACAGTCTTCGCCGGAAGAACCACTTCACGCATCTCCGGATGCTTATCGCCATAAATTTTTTCCTCCAATGCCAAAGCTCTTTCATCTAACGCTCCGGTCTTAGATTTTCCCAATACAGCGTTTTCTAAATCATCCAACCGTGTTTCCAAAGGCTCTTTACGAATTTCATCATTCAGATAATATTCCAAAGCATTTATTCGTGCAGAAATAGACGGTTGTGCATCACTACCGCTATTCACCACATCGGCATAAAGATTGCCTACCCTTTCATTAAGACCTTCAGCGGTTTTATTTCCTTTGCCATACACAATGGCATCAGCGGCATCAATACGATCCACCAAAGCCCCATTTTGAACAGAACCGCATACCACTTCCTCTATACGATCCATGCGACCATTAATCGTTGTCGGCTCTGTCGCTCCGGCAGACATAGATAAAAGTGCCGACATTGTCAACGCCCATACTATTTTATTCATACACTCACCTCATTAAAGTCTTAAATCAATAACGGCAGATACGCCCACACCCTGTACACGACTAAACGATGTAGGATTCTTGCTATCCATAGGAATCAAACCCTTGATGCGGAACAATTGATCATTAACACTAAATTCCAATTGCCCTACAGCCTCTACCTTATCTACCTGTTCAGCCGGCCCTACCACCTGTGCTGCACCGATATATCCACTACCGCCAACACTCAAAATAGGAACCACTTTTGTTGCATAATCTGTACCGGCACCTTTTTTCATCATCAGAGAATTAATTGCAGAGTTAACAGAATTTCCATATTTATTCAAAAGTAAATTAATTCCGCCTATTTTCACAGCACCACCAAGCAAATCTCCTAATCCGAAAGCCGACACGCCCGAATAAGCACCGGCCCCTATCATTGTAGCTAATAACAATGAAACTGCCGCTTTTTTCACCTGCATATTCATTCCTCCTTATGAAATATTTTATTCTCTAAAAAATACTTTTAACCTATATATTTCATTATAATTTAAAAGAAGTTCCCATGCAAACGGAAACCTCTTTTAAACCATCAAATTATACCAACCCTTGCGCTTGCTTAGCTGCTACCGTACCGGGCTGATGCATCACATGCGGTGCTTTCATTTTATTATAAGCTTGAATCATCATCGCGCACTCCACACGCTTCTTTTGTATTTCACAAGTCAAATGATACGGCTTATGAATATCACCGCCATAAGCGTCATTATTGGCATGGCAACCGCCGGAACAGAAAAATTTCGCCCAACAATTGACGCACTCCGGTTTTGTAAATACATGATTGACCCGAAATTCGCGCATCATTTTCATGTCCTTGAGTCCCTCAAAAACATTACCTAACACATATCCATCCCGACCGACAAATTGATGACACGGATAAATATCACCATTTGGCACCACTGCCAAATACTCATGCCCGGCGCCGCAACCCCGAAGACGTTTCGGCAAACAAGGGCCGCGCCACAAATCCATATTGAAATGGAAAAAGAAAAATGGCCGTCCTTCTTCCTCCCTTTGAATAAAGAATTTCGCTAAACGATCATATTCTTTTTTCACCGTATCTAAATCCGATTCCTGAATGGCATAATCTTCCCCTTCATCACCGACCACCGGTTCCATAGATACCGCAGGAAATCCTTTATCTATCATATCTTTCACATCTTTGGTGAAATCCATATTATACCGCGTAAATGTACCACGCACATAATATTCCTCGCCATGACGATTTTGGATACAATACTTCAAATTTTGTAAGATTTGATCATATGTTCCCTCCCCATGTACACCGGGGCGCATTCTATCATGCATCTCTTTTCTGCCATCTAAAGATAATATCAAACTGATATGATTATCCGTTAAATATTTTACCTTTTCCTTATCCAAATACATACCGTTAGAAGTGAGCGACAATTTGATTTTCTTATGATGTTTCTTTTCTTGCTGACGCACATAAGTCACTGTCTGCTGCACCACATGCCAATTCATAAGCGGCTCGCCGCCAAAGAAATCAAGCTCACAATGCTCCCTTGCCCCGCTATGTGCGATAAGGAAATCCACTGCTCTTCTTGCCACATCAAAACTCATGAGCATACGCCACTGCCCATAACCGCCCTGACCGGCAAAGCAATATTTACAACGCAAATTACAATCATGAGCAATATTAATGCACATAGCTTTAACAATAGGCTTATCCTCAATCGCCATCTGATAATTTTTATCCATCGGTGCATAAAGCTGTCCTGATTGGATCAACTCGTCCAAATCATCCATAACTTCATTAAGTTCTTTTTCATTAAAATCCTCGCCCAAAGAACGCAGCACCAAATCCCTATTATTTCCCTTATAATACGCCAACACCCGATAAGTAATTTCATCCACCACATGAACGATACCGCTATTCACGTCCATAACGATATTCATTCCATTTTGACGAAAACAATGAATCATCGGCTGTACATGATAATCCATAACTTCTCCACTCCCAACATTTAAAAACCCCCGGGCATCGCACCGGGAGCCTCATCTTTCTACGCTTCTTTCGCCAACTTCATTTCATCAGCTTCTTCCATAGTCGTACAAGTCAAATTTCCGATGGTACAACTGGTTTTACACGCCGATTGACAAGAAGTCTGACATTCACTGCAACCTTCGAATTTAATAGAATCTTGTAGTGATTTTTTATTGATCGTAACAATGTGCTTAGACATGACGTCACCCCCTAAACTCCCATTGCTTTCCAACTCATCATAACACAGAAAAAAGAAATATGCCAAATATTTTTTAAAAAACAGACAGGATTCCATACATACAACCGACCGGAATAAGCATAAACATAACTACCGCTGCAGCACAACCCTTTCCTTTCCCATTGACAGCAAACCAATCATCAGCGATACGATTCATCGCACGAAACTCTTTATCTAACTCCTTAATAATTCGCCAAAGCTCACGGCAATCCGCTTCAGACATTTGACGATCATCCATGCGTGCTAATAATGCTGCACGATCATCAGCAGCTTCTTTCTCTAACCGTTTCCCTTCCTTCTCAGCCTCCTCCATTTCATCCAAAATATGCATCTTCCAATTTTTCTTCTCTTTCGGCTCTTTCTCTTCAACAATTTCCGTCTTCGCTTCCGGTTCCGCAGAAAACCCTTCCTCCACCAAACGCAAAAGCTCTGCCTTCAGTTTCTTCAAATCATCACTATATTTATGCACCGCTGCATCCCAAAGAGGATAATCAATTTTCTTTTTGAAATCATACAATGTTCCTCGCGTAGCTTGATCCAAAAGAAATTGTGTCTGATCCATATCAAAAAAAATATCATACACCGTTCCCTTGTTCTTAAACTTCGCCTTCCCCATCTTCACATAATACATAAAAGTTCCGGTATGCGCCCGAAGAAGTCCGATAGGACTTGCAGATTCATTATTCTTATCAAAAAAACTCATGGCCGTTCTCCTTATTTCAACGTTATTTTCATTATATAAAATTATCCTCCGTCCTGCAAAATAACCATCAAAAATTTTCTCAATAAAAAAATCGGAAAGATCTATAACCATCTTTCCGATTTCTTATTCTTATTCCTTATTTTTCCAACAAGGCGTATCAATTCCTATGACATCCATAGAAGAAAAAGTATCCTTCTCTTTCTTTTTATAATGATTCGTCGCCTTGATAACGTACTTGAATCCCAAATAAAGCATGAGAATATTCACATACACAATCGTAATATTTCCTAAATCCTCAAAAGCCCACATCCGACTCAAATCATAACCTGCGATGCTGCTCATAATTCCGAAAGCCGATACCACAACACACATAAGACGAACCAATTGAATGAACCATTTATGATCACTAATACGTTTCGCCGACACTTCCGAAAATGCCACCATACCGATAACCGATGTATAGGCAAAAAGAGCAAAACATACAGAAATAAGAAGCAAAATAATGCTTTCCATAAATCCCGGCGTAAGTGCACTCACCGAATTAAGAAATTTTGAATACGTTTCTTCAGATTGAAATGCAGCAAAATTTTCTGTCCATCGATGAGCCATGATAATAATAAATCCTGTCAATGTGCAAATAATATGTGTATCAAAGAATACTCCGATAGCTCCAATAAGTCCCTGTTCACAAGGATGTTTCGCATCAGAAGCACCGGCAGCCATGGTAATCGTTCCTTGACCGGCCTCATTCGACATCAATCCACGCTTAACACCTTGAACAAGCATCACACCAAAAGCACCGCCAAACATGGCGTCAGGCGTAAATGCACCGGCAAAAACCGCATGAAAGAAATAAGACACACTGTCCGCATTATAAAGCACCAACGCAATAACTGTCGCAAAATACACACAAGCCATAATAGGTACCATAAACTCACAAGCCTTCGTTACGCGTTTAACGCCGCCAAATGCCATAAACGCCACAAGAGCCACTACAAATGCCGATGCATAATAATAAAATTCCGACTGCACCGGGAAATTTACACCGGTCACCAAACGACCTACTGCCGCAATCCCCGTCACCGTATTGAAACTGTCCACCGGAATACCGCAAACGCTATAAAGAATATATGCCCCGGCAGCCAAAATGCCAACCCACACACGATCATGACATAAAGTTTTCGCATAATAAGGAAGACCACCTACATACTCCGTACCACGACGCTCTTTAAATATCTGTGCCAACGTGCTTTCCGTATAAGCCGTAGCCATACCGAAAAACGCAGACACCCACATCCAAAAAAGCGCTCCCGGTCCGCCGGTCGCAATAGCGCCGGTAACGCCCAAAATATTTCCCGGCCCTACACGAATACCGGAACTCAAAAGAAAGGCAGCCAAAGGAGAAATCCCATATTTCGTCTTATAACTCTTCGTCATGACACGAAGACCCCGCTGAAACAAAGTCACCTGAATCCCTTTCAAACGAAAAGTGAAATAAATCCCTGAACCCACCAAAAGAATTGTGGAAAAAGAAAATTCCCCCAGCACAGGGATATTGGCGTACCACTCAAAATTAGTGGGAAACTCCCAAAGAAAATCAGACAACGGTCCGATAATTGCTACAATAATATCTATGACGTTAAAAATAGCGTCCATTATATAACCTCCTCAGATCCAAAGATCTATCTATTGTTGATACAGACATACTATACCATGTTTCCATTACTTTAGATAGATATTATAAAAAATATATGGAAATATGAAAATATTTCTTATGGCTACTATAAATAAAATTTCTCCCAAAACGCATTCACCACAAATACGAAAACCAGCTGAGATGGATACTCTTCCCCTTGCGCAATAAAAATAAATAATTTCTGCCACTTTCCCATTATGCCATAAAAAATACCGAAATCGGTATCAACCGACTCCGGTATCAAAATAACATTTTTTACCATCGACATGAATTACTTCACATCATAAAGACCTACCGTACCCTCTTTCAAATTAATCATAATATTCTTCACTTGACTATAATGTTCAAGCATTACCTTATGCGTTTCACGACCGATACCGGACTGCTTATATCCGCCAAACGGTGCACCGGCAGGAATGGCATTGTATGTATTCACCCACACACGGCCGGTATGAACTTCACGACCCACTTTCATAGCCGTATTCAAATTAGACGTAAATACGCCACCACCAAGACCGTATACACTGTCATTGGCCAAAGCAATCACTTCATCTGCCGTCTTAAATTTCTGTACTACTACCACCGGTCCAAATATTTCCTCTTGACATACACGACATGCATTATTTCCGGCTATCAAAATTGTAGGTTTAATAAAGAATCCTTTATCACATCCATTATCGGTATATCTTTCACCGCCGGTTACCAGCTTACCGCCTTCTTCTACGCCGATTTTGATATAATCCAATACTTTTTCCTGCTGCTTTGCATAAATCTGTGCCCCTAATTGCGTTGAAGGATCTGTGGGATCTCCAATCTTTACCGCCTCAAAAGTCGCTTTCAAACGAGCTAAGAAAGTATCAAAAATACCTTCTTGTACGAATACACGAGAACCGGCACAGCAAACTTGCCCCTGATTGAATAAAATACCGGTTGCTACACCTTCCACAGCTTGATCCATATCACAATCATCAAAAATCATATTGGCAGACTTACCGCCCAATTCCAATGTGACAGGAATCAATTTATCTGCTGCTGCCTGATAAACATTTCTCCCGACTTCTGTCGAACCGGTGAATGCCAATTTATCCAAATCAGGATGTTCCAAAATCCACTGACCGGACTTCGAACCTGCACCGGTCACTACATTCACCACTCCTTTCGGCAGCACATCAGCAATAAGACGAACCAATTCCAAAAGAGAAAGCGATGTATGAGAAGACGGCTTAATGACAACCGTATCGCCGGCAGCCAAAGCCGGTGCTAACTTCCAACATGCCATAAGAAAAGGGAAATTCCACGGAATTACTTGACCTACCACGCCTACCGGTTCATGAAGAACAAGAGACAATGTATTGTCATCAAGCATCGTAGCAGTTCCTTCCTGTGCACGAATACATCCGGCAAAATACCGAAAATGATCAGAACCCATGGGAATATCTACTGCGCTTGTCTCACGAATAGGTTTCCCATTATCCAACGTTTCAACCAATGCCAAATGCTCGGCATTTTCATCAATAATATCTGCTATTTTCAAAAGATAATTTTGTCTTTCAATGGGTGAAGTATGACGCCACGATTTCAAGGCACGATGGGCCGCTTTCACTGCTTTATCCACATCTTCCTTCGTTGCCTCCGCACAAAGAGCCAGCTCTTGACCATTCGCCGGATTATGTGCGACAAAAGTTGCGCCATCGGATGCAGGCACAAATTCACCATCAATGAATAGACCATACTGCTTTTGAAGATTGACTTGAGACATAAAATAACCACCTTTCAAAAAATGAGGAAACGGAAACAGATCATTCATCATTGAACAACCCTGCCTTCTACAAGAGAAGACCTACGATTCCGGGTTATAACGACTGAACGGATGCCGAAATCGTAACCCAAATTCCCCTAATCAAGGAAATAGCCTGTCATAGATTCACACAGTAGTCCTTAACTCATTAGAATTTGTATTTTCAGTATATCAAATCGTTTCGATGTATTCAAGCCATTCGATATGTTTTAACAAATACCATTTTTTCATAAGAATAAACAAGTATAAACTATTTTACGTATACATAATCGGAAATCAGTGTACTTCAATAAACAACCCCGGTATTTTACGATACACACAAAAATATTTTTCATATCATTACATATTTTTTGTAGCTATTTCATAGAAATAAAGCTAAAAGCATGAACCTTCTCCGCGCACGGAGAAGGTGGCAATTCCGAAGGAATTGACGGTAGAGGTAAGCCTGGCGTACAACGAGCTTTTTCTCACGTACATTGTAACAACCTCCTCTATCCGTCAGCATTCTCAAGATAACTAAAACGATAACACTAAACCGTTAGAACACAAATGAGCTATAAACGTATGATCTATTCTCAATCGCATTTGAAATACCCGGTCTACGCTACACTTATCCCCATGACGATGAAAACAGACATTGTTTCGCTTTACATGTATTAAAACCGTTGTAAACATCACCACAACATCAATGTACTCCAATAAACAACCCCGGTATTTTACAATACACACAAAAATATTTTTCATAAAAATGATTGCCTTCTCACCATGATTGATTTCCATAAATAAGAGCAATGATAAAAAACACAAAAAAACTCTCCCTCAACAGATTTTATTTTCTTATCTGTTCAAGAGAGAGTTCTCTATTTTAAATGACTATATTAGAACTTATAATTCAAAGAAACTGTCCGGTCGTTTCCGCACACAAAAAAGAACCCTGTCCAAAGACAGAGTCCTTTATGTTCTAACAGTTATTCAATTAGAAAGCGTAGTTCAAAGATACGTTCCAAGCAGTTCCAAGGTCTTTCTTGGAAGCCTTATCTTCCGCATGGAAACCATAGTTTGCATTGAGTTCAACATTCTTCAATACAGCTACACCTAACTGTGCTTCCCAGAATTTAGCATTAATAAATCCAAATTCAGCACCATTCTTTTCAAAGAGATGATCATTATCAACATCATAATAATGAACGCCAACAGTGAAAGAACCAACTTTATCGGTATCTACTTCACCATAACTGAGTCCTACATTCCAGAACTTCGGTTTTTTGTTATCAACTTTCTGTTCAGAAACTACATAATCTCCATTAAGGCTAAAACCTTCAACATCTGCGCTTGCACTAACGCCCCAGAATTTATGTCCCTGTTTATCCAATGTTTTAGCATAAAAACCGCCAACTTTTACATTTTCAGTTACATTAAATCCTGCTTGTGCAAATGCAAATTCAGCATTTGCATATGCGTCAAAGTCAAATCCACGTGCACGACCATAACCTGCCTGCAAATCAACCGGACCCATTCCAAAATCAGCAACTACACCATCAAATGTATCATCATAAACAGCATTACCTAAGGTCATCCCAGTACGTCCTGCATCAAGAGTAAGGGATTCAGCCGGTTTATAAACTACATGAAGACGATCAAATGTAACTTGACCATTGGAACCCTTTACGAAATCAAGGTTTGTAGCAATACGGCTCTTAACCGTTACTTGATCACTTACTTTAGCAGTAGCATTTAATCTGATACGAGCGCCATAAGTCTCTCCCTTATCTGCTGTAGCAACCCATTCGTTTTTCTTTTCTCCATTAGGCTGTTTCGGATCTACCGGTACTTCTTTTGGCTCATAAGACTTATGATTTGTATTTTCATATTTAAGACGAGCGTCGCCCTTCCAAGAAACATTGCCTAATTTCTTTTCTACGTTAGCTACGCGAACGCCCAAGTTGGCCAATTCGTCAGCATACTGTGCTGCCAATTTGTCAACGGTAGCTTTCTGTTCAGCATTAAGCTGATCTTCTTTTGCCATCAAACGAGCAATAATCTGTGCCAATTCATAACGGGTCATGTTCTGCTGACCTTTGAATGTGCCGTCCGGATATCCTTCTACAATGCCCTGGTCGGACAAATCGGATACTGCCTGGTAAGCCCAGTCAGATGTGGATACATCAGAGAACGGATTAGCAGCGTATGCGGATACGCCTGCTGTGAGTGCTGCTACTGCAGCGATTGCGAGAATCTTTTTCATAATATTCTCCTCCTTATAAATTTTCTTGCTCCCATAAATAAGATAGGAGAGTCTCGCTCGAGTTTCCGTGTTTCCTCTGCATACTCTTTCTATCTGCGTCAAAGAGGGGAGCTACCCCTTTTACGTACCCTTAGTATACGACAAGTACAAGCATTTCGCAAGTACTTTCATAAAAGATCCCTAAAACTCCTTTCTTTTTCAGTTTTTTATAAAAATAAAGAAACTCTATATATTATGAATCATGCGGTATAATCTGATTATTTCCGCTATTTATTTCTTTCCTTTTCGCCTCGCGCTTTATATATAAATTTTTTATAAACTTTTTATTTCATCATTCAATCATGTTTTATCTATTACTAAATTATTATTACTATATATTCCTATCAAAAAATATAAAAACTTCTCTCCGCACGATGAAAGTGGTCAGTATTCCATTTCAAATATCATAAAACCATCGCAGTCAATTTTCTTTCTCTCGTTCTTTACAGTCTTTGCAGAATCCATAAAACTCTATATGCTGAGATGTCACTTCAAAATCCTGTTTTATTTCTAATTGCTTTTTGTAATCCGGTAGTGGAACAATATCAACGGAAAAAATTTTACTGCAAGCCAGGCATATGGCATGATATACATCATTTCCATGAGCATATTCGTAGCGGATAAGTCCATCAGACATCATAGTAGATCGGGACAGGATACCTTTCTCTGCTAAGGCTTCACAATTACGATACACCGTAGAGAGACTTAATTTCGTATCTTTATTTCGTACAGCTTCATAAACGTCCACCGCCGTAATCGGAGCACTTTCCTCTAAGACACGTAAAATCATGACACGCGCTTTTGTTCGTTTCAAATGTTCTTTCTGCAGCAATTCTTCAAAGCTATCCATTCATTCATTCTCCTTGCGATGAAATATAAAATCGTCTTAGCAAGACTTATATGAAATTTTTATCAGCTTTCCGGTATGATAAATATTTTTTGCCCACCTGAAAACTCTTTGCTCAAATACTATCTTATATGATTATGACATTTTATATAACTTTATTTTTATTTATCATTACTTATTTGTATTGAGTATAGAGCAAAATAAATATGATGTCTACTTATCAGTGATAAATTCCATAAAATAAGCAATATAAAACCCCGAAGATGTTTTTTCTTCAGGGTTTTAAACTATTATGCGTTTGTTTCTTCTAATACCTTTGCACAACGGCGACAGGTATTTTCGTATGTGGCATTCTCACCTACATCGGCGGTTCTTTTCCAGCAGCGTTCACATTTTCTGAGTGTACATACAGCCACAGATACTTTCACGGTTCCATCTTCAGCGGAAATCGCATCTGCCTTGGCGTTTTCTGCCCCTTCTACTATATGAGTTTGTGAAACAAGACAGAAATCAGCTAATTCTTTTTCCATTTCTTGTAATAAGGCAAAACTTTCTCCATCAGCATATACTGTCACTTCAGCATCTAAGGGATGTCCGATGTTTTTTGCTCGCCGTGCTTCTTCTAATGCTTTTGTTACTACACTTCTTATGGCTAAGCGCTTCTTCCATTTTTCATCTAATTCTTTGTCCAAGTACTGATCATTCTCTTTCGGCATATGAGTCATATGTACTGACCAAGCTCGTTCTTCTTTATTTGGCAAAGCTTGCCATACTTCTTCGGCGGTAAAGCAGATGACCGGAGCCACTAAACGCACTAACGTAGTAAGTATTTCATACATAGCTGTCTGAGCGCTCCGTCTTAAGAGGGAATCGCCTTTTTCTGTGTATAATCTATCTTTGAGAATATCTAAGTATATAGAGGATAGATCAACAGTGCAGAAATTGTGTACGGCATGATACATGACATGAAATTCATATTCGTCATAGGCTTTCATCACAGTGCGTTTGACTTGTTCCATACGTAGAAGGGCCCAACGATCTAATTCTTCCATATTTTCATAGGAAACACTATCTGTTTTCGGATCAAAATCATAAAGGTTCCCTAAAAGATAGCGGAATGTATTTCTTATTTTTCTATAAACGTCACTCATGGATCTAATAATCTTTTCTGACAGACGTACATCACCTTGATAATCAACGGAGGAGATCCAAAGTCTCATGACGTCAGCGCCGTATTTGTCAATGATGTCTTGAGGCGCTACGACGTTTCCTACAGATTTCGACATTTTTCGTCCTTCGCCGTCCATGGTAAATCCATGTGTCAGAACGGCTTTATATGGCGCTGTCCCATTGGCTGCCACAGAGGATAAAAGGGAGCTTTGGAACCAACCGCGATGTTGATCCGATCCTTCCAAGTATAAATCGCAAGGGTAGGTGACTTGTTGTTTTTTCCACTCTTCATGAGGATTTTTTAATACACCGTTCCATGTGGTTCCTGAATCAAACCATACGTCCATGATGTCTTTTTCTTTATGGAATTTTTGCCCATCGCAATAAGGACAGTGGAAATTTTCCGGTAATAGTTCTTCTGTGGATCGACTCCACCAAGCGTCTGTTCCTTCTACTTCTACTATTTCTTTTACTTTTCCGATGGTTTCGGGGGTAATAATATATTTCCCGCAATCATCACAATAAAAGGCCGGAATAGGCACGCCCCAAGAGCGTTGTCTGGAAATGCACCAGTCTTGACGATCACGAACCATGTTATAAAGTCGATCATGTCCCCATGCCGGAATAAATCTCGTTTGATCTACCGCTTGAAGGGCTTTGTCGCGGAAATCATTAATAGACGCAAACCATTGCTCGGTGGCACGATAGATAACCGGATTCTTACAACGCCAACAATGTGCATATTGGTGATGAATGGATTTCTTTCCTAAGAGACATCCGGATTTAGCAATCATGGAAATACAGGGGCCTTCTGCTTCCCAAATCGTCTTCCCTTGAACAAATTCTCCGGCTTCTTCTGTCATAACACCTTTATTATCTACCGGACAAATCAATTCTTCGTGAATTTTTCCGGCATTTTCATAGGATTTGAACACTTCAAAGTCTTCTACGCCATGCCCCGGTGCTGTATGAACGCAACCGGTACCGGCATCTAAAGTAACATGATTTCCTTCCAACACATAAACGGTTCTATGATAAAAATCCCACGGGTGTTTGAATGCCGCTAAGTCCCACTCTGCGCCGAGCATTTCTCTTCCAACGATTTCATAATGTTCTACTTTGCATTCTTCTAACGCCTTCGGTGCTAATTCTTTATTCATCAAATAATATTCATCAGCATCTAAATTGTGTACCCAAACATAGGTAAATTTAGGATTGACCGCAATAAACATATTGGCAGGGATTGTCCACGGTGTAGTAGTCCAAATTACTGCAAAAAGTTTTGAATTATCCACACCATCAGGTCCTAATCCTTTTACATCTAATGCCGGGAATTTCACATAAATGGATGGCGATTTTCTGTCTTTGTACTCAATTTCTGCTTCCGCCAAAGCTGTTTCACAATGAGAACACCAATAGACAGCTTTTTTCCCTTTGTAAATATACCCTTTATTTGCCATTTCGCCGAAGACTTCTATTTCTCGCGCTTCCATATGAGGATCATATGTTACATAGCAATGATCGTAGTCACCAATTACGCCCATGCGAATGAAATCACCTTTCTGTATTTCAATCCATTTTTTCGCATAAGCTAAGCATTTGCGACGCAATTCCAAAGGTGTCAGGTTTGCTCTATCTTCGCCTGATTCTTTTAGCACGGCATATTCAATAGGAAGTCCATGCGTATCCCATCCGGGAATGTAATTTACTTGAAATCCCGCCATATATTTGTAACGGACAATAATATCTTTCAACGTCTTATTCAATGCATGCCCGATATGAATTTTCCCATTCGCATAGGGCGGCCCATCATGAAGTACGAAAGCCGGTGCGCCGTCTTTTTCTCTTTGCATGATTCGTTCATTGTATAAATCTTTATCTTCCCAAAGTTTTACAAATTCCGGTTCTTTCTCCGGTAAATTTCCACGCATGGGAAATTCTGTTTGCGGAAGTCTAAGTGTTTCACTGTAATCCATAATAATTCCTCCCCTATTTCATGAAATAAAAAATCTCGCCCCAATAAGGGACGAGAAAATTTTCCCGTGGTACCACCCTAATGACAATTGCCACTCGGTACAGATAACGGTGCCCCGTCGGAGTTTTTTCTTCTCCGAAGCTCAGAAGTGATTCGTTCATGTTCACCGCTCCTCCTCACACCCTACGGAGTTTCTCTTTGCCGGATATCCATAAACCGTCTTCATCAACGCTTATTTATTTATTGTATTGTACAAATATTGTCCGTCTACGTCAAGAGGTGATTTCTATTTCTTACGATTTTTGATTGTGACTATGATATTTCACAACATCTGAATTCGCACACTCTCCACTTTCACTGCACATATTTCAAACACAAAAATAAGGTCAAAAATCACTTTTAAGAGAACATAATCACATAAAAATATAAGTCAGAATCTATAACACAAAAAAATTGAATCATTGTATCCGACCGAAATAAACACCATTATTCCGTACTTTTTCTATTTATCGAAATAATGTCCCCTACAAGAAAGTACCTCAATCACTCCATTGACAATACGATATACGAGCCTATTCTTTTCATCAATTCGCCGACTTGAAAAACCCGAAAGTTCCCCTTTTAATAGTTCCGGCTTCCCTATACCGCCGCTTGTTCCTTTTCCAATATCCTTGATTAAAACATTTATTCTCTTTAAGGTCTTTTTATCTTCTCGTTGCCAAAATAAATAGTCTTCCCACGCTTCTTCGAACCAAATAATCTTCATTATTTTACCTCTATAAGATCATGTTCTATGCCCTTGCCTTCATTCAAGGCTTTTACCCCCCGTCGCAAATGCTTCATATTCATTTCACTATAAAAAGGATCTGCCGTAATTTCAAATGGTATCCGACGTTCTCTTACCACTTTTGCCGCAAAAATATTGAATGCTGCACTCATGGTCATTCCCATTTCACTACAAACCTGTTCCATATTCTTTTTTACGTTCTCATCTATGCGAAAATTAACTGCTGTTTGTGCCATAAAAATCACTCCTTTCTATGTATATTATATAAATATTACTATACATTGTAAAGTAATTGATTGTCATTATAAATGATTTCAGAATCCAATATAATTCTCTCACTCTTACATGCTTCGATATCGCCACCAACATTTTCAGTGTACCACCAAAACACTACTCACAAAGATAATATTTCCTCTTTCTTCTTCACTATCTTTTATTTTCTATTGTGGCACATACCAAATTTTTATCGCTTTATCCAGCAAACCAAGCATCTATGCAAAACACCCGAGAAGTTTCTATTTCTCTAAAAAAACTACTTTTTTCTTTTTACAGTACTTATGATAAAATAAATTTGTGATTTAACAATAAAAAGGTAAAGGAGATTTCCTATGAAAAAAATCATTTTTCTTTTAAGTACAGCTCTTTTATTATCTGCTTCAGTGGCTCAGGCGGATATTCCGCAAAGTGGATATTTCTTATCTAAAGACGGCGTGCCTTTAACAGAGGAACAAATAACAGCGCCTTCGATTCGTTCTAATCCGATGAAACCGATTAGCACAAATGAGCTTCAAGCTATGATGGCATTGCCGCAAAGTGTAAATACGCTCATTGAATTAACCGTCACTGAAGATGGTTATCCGACAGATGTATTAGTGAAACAGTCTTCCGGCTCGATAGTTTTGGATCAATACGCTATCAATTCTGTCAACGATTGGACTTTCTCTCCATCAAAATTAGGAGATAAATCAGTAAGGGCAAAGGTCTCTGTTCCTGTTCATTTTGTTTCCATGAAGGTCGTAACTCCGGCAACTATCGTGAAAAAAGAATTAGCCACTCCTTCCAAAGAAGAAAAGCAACTTATCGACCGTTCACATCCCGTTCTTCAATTGACTCTCTCCATATCCGACAAAGGGTTTGTCAATGAAATAGTCGGCATAAAACCTACTACTAATTTATCTGCCGGCGATATGGCTATATTAAAGAAATATATGGAAAAATCCATTAAATCATGGACTTTTACTTCGGCGAAAAATCCTGAGGGTATTGCTATTTCCGATGAAATCACAGTAACAGTGCCGTTAATGTAACAGATAAAACGCCTATCATCACTTCAATACGAGATGATGATAGGCGTTTTTTATTTCTCTATTATCCTATAATTGTTGCGATATATAACAAACCATTGATATATCATCGGAAATATATTTCGTTCCCATACATAAGCTTATTTATAATACCGGTGCCGTTCTGCTCCGTCCTAAGTCGTTTGTCATGAGAATATCTTCCCGCGGATCACGTCCTCCCGTAGTGAGGTAACCGCCCACCATGATCCCGTTAAGCCCACCGGTTAATGCATACGGTTGTAAACTTCGCAAATTAACTTCTCGTCCGCCGGCTGTACGAATAAGCGCTTTCGGTAAAACGAATCGGAACATAGCAAAAGTACGAAGTACTTCTAATGGCGGTAATCGTTTATTATGATAAAATGGTGTTCCTTTCACGGGATTTAAAATATTCAGCGGAACCGAGTCAATGTGCATTTCCTTTAATTTAAAGGCCATTTCTACTCGCTGATCCAAAGACTCACCTAATCCGATTATGCCCCCGGAACATACGCGAATGCCGGCTTTTTGTGCAGTAGAAATAATATCTTCTTTATCTTCCATGGTATGGGTCGTACAAATTTCAGGAAAATATGACGGCGCCGTTTCAATATTACAATGAACACGAGTAATTCCCGCTTCTTTCAAACGCACTGCCTGCTCAGCAGAGATGAGACCCAATGAACAACATACTTCGATACCTACTTGCTCCTTAATTTTTTTTACAATATCAATAATCTCTTCAAATTCATTCGGGTTATCTTGATTTCGTCCACTGGTTACTAAAGAAAAACGAACAGCGCCGGCTGCTTTTGCTTTTTTGGCTGCCTCCAATATTTGTTCTTCCGGCAAAAGTCTATACACCGTAGCACCGGTATTCCACCAACCGGACTGCGCACAGAATTTGCAATTTTCCTGACAATGCCCACTCCGTGCATTGATAATTGCACAAAAATCCACTGCATTTCCGTTAAATTTTTGACGAATTTTGTCCGACATAGCCAAAAGCAACATCGTATCTTCATCTTTTCTACGAATAATCCATTTTGCTTCTTCTTGCGTTATAGACCCCCCATCCATAACCCTTTCTGCTAATTGAATAATTTTTTCACAATCACTATTCATCATTGACACACTCCTTACTGATGACTTCCTTTTTCCTCGTTGTCACTCTTTGAAGAGTATAAAAGAAACAATTCGATATGTCAATAAAAAAGTCTTATATAGTTTACAATCATTTTTCTTGTAACAAACAGAAAGTACCTCGCATGAGTAAAAAAATCTTCATTATTTTTCGAAATTTTTTATTGCCCTTTCACGCTTTATACGCCTATCAAGTCAAACTTTTATCCATCGCTATTCACACCATCATTTTTCAAGCATACAAAAAAGCTGTCAAATGACAGCCTTCTTGTTTATTCTTGTTATCGACTCATTATTCAATTTCAATATGATGAGCTGATTTTTCCAGTTCCGGAGATTGTTTCGGTAATGTGATAGTCAAAATTCCGTCTTTCAATCCTGCTTTGATTTCATTTTCTTTAATACCTTTTACTGTAAATTGACGACGGAAAATAGAACTATTTCTTTCTCGACGAATATAATTATGGGTTTTATCTTTTTCTTCTACTTTCTCTTCTTTCTTTGCCATCAAAGACAATATGCCATTTTCGTAAGAAATTTGGACTTGGTCTTTTTTAAATCCGGGCATATCACAGGTAATCTCATAGGAATTTCCTTTGTCTTCGATATCTACTTTCGGCACGGTCACATAATCTTTTAACCCGGTGGATACATCATCGAAAAACCGATCCATCACCGTATCTCCGAATAAACCTTCAAATGGAAGTAAACTACGCATAATCAAAACCCCTTTCTTTTTTCATTTCGAGGGACTTTCTTTGTCCTTCTGTATAGTATTATATCACCTTTAGCACTCAAGTCAATAGAGTGCTAACAAAATTTTATATTTATTTTTTTCTTCTCTCTTCATTGTACTTGTAAATCATACGCGTTATAATAAATTATCAGTTATATTTAATTAATCCTATGTGAAAATCATCAAGAAAGGATATTATGTTGGAACGAAATCAAAACACTATCGGAACATCTATTTCTTTTTGCGGTAATGGTCTTCATTCCGGCTTACCGGTAAAACTTACCCTTTGTCCGGCACCAATAGATAGAGGTATCGTTTTTCGTCGCACGGATTTAGATGGATCACCGGAAGTGGAAGCTAAAAGTAAATTTATAACGAATACGTTACGTGCCACCACGTTGGAAAAAGGTAACGCAAAAGTATTTACTGTCGAGCATTTACTATCGGCACTTTTTGCTTTGCATATCGATAATTGCATCATTGAAATGGATTCGCCGGAACCACCGGTGGCAGATGGAGGCGCACTTACTTTTGCTCAAATGATCAATGATGCCGGCATCGTAAAACAAGAAAAAAACATTTCTATTCTTACTTTATCTACGGTTGAATCAGTTTATGACGGTAACAAATTCATTGCTGCACTTCCTTATGACGGGCTTCGCATTACATTTACGTCGATCAATAATCATCCGCTTTTGGGTACGCAAATGAAGGATATCATTATCAATCCGGAGTCTTATGTAAAAGAAATAGCTCCGGCACGAACCATCGGATTCACTTGGGAATTAGATGCTTTGCGCAAAATGAGTCTCGGTAAGGGTGGCACTTTGGATAATGCAGTGGTTTATTCTGAAACGGAATGTCTATCAAAATTGAAATTCCCGGATGAATTGGTGCGTCATAAAATTTTGGATATTTTAGGAGATATTTCCCTTGTTGGCCCTATTCACGCTCATATTATTTCCGTCTTAGGCAGTCATAAACTCAATGCAGCATTAAGTGGAAAATTACAACTGTTAAAATAATTAGGAGGCTATAATGAAGCTTAATATTGAAGAAATTATGGAAATTTTACCTCATCGTTATCCCATGCTTTTGGTCGATAAAATTATTGAATTGGAACCCATGAAATCTGTCACGGGAGTCAAGGCAGTCACCATAAATGAGCCTTTCTTTCAAGGTCATTTTCCCGGTCATCCTATCATGCCCGGCGTTTTGATTTGTGAAGCTATGGCTCAAGTCGGCGGTGTGGCACTTCAATATCCAAAAGAAAATAGAGGCCTCATTCCTATGTTCACCGGTATGGATAAAGTGCGTTTCCGTTCCCCGGTACGTCCCGGCGATCTTCTTGTGACCAAAGTTACCGTGACAAATATTGTCAAGAAAATGGGAAAAATTCATTGTGAATGTTTCGTAGATGATACGCTCAAGGCTTCCGCAGATTTTCTTTTTTATCTATCAGACCCCACTCAAGGGGAAAATAAAGAATAATTCCAAATAGATAAAACAAGTAGATAATCAATGATAATAAGAGTATATCAAAGAAATAAAGCAATTTCCCTATTTCTTTCCTATATATAACTGTTTCAAAATAATTAAAATATATGATTTATATATGTAGGATTTTGTGATACAATTATTTTTATTATCAAGAAAAACTCACACCTACGTTAAGAGGGGATGTCAACTAATGGAATTAAAAGTAATCAAGTCCGAGGATCCGGCTGTTCATCAAACATCCGTAGTAGATCCATCGGCTATTTTGCATAAGAATGTCGTCATAGGACCTTACGCAGTTATCGGGCCGAATTGTGAAATCGGCGAGGGTACCATCATTGATGCGCATGCAGTCATTGCCAAAAATGTACGCATGGGTCGTTATAATCATGTATATCCGCATGCCGTTATCGGAGAAGATCCGCAAGATTTAAAATTTCAAAATGAATATAGTACTGTTGTTATCGGTGATCATAATCAATTTAGAGAATTTAGTACTGTTCATCGTGCCACAGGAGAAAATTGTGAGACTCGTATAGGTTCTCATAATATGCTCCAGGCTTATACGCATATTGCGCATAATTGCGATTTCGGCAGTTACATTGTCATGTCAAGTTTTTCCGGTGCTGCCGGCCACGTTACAGTGGAGGATCATGCTGTCATCGGTGGCATGAGCGGCATTCATCAATTCGTAAAAATCGGATGGGGTGCAATGGTAGGCGGCATGTCCAAAATTGTTCAAGATGTATGTCCCTTCGTTATTGTTGACGGAAATCCGGCTCGTGTAGTAGGTCTTAATAGTGTGGGATTATCAAGAAATAATATTTCTCCGGAAGTAAAAATTTGGCTAAAAAAAGCCTATCGCATTATTTTCCGTTCAGGGTTGAAATTAGATGCTGCTATTCATGAAATGGAACAAGAATTTCCACCTACCACGGAAGTAGAGCATTTACTCCGCTTCTTACGAAATTGTGATCGGGGTTTGTGCCGCACGCGAGATAACAAAAAATAATGATGAAATCGTCTGTCCAAAAGGCGATTTTTTTATGCCATACAAAAACTCTCCCTTTGACTGTTTTGCCAAAAGGAGAGCTTTTATATTTCTTATATTCTCTTTTGCGCCAATAAAAAGGCTCCCATGATTCCTGCGTTATCCCCCAATTCAGGTGGCACGATATAAGAATCAATATCTGTTAATATTTCTTTCCGATGAATGTATCCGCCTAATTTGTCTTGTACTTTTAGGTGAATAAGGGGAAATAATTCTTTCTGATGCATAACTCCGCCGCCCAAAATAATTTTTTCAGGCGATATGACAAGAATTAAATTGGCTATGCCTTGTGCCAAATAGTCTGCTTCCATCTCCCACACAGCCGCATTTTCCGATAATTCTTTTCCCGGTCTGCCCCACCGCTTTTCTATGGCCGGTCCGGCCGCTACACCTTCTAAACAAAACGATTGCCCAAATTTATCTACATGAAAAGGACAAATTCCTGCGAAATGATCTTTTTCATGTCTCACAATTCCCATATGCCCGGCCTCGGGATGCAATAATCCATGTACCGGCGCACCATTGACCCATAGTCCCATACCGATACCGGTGCCTACGGTTATAT
The DNA here is from genome assembly GCA_001553355.1 of Veillonellaceae bacterium DNF00626. GTDB lineage: Bacteria > Bacillota > Negativicutes > Veillonellales > Dialisteraceae > Dialister. The sequence continues at coordinate 67,342 of KQ960822.1, forward strand.
ACACTAAACTTTCAGAACCTTTTCCTGCGCCGTATACCACTTCTGCCATGGCCGCCGCATTCACATCCGTATCAATTTCCACAGGGATATGTAAATATTCCTTCAAAGCAGCGCCAAAAGGGACTTGATCCCAGCCTTTTTTCGGCGTTCCCATGACCATACCGTAATCAGAAGAATTTTTATTCAATTCCAACGGGCCAAATGACGCTAATCCCAAAGACGTTATTTCTTTTTCCTTAAAATATAAATTCAATTTATCAATGACCGCTGAACTTTCATCAGTAGGCATTTCTTTACGCTCAAGAATATGTATTTCTTTACCGTCTACTTCCGCCGTACCATACACAATTTTTGTACCGCCGGCTTCGATACCACCTACAAGCATCATCTCTTTTTCCCTTTTCTTTCGACTTCTTTTTCATCTATGACCGGAATCCCCTGTTTTCTTAAAGCTTCTGCCAATAGTCCTTCCCCGGGAATACACGTACCGGAAAAAGTGCCATCATAAATTTCATGAACGCCGCAAGTGGGACTTCGAGATTTTAATATAGCCAATTCTATTTTTTGATGTTGGATATCTTTCATCACCCTTGCCACTCCATTACGATAAATGGCATCTACATCTTTTCCCTTTTTATCTATGACTTTTCCATTCATAATCTCTGCCGGTATTCGTGGGCAAGGCATGCCGGCGCGAATTTCCGGGCAAACAGCAATCACATCTTTATCACGGCAAAACTGAATCACAGCTTCATTGCGATTATCACCGCCGTTATACTTACACTTCACCCCTAAAAAACAGGCACTGACCAATACTTTCATTGATTATTTCTCCTTTCCCTTATTATAGCAGAAATCCCATTTTTCTCTACCGTAGCACATAAAATATGTTTCCAACATTCATAAAACAAACTATAAAAAAAGAAATATAGATGCCCTGTTTTCAAAGGACTGTTCTTTAAAGAAAAAGGGTTCAACACCAAAGTACAGGCTGCCGAGTTCTTAAAATCCCTTCCTACCACCTATGCGGTGAAACACAAAATCAGAATCGAGCCGTCCCCGCAAATGATTTCTTTGCAAAACCGGCTTCCCGATAAAGAGCGGCTGCTTAAAGAGTATAAAGAGAATCAGGAAACGAAACGATTCACCGTCGATTTCATTTCAGGCTCGCACTGCCACTCTAAAATTAAACGTATGTACGTCACGCTACCGGTTTGTCCCCTTTGCCAAGGCGATATGAGGACGGAAACGGTCATCAAACGTCTGACTTCATTGGAAAAAGCTGTTTCCGATTTGAAAACACGCTATGAGCGGACGGCAAGAAAATACAATTCAAAATTTACAGGCGGTGAAAAATGGATTATCCGCACCATCAATCCTTTTGCTGCCGATGACAATAAAAAAAAGACAGTAGCAAATCCGATTCCTTTTGCTACTGTCTTTTTCAGTTATAAATCATTTTCTCCATAAGCTTTCTTATCTTTAGCATCACTTTATTCATTTCTATAGTGTAGTCTCTTTTGCGCAAGAGTTAGCGACTTATTTCTTTTTTT
>KQ960823.1 GCA_001553355.1 Veillonellaceae bacterium DNF00626
ATATAGGGGGAGATATTAGAATTGGTAAATTCAAGGAGGGATCAGTTGTTAATGTTTTGACAAGTAATGAAAATATAGATAATTATGGGAATAGAATAAGAACAGTTTTAGGAAGTAAAATACATGGAAAGGGGGGTCTTAAAGTAGAAGTTAAGGTTTCTGAGGGACTTTTAACGGCATCACAAAATTTATTTACTTTGTTTATAGATCGTTCCGCAGTACAAGAAGATTCGACGGAAGACCCGAATATTCCTGATTTTAAGCTTAATCCGTCTGATGCTAATTATTGGATAGGTGACAGTGCGATGACAGACGGACTTGTAGATAATAGCCCGATTTTTCATGCAGTAAAAGCAAATACTACAGAGTATCCTGAACAGAAAGATTTTACTACTCGTATACGGGATGGAAAACATGATTGTGAAGAGGAAGAGGGTAGTTGTACGCCGTATGTATTAATGGGAGAAGAAGGCGGAGAGAAGATATATGGCGGCGTTGGAATTATGGCGAAAGAAAAAGATGTTGTCGGTGATATGTACACAAATAATTGCGAGATAGAAGTGCTTCCGCATCCGATGAATCAAAATATTTATGGAATAATAGCTAAAAATAATAAGATATTACATATGAGTTCATTAGTCTATGAGGATAGTGTTCTCGGCGGTAAAGAAGCATATGATTTCTATCTCAAAAATAAGAATAAGATTACTTTAAGTTTGGATAACAGTCAAGATGATTCAGGAAATGTATACGGTATTCGTGCAGAAAGCGGAAAAATACGTATTGATTCAGACGTTGAGATTATTAAGGCGGCGACAAAAAATAACGGATACGGAACATTCGATGCTATTTCTACGGTTGGAAAAAATAGTAAGATTTATTTGACCGCTAAATTTA
>KQ960824.1 GCA_001553355.1 Veillonellaceae bacterium DNF00626
GCGGAGAGATTCTATGGAGTTAGTATCTACATAAATGGTCCAAGCTGCATTTTCAAATACCTTTTCGTATTGTGAGGGATTGTTTTGGATTGTACTAAGTGAAATAGCAAAAATCATATAAGGCATGAATACTACTGGAAATAGTGTTGCCAATAACCGCTTTATCATAAGAACCTCCAAATAAGAAATATAGATTGCTGTTTTTATTTTAGCATTATTTTTGATAAAAAAAAAGAAATAAGTCGCTAACTCTTGCGCAAAAGAGACTACACTATAGAAATGAATAAAGTGATGCTAAAGATAAGAAAGCTTATGGAGAAAATGATTTATAACTGAAAAAGACAGTAGCAAAAGGAATCGGATTTGCTACTGCCTTTTTGATAAAGGAATCTATTTCGTAGCGCTTATTCCAAATGGTCTATCGTAATATTTGGAAAATATATATAGCCCGATTTTATAGACTATACTGCGAGTACCACATTTTGCTCTACGATAAAGGGATGTTGTCCCGACTTCTGAACCATCCAGAGTCCAAAGGTGTACTTTGTTTATGCAACATGTCATTCCTGAATTTTTATCCATACTTTGTAGAAGCAGTTTAGATTTTTCAGCTTCTGAGTAATAAGGATAATCTTTGACAATTTTTTTTGACATAGTTTCTAAAGAATAATTATAGTCATAATCAAATACAATATTAAACTCACAAATCGTCTCCTCAGAATAAGAAATCTGATAATATTTAGCTTTCAGTGTATAATAGGGAGGTGAATAGCGGAGAGATTCTATGGAGTTAGTATCTACATAA
>KQ960825.1:0-9898 GCA_001553355.1 Veillonellaceae bacterium DNF00626
CGCCGGCGTTGTAGCTAAGATTGTAAAATAATTTGGCGAATGAAATAAAAAGACTCTCTTCACTTATCGTGGAGAGAGTTTTTTGTTGCTTTTTATGAAAGCATATTGGCGTCGTCATAAGTCGGGGGAATGAGCCATGTGCCGTCGGCTTTCATGATACCCCATTTTTTTCCTTTTTTAGCTACGCAGTATCCGTGACGAAATTCGCTGACATCTTGCAGGTGATCTTTCGTATCTTCGTAAATGATATTTCCATCGGTATCTATTATGGCGTAGTATTCACCTGTGCGATAGACCCAAGTGATTTCTTCATCATTGAAGGGAATGACTTTACTTTTCATCGGTAAGTCCGCTAATATTCTGCCCGTGTAGACATCAATGAGTTGTCGTTTATTTCCTTCTTTGATGTATGCTCGATGAAATCCTAAGAAAGAAATATCTTCATAAATGAAATCAATGAGCTGTTCACCTGTTTCCATACGGAAGACGCCATATTTTTTGACACCTTCATCTTGAAGTGCAAGAAGTCCGTCGCGTCGGCTCATTGACCCGGGCGTCATGTATGCCGGGGGAATGAGTGTTACGCCATCAGGAGAAACAAAGGAGAGTCGACCGTCATTTTTCACTAAAGCGCCGTATTCCGTCATGGGCCACACGCGATCGTTTTTGCTGTCAATGACGATTTGACCTTCTTTATTAATAAATCCGCGCTTGATACCGCTAAATTCACGGTGATAGGAAAAGTCAGTCTGTTCTTTTCCGCTTAACAGTCCGCCTAAGGTAACGGCTAAATAATTTTTGCTATTGGCAGTGCTTACCTTTCTGCGATATTCAGCAACACCATGTTCATAGGCAAAAATTTGGTCATATGGAACAGCGAAAAGTGCTTTACCACTTTCGTTAATAGCGATTTTTTCACCTTTCATTGTTTTAACAAAGGCTATGCCATCTTGAAAATAGGTGAGGATGGATTTATATCGCGGAGAAATAAGTACTGTGCCGTCAGGATTCTTGAATCCGTAAAGACCTTGTTCTTTGTAGGGAATAGGCCCTTGGCGGGTAGGCGCGGTCATTGATTGTCCATCTTTGTTTATATATTGCAAATTTTTTTCTTTATCGCCTGCCAGAAATAGTCCGTCTTTTTGAGGACGTAATATTTTATAAGTGGGCGGCAATGATATTTTCCCATGAATATCTACAATACCCCATTTCTTTCCGTCTTTGATGACAGCCAACGCACCATGTTCATAAAAATGATTTATTTCTCGTGTGCGTTTTTCTCTATATGAAGGAAGTTCTTTTGGTGTTTTCCAATCATTCGGTATGGTGAGATCTACGGCATCAGCGATAATAATTGCGACAGAGTTCATGTCAGGGCCTTTGACGTAAGTCCCTTTTGATGTAGTAGATGAAGTGCTTTGTGTTTTTTCTTCCGTGACGGATATACTTTCGTGATGCTGTTCCCGATGAATATGGGTGTATGATTCCACCCCTTTTTCCGCTCCGGCAGTAGCACTTAGGGCAAGGAGCATGAGAGTCATAAGTACGGTTTTACTCGTGCTTCTTTTCATTTTGTTACCTCCTATAAATACAATATGGTAGTTAAATTATAACATGGTCGCAGGTAAATAAAAATATTTCGATATAGTGCAATTTTATATTTCCTTATTTCGTATGATTTTATCTACAAGATGTATACATAAGGATTGTCAACATTGAAATGATGGAGTGGTTGATGTATATTAACAGTTGTAATCATTGCGTATCTTGTAAAAAGAAATAAGGAGTGGTGAAAATGGGAAAAGGGTTATTTATCACAGGAACGGACACGGATATCGGAAAAACGTATGTAACAGCAGTATTGGTGAATACGCTGAGGAAGGCAGGCTATGATGTGGGGTATTATAAAGCGGCTGTCAGCGGTGCGCCATCAGTGGCAGAAAGTGATGCCGGATTTGTGAATCGTTTCGCGGATATTGGAGAGTCTGAAGATTTGCTTTTGTCCTATTTATATAGTCATGCGGTATCTCCGCATTTGGCGGCTCATTTGGAAGGGCATCCATTGGAGAAAGACGTTATTTTGAAGGCGTGGGAAAGAGTAACGAAAGTATTTCCTTATGTGACGATGGAAGGAAGCGGCGGTATTATGTGTCCTCTTCGTCACGATGAAAAAGCGGTATATTATTTGGAGGATGTGATTCAATGGCTTCATTTGCCGGTGCTTTTGGTGGCAGATGCAGGATTGGGAACGATTAATCATGTGGTGACGACTTGTGAATATATCAAGAATCGTCATATTTCCTTGAAAGGAATTATTCTTAATCATTGGCAGGGCGGCATTATGGAAGAGGATAATGTAAAGATGATTGAGGAAATAACCGGGGTGAAAGTGATTGCAAAAGTAAAGGCGGGGGATACCGTATTATCTACTGATCCGGCACTTTTGGCATCGTTTTATGAATAATAATTTCTTTGGGAGAAAAGAATAGGAGAAGAAAATGGAAGGAATTAGGAATTGGGAAGAAGCCGATAGGCGGTATATTTGGCATCCTGCGATGCAAATGAAGGATAATGAGGTTTTCCCTCCGGTGGTGATTGACCATGCGAAGGGAATGTATCTTTATGGTACGAATGGGAAAAAATATTTGGATATTATTTCCTCATGGTGGTGTAATTTATTGGGGCATGCGAATCCGGAAATTAATGCAGCAGTGAAAAAGCAAGTGGATGAATTAGAACATGTGATTTTTACTAATTTTTCACATAAACCGGCCATTCAATTGGCTTATGAGTTGGAGAAACTTTTGCCTGCCGGGCTTTGCCGTTTTAGTTTTCATGATAACGGTTCATCGGCAGTGGAAGCTGCTATGAAAATGGCGTTTCAATATCATTATCAAACGGGACATTCAGAGAGAACGAAGTTTATGTGCCTTCCGGAATCGTATCACGGGGAGACCATTGGTGCATTGTCGGTAGGTTCTTTGGATTTGTATGCAAAAATATTTAATCCCATGCTGATGCATAATATCCATTTTGACGGATTAGATTGTTATCGTTGCCCGTATGGTAAAGATCGCGAGCATTGTGATATAGAATGTTTTGAAAGTGCAGAGAAAGCTTTTGAGAAATACGGGAAAGAAACGGTAGCGATGATTGTAGAGCCGATACTTCAAGGGGCAGCAGGTATGCGTATTTATCCACCGAAGTATTTGAAAAAGATTCGTGAACTTTGTGATTATTATGGGGTTCTTTTGATTGATGATGAAATTGCTGCAGGTTTTGGAAGGACAGGAAAATTTTTTGCCATTGAACATGCCGGTGTGAGTCCGGATATTCTTTGTACGTCTAAAGGACTTACCGGTGGTTATATGCCTATGTCACTGACTATTACTACCGATAAGATTTATAATGCTTTTTATGATGATTATGGTACGCACAAAGCTTTCGTTCACAGTCACACTTATGCAGGGAATCCTATGGCATGTTCCATTGCGCTTACGGTATTGAAAATCATAAAACGTGATCATATTTTGGAGCGTGTCAATGAAAATGGAAAATATCTTCACAATGAGTTGATGAAAACATTGGGACATCATAAAAATGTAGGAGAAATAAGACATATCGGATTGATTAATGCGATCGAATTGGTGGCAGATCCGGGAACAAAGAAGGCTTTTCCGGCAGAGAAACGTGTGGGGTGGCATGTGTTCAGAAAAGCTATGGATTTAGGTCTTGTGCTACGACCTATGGGAGATGTGATTTATTTCAATCCTCCACTGAATATAGAGAAAAAAGAGTTGGATTTAGCTATTAAGCTTTGCAGAGAAGCTGTGATAAGCGTATTGGGAGAATAAAAAAAACGGGCGGTATCCTGACCGCCGGTAAAAAGAAATCATTTATTGTGGGAAAATCCTATAGCATTTCTGAATTCTTTGATATAGTGCCTGGAAACAGGCACTTTTTCTTTTGGGTATTTTTCCATGGTAAGAAGCAATGTACTGTTATCCTGGGCTTTTATTTCGCTTACCTTGGATAAATTAACAATATACCCTTTATGTGTGCGGAAAAATCCTTGTGGAGAAAGAATTTTTTCTATGTCACGCAGAGTCATTTTAGACCGGATAATACCATTGGTCGTATAGAAAAGAGAGGAATCAGATTTTTCTGTAGAAATCAAAATGATTTCTTGAAGCGGGGATAATATAACCGTTTTGTATTTAGAACGCAAAACTATTTTTTGCTCATTACGTATAATTTCTCCAGAAGTTTTATACTGCATGCGGGTTTTTTTACTATCAATCAATCGTTGAATGGCTTTTATAATACGAGTTTCATCATAGGGTTTCAAAATATAATCAAATGCCTCTAATTCAAAAGCTTGAACAGCGAATTGGTTATATCCTGTAGCAAAAATAATTTTTACATGCTGATTGAAAGAGGAAATTTTTTTAGCAACATCTAAACCATTTATTTCAGGCATTTCAATATCTAAAAATATAACGTCAATATCGGAGTGTTTTTTTAGAAAAAGAAGGGCAGTATTTCCATCCGTACATTCGCTTATACTGGTAATATTAGAAATAGAATTTAATATATCGTGTAAGATGGCTCGAGCAGGAAATTCATCATCAACGATAAGGGCTTTAATTTCTATCATAAAACCTCCTCATTTATTTGTCTATGTGAATTGATTGGAATGTTAGCAAAGACAATTGTCCCTCGACCTTCTTTGCTTAACACATGAAGACCAGATTTTCTCCCGTAGATAGAAATAAGGCGTTGGTGAATATTAATTAAACCTATCTGATCTCTTGATTTACGCTCAATAAGGAGAGATTTCATTTTTTGATGAGGAATCCCTACACCAGTATCTATAACATAAATTTTATTGTATTTTTTATGTGGAATAAGTCCGATTTTTATTTTTCCCCCCTCAGATTTTCTTAAGACACCGTGTATTACTGCATTTTCAACTAGCGGTTGTAATAATAGAGGCGGAATCTGAAGAATAGACATAGTGTTTTTAGGGAAGTAATAATCTACATTGATTCTCTCTCCGAACCGGGCTTTTTGTATTTGTATATAACAATCTATTACGTGTATCTCTTCAGAAAGAGGAATTAACTTAGATGGGTTATTCAGGCTGTGATGGAAATAGTCCGACAGGTATTTCATTAATTTCCGGGCAGTTTCCGGATCACTCTGCACATAATAACTGATTGTATTTAATGTGTTATATAAAAAATGAGGATTAATCTGTGCTTGCAAAGCCCGGATTTCTGCCTCTGCAAGAAGATTTTTCTCCTTTTTCATTTTTTCGTGCTCATAAATGGCTTCGACGATACGGCAGACACCATGAAGAAATTCAATCCCCATTTTAGTGAACGTATTGTCTTTATTTTTCGCAGCAACGATATAGCCGACAACTTCATTTCTGCAGGTAATGGGAATGGTTAGGACATGGGGCATGGCAGGCAGAGATTTTTGTAACTTTAAAATGGCTATTTCTGCATCGCCTTCATTTTTGTCGGCCTGGTTTTTATAGGCAGTACGCGTATAAATCCGGTTTTTATAAATGATGGCAGTCCACGTGAGAGAGGGAAGCGCAGTGGTAATGATTTCAGTAATTCTGGGGAGGGATGCATCTTTAAAACCTTCCCGCAAAGAATCAAGAATCATATTGACCGTTTGGAATGCATTCTTGGTAGTTTTTGTTTTTTCTGCATCTTTAATGTAAATAGAAGCTTCCAATACACCGATGAATATAACAGTGGCGATGGTATTTGTAATCAAAATAGGCATAGAAAGGGTGAATAAGCCAAGGGGGTTAGCGATAGTTTGAGGCCAGGTAAGGAGTGCAAAAAAGGCCCAAAATAGTATTTCCAAGAGAAGTGCATAAAAGAAGCCCCAAAGCCAGATTTGCCGGTGATGTGTTTTCAGGCGGCTCGATAAAAAGCCGGCGGTAATACCTTGCAATATAGAAAGACCGCCGTGAATGTAAGAGGCGTTTGTGTGAATAAAAAAGGCACGGTAAAGACCGGCAATGATACCGGTTACGGTCCCTGTGATAGGTCCGCCGATAAATCCGCCGAGCATGATTCCGACGGCCCGGAAATTTATAATGCCGCCGGCAGCTTCTACATTCCAATAAGTACCGCAGACGGACATTACGCTAAACAGAGTTGTGAAAATCAGTAAATGTTTTATTGTAAAGTACTTGGTGGTGAGTGCATCGTGAAAGATCCCGGTGCGGGAAATGGAAAAAAGAAGCAAAAGAAATATAGATATGCCGAGCCAAATATGCTGGATTCCTATGAATAAAGTGTCATACATAATAATCACCAGACCTTTATATATCCGCCAATTGATAGCCGGAAATGTATAAAAAATAAAAAGCATGGCATCTTACCGGCGAATCATTGCATCTTATCGCTAAAGTCCATGAATCGCCATAAAGATAAATTATAATACAGTTAGAAAATATTTTTTAATGTTGTCTTATGTTTTTTGTATTATAGCATTTTCTATAAAATTAAAAAACATGAATAGCAGAAGAAAGGAGCAAGAATCATGATTATTTATGGAGTAGCACTTTTGGCAGGTTGTTATATTGTGGGAAATCTGATTGGAGGTATGCTTGGACATCTCGTGGGGATTCAAGCAAATATTGGCGGAGTGGGGTTTGCGATGCTGATCCTGATAATTATTTCTACGTGGGCAAAAGAAAAAGGGCTTATGAAAGAAAAAGAGGAACAAGGGATTAAATTCTGGTCTGCCATGTATATACCCATAGTAGTCGCAATGAGTTCAATCCAAAATGTAGCGGCCGCTTTATCAGGCGGTTTGATAGCTATTATCGGCGGTGCTGTGGCAGTATTGATAGGATTTCTTATAATACCGGTCTTGTCAGCGAAGGAAAAACACAGCGGGCATAGATATTCTCATTCAAAATTTGCTTTGGACGGAAGTAAGTAATACGTCAAGTCAGAGGAGGCGGTAAAAATGGATATGTTAGATATAGCATTTAAATTGTTTACTAAAAACGGAATGGTAGCCTCATTTATGATGCTGGGGCTTATTACTTACATAGCATATAGAATAGAAAACTTAACAAAAGACCGGATTCATGGAAGTGCTATTGCCATATTTTTCGGATTAGTTCTGGCTTATTTTGGCGGTATCATGACAGGGGGAACTAAGGGGATTGCAGATATTCCTGTTTTTGCGGGTATGGGACTTGTCGGAGGAGCGATGTTCCGTGATTTTGCTATTGTTTCCACTGCATTCGGCGCAGATTTGAGAGAGATAAAAAAAATCGGCTGGCGCGGTGTTGTTTCACTGTTGTTAGGTGAATTTATTTGTCTCATCGCCGGTATCGCAATAGCGTATCCTATGGGTTATACATCGGCTGTCGATTTGGTAACTATCGGAGCGGGAATCGCCACTTTCGTTGTCGGACCTGTCACAGGAGCAGCACTGGGGGCTTCCTCTGAAGTTATTGCCATCAGCATTGCCGCAGGTGTTGTAAAATCTGTTCTTGTAATGATAGTCACTCCTTTTGTGGCAAAACCTCTTGGTATTGATAATCCGCAGTCCGCCATGGCTTTTGGCGGAATTATGGGAACGACTTCAGGAACAGCTGCAGGGATGGCTGCCGTTAATCCGAAACTGGTGCCATATGCCGCTATGACTGCAACTTTTTATACAGGTCTGGGATGCTTGTTATTTCCTTCCCTGTTTTATTTTATGGTTCATGTATTCATTTAACGGAGCGAAGTTCCGGAAATTTGATAAATCACATTTTTATATCTCTTTATGTATTTAATTTATGGATGAGTCTATAATAAATATATAGATTCAATATTATGAAATAATCAAAGAAAGGAAAAGAACATGCTCGAAATTAAACCCGGTAATAAAAATTGGAATACTCGCGGCGAGGATACACTGGACCGCCTTAAAGGAGCGGTTTCTTTAGCGGAAGGGAAAATTGTCAGTGCCGAAGATACGGTCAGACTTTTGGAAACGGTTCTTCGTTCCTGCGACAGGGTCAATATAGAAGGGGATAACCAGAAACAGGCGGATTTTTTGGCAGAGGAACTTTGCAAAGTGGATCCGTCAAAGGTGCATGATTTGCATATGATTCAGTCCACTCTTTCCATACCGGCCCATTTGGACGTTTTTGAAAAGGGAATTGCCAAAAAACTTGATTTTGCATATGCAGGAAGTCAGGGCAAACGACTTGCCCAAATGGTACAGGACGGACGCATTGAACTCGGGGCGATTCATACTTATCTTGAAATGTACAGTCGTTATTTCGTAGATTTGGTGCCCCGTGTGGCTCTTTTGGCAGCCGATGAGGCGGACAGGGAAGGAAATATTTATACGGGGTTTTCTACGGAAGATACGCCTGCCATTGCGGAAGCGACAAAATTTAATCAGGGAATTGTAATTGTCCAGGTAAATAAATTGGTGGACAAGGTGTCCCGCGTGGATATTCCGTCCGGCTGGATTGATTTTGTGATTGAAAGTCCGAAACCTTATCTTTTGAACCCGTTATTTACAAGAGATCCTGCCAAAATCGGTGACGAAAGAATACTGAAAGCCATGATGGCTATCAAGGGAATTTACGGAGAGTACGGAGTACAGGTGCTGAACCACGGTGTCGGCTATGATACGAGTGCCATTGAACTGATTCTTCCCACTTATGGGGAAGAATTGGGACTGAAAGGAAAGATTTGCAAACACTGGGTATTGAATCCCCACCCGACAATGATACCGGCGATTGAAACGGGCTGGGCGGAAAATTTGTATCCTTTCGGTTCCGAAGTCGGCATGGAAAACTATATCAAAGCAAGGCCTGATGTTTTCCCCATAGGCCCTGACGGAACGATGCGTTCAAACCGTGCTTTTGCCCAAGCGGCCGGTCATTATGCGGCAGATATGTTTATCGGCTCAACCATGCAGATTGACCGTTACGGAAATTCTTCGACAGCGACAAAGAATAATGTGGCCGGTTTCGGCGGTGCTCCGAATATGGGGTGTGATGCCAAAGGCCGCCGCCATGTAACGCAAGCTTGGTTCCGGTGCGGCAATGAAGTATCGAACCGTATGGAACTCACGGGAGCGTGCAACCGCGGGAAGAAATTAGTTGTCCAGGTGATTACGACCGTTTCAGAAAAAGGCTTCCCCGGTTTTGTCGAGGAGTTGGATGCCATCCGGTTGAAGAAAAATGCAGGTCTTGATTTAGAACCGGTCATGATTTATTCAGATGACCTGACACATATCGTATCGGAAGTGGGGATTGCTTATCTCCATAAATGTGCGAATATGGAAGAACGGATGCAGGCCATCCGGGCGGTAGCAGGAAATACGGAAGTCGGAAAGCTTGAAGATTCGGAAGAAACAAGAAAGCTGAGAAAGGCGGGCATTGTCAAACTTCCTGAAGACTTGGGAATTGATAAAGGCAGGGCAACAAGAGAGCTTTTAGCCGCTAAAAATATGAAGGACCTTGTGGATTGGTCCGGCGGACTCTATGATCCTCCCGCCAAATTCCGTAATTGGTAAATGAAAAGACAGGGCAGATATTTTATCTGCCCTGTCTTTGATAAAGGAATCTATTTCATAGCGCTATTCCAAATGGTTTATTATAATATTTAGAAAATATATATAGCCCGAGTTTATAGGCTACAATGCGAGGACCACATTTTACTCTATGATAAAGGGATGTTGTCCCGACTGCTGAACCATTCAGAGTCCAACCGTGTGCTTCGTTTACGCAATATGTCATTCCTGAATTTTTATCCATACTTTGTATAAGCAGTTTACATTTTTCATCGACTGAGTAATAAGGATAATCTTTGGCAATTTTTTTTGACATAGTTTCTAAAGAATAATT
>KQ960825.1:9998-10345 GCA_001553355.1 Veillonellaceae bacterium DNF00626
TTTCTAAAGAATAATTATAGTCATAATCAAATACCATATTAGACTCAATAATCATCCCTTCAGAATACACAATATGATAAAATTTAGCTTTCAGTGTATAATAGGGAGGTGAGTAGCGGAGAGATTCTATGGAGTTAGTATCTACATAATCGGTAACAGCTGCATTTTCAAATACCTTTTTATATTGTGAGGGATTGTTTTGGATTGTACCAAGTGAAATAGCAAAAATCATATAAGGCATGAATACTACTGGAAATAGTGTTGCCAATAACCGCTTTATCATAAGAACCTCCAAATAAGAAATATAGATTGCTGTTTTTATTTTAGCATTATTTTTGATAAAAAAA
>KQ960826.1 GCA_001553355.1 Veillonellaceae bacterium DNF00626
CCGGTTACGGTGTATTCTTTACCGCCATTGGCATTCGTGCCTTCGCTGACAGTGACATAGTCACCTGCTACCACAGTAGTATGCTTTTTCGCCGCTTCTGCCGCATTTTGCGATACCGCTTTCAGCTGATCTTCTGTCGCTGCGCGACCGGAGACAATATTGCCAGCATCCCAGGTCTTATTGGAGAGTCCGGTAATTTGACCCTTACCCTCCGTGCCATCAACAGTGACATCACCTGCTTTGATTTTGTTACCGAGGCTTACCTTGTAGTTGGCAGGTTCGCCGGTTTTTGCTACGTTTTCAACTTTGACGCCGCTTCCGTCTTCGTCACCTGTGACGGTTACCTTATTCGCGTCAACATACTTCTTGACGGTATCACCGGTAACGAGATTGCCGTCCTTGGCTCCGCCGATCGTTCCGTCTTTCGCGATGTCTACCACATATTTGGTAGACTTGTCCGCTTGTGTTTCAGGGGTAACAGTAATCTGACTATTTTTTGCGGCTTCTACAGTGACTTTGTTTCCCGCGACAGTTTGTTGCAATTTGTACAACTGTCCGCCGTTCACTGCGTCAGTACTGTTTTCAGATACGTCTCCGTC
>KQ960827.1 GCA_001553355.1 Veillonellaceae bacterium DNF00626
CTGCGTCAGTACTGTTTTCAGATACGTCTCCGTCTGTCACGTTGATAATTTTCTTACTGCCTGCATCAATGCCTGTCGTTGTGACAGACGGACCGCCTGTAATAGTAAGACCTGTTTCGCCAAGTGTGACGTTATTGCCTGCGTTGAATACTTTACTGCTTACGCTCTCCAATCCTGTAAGCGTTTTGCTCAGTTCAAGTTTGTAGCCAACTTTTTTCTTATCCGTTGTGCCTGCTACCGTTTCTTCCTCATCAGTAACAGTCAAGTTAGTGTCCTTGGAGGTGAGTTTCGGTCCTTTGACGGTGTATACCGTTCCGTCTACACCCGTTTTTTGACCAGATGTAACGGTTACATAGTCACCTGCTTCGACAGTGGTTCTTCCTGCTTTTAACTGAGCCACATTGACCGCATCGGTATCTTCTGCACCGCCGGCCACATTAACAATACGACGGTATGAATCCGGAACAGTTTCCTCAGTCACAACTTCTTTTTTGCGTTTCGTCGAACTGTCCCATTGCCATTTTTTAGTCCATTTCTTATAGCCTGTACGGCCCACAGATACGACGCCATTCTCAGCAGTGAATTTATCTTTATCGCCGGTCAAATAGGCATCCGTTTTGATATCATCTAATTTTCCTACAAACGATTCTGCTCCGAGAGCGATAGAATTCGCCGCAGTAACTCTACTATGATACCCCAAGGCAATCGAGTTTTTACCCGTTGCTTCCACGATGGAAAATCCGCCCATAGCCACCGCTCCGTTTCCTTCCGCCTCAGCGCGCAACCCTAATGCCAAGGATCGTTCTTCCTTAGCCTTAGCACCATAGCCTAAAGCAGCGCCATATTTCTGTAAGGCTTGTGCATTTTCACCAACAGCCACAGAGCCTTCACCGACAGCACCATCATTGATCTCATTTCCCTTCGTTTTATAACCCCATTCGTCTACTCCGGTATACGTAATCTTCTTCTTTAAAATAGTTTTTGAAGTAAATTTTGGAATGACTTCATGTACCGAAAAATACCGAGTCGTACTCGCTTTCAGCTGTGCCACATTCACCGCATCCGTATCTTCCGTGCCTGCTGCAACGCCTGTAATCTGCCGTGTTTCTAATTTTCTATTTCCATTAGTGTCTACCGTATAACCGCCTACGCTAACAGCCCCTTTCGTAGATTGCCATGCAGCTTCTATCGATTGTAAGGCTAGTTCGCTTGCCTGTTTCTTCTGCAACGCCCTATTCATGGCCTTTTCTGCATTCGTAAGCTTACTTTCTAGATTCTTTTTCTTTGCTTGATCCGTTTCTTGTTCATACTGTTTCAAGATCTCTTCATATTTTTGGACTTTCTCTTTATATTTTTTATCCAAATTTGGAAGTTGCCTTGTATGATAGTCATAATCATCTGCCGAACCCATACCTTTGTATCCGTCTGCTATGGTCTTCTTTTTGTCCAAAGATATATATCCCTGCACACCTGCTGCTCTATCGGCTACGGAACCAGTCCCTAAAGCCACGCCGCCATCAACGGTGACGTTGGCATCATTGCCGAGAACGGTCACGTTCGATGCTTCGGTTTTTGCTTTTGTTTTCAACGAGCCGATAATGATATTTCCATTCACATTTTCCAACTCGTGGTTGTCGCCCATAATCAGGTTATGGCTCGAATCTACAACGGTGTTTCTGTTGCCCGTAATGATGTTGTAGCTTACTCGCGGAGTACTCGTTCCGTCATCATGATCCGTATTGGAAACTTCGTTTCCTACGCCGGACACTTGCGTATAGAGAGCGCCCCCTACCAAGTTTCCATCACCTTCGACGCTGACATGGCTTCTTTCTTTTTCAAAGAGACCAATCGGACCTTCCGCATCCTCATCTTGACGCAAATAGGCTTCCAGTTTTTCCTTTTCGGCAGCGGTCATGACTTCATCATTGTACGCATCATGTACCGTATTGCCTACACCGCGGACAAAGGTGCCGTGAGATTCTGTAATATGGTTCTTACTTCCCAAAATAGTATCTTCTCGTCCGCCCGAGTCTTTTTTCCGAGCATAGACTTCGTTCTGACTGCCGACAATGATACTTTGCTTGAATTGCTCTTCTTTAGGCGTAGCAGTTGCAAGAGTGGAGTGATTCGATGTTTCACCGATGATGACACTACCCTGTCCTCTACTGAAAGAATTGTAGCCTAAAGTAACGGCATCTTCTCCGTGAGCGTGTGTATTGACGCCGATTGCGATAGACCCTGCTTTTTTTGCTCCGTCATTGAGGTAGTTATCTAATGTCTTATTGGTATTTTCTCTGTTAACAGAAACAAAACGGGTCGTGTGTCCCTCTATGGAATCGTTAAGATTCTTCATGTCCGTAAGGCGCTGATTTTTCAAGTCGTTGATGTTTGAAGTATTTCCGTCGACTTTTGTGGAAAGGTCACCGATGTCTCCGGCATTATTTTGAATGCCTTGATTTAATCTCTTTTCCGCCGCTTCTAAATCAGCCTTTGCCCTATATTTGAGATTCTTCAGCTGGGCCACGTTCACCGCATCGGTATCGTCCTTACCTGCAGCTACATTGACAATCTGGCGGGTGATATTTTTTTCTTTATCCCCGACAGAAACTGCCGCTTTGGTGGATTTCCACGTGGGTGACTCCTGTTTCCGACTCTCATCAAACGGGTCATAGCCATACCGGCCCGCATTATTAATATCAGTACGACCGTAACTGCCGACCCTGGATTCACTGCCCAATGCCACGCCGCCTTCGATATCCGCTCTGGTCTTCGCGCCAAGAGTGACTGCGTCTTTCGCATAGGCTATCGAATTATACCCGACAGCCGTAGCGTTTTCATACGCCGCATTGGCGCTGCTGCCGACCGCCGTACCGCCGTCAGCTATTCTATTCCCAAAGATATCACCCACATTGGCACTTCCCAGTGCTGTCGCATTTTTGCCGTATGCTCTGGCTTGCGGTCCGACAGCCGTGCTGCTGTAAGACTCACTACTCTTTTTGTAATAGAAATCACCGTAGCTGTCGTGTGTATAGTTCTTCTTCTCCGCGTCGGATAACGCATTGTACGCCTCTTTGCTAATTTTTTCTCCCGCAACAAGAGCTCTGTTGCCGATAGCAAGAGATTCCCCTACATACGCATGCGCCTGGTAGCCCATGGATACCGACTGATTCGCAAAAGACCTTGCCTCTTCGCCGATACCGATGGCGTATTCACCTGCCACATCAGAATTCATGCCCATGGCGATCGCGTGATTGTGCGCTTTACTGCTCAACCCGATAGCAACCGACCATTCGCCTGCTTCAATGCTGCTGCCCAACGCTACCGATTCCATACCGGCTTTGGAACGGTTACCGATGACGGTGGCGTTTTCGCGGACTTCACTGTGGCCGCCGATAACAATGCTGTCCGTATCGTAGGCGTGGGAATCACTGCCGATAGCCACTACATAAGAGCCTCCAGAGTCTTTTGTCCCTACAGTTACCCCGGATCCTATCGCCACGTTATGCTGTCCTTGTACCTTTACTTTATTTCCCACAGCGATCGAGTCATGACCCGCTTCGGCATTGAAGGCGGAGCCTGTTTCCGCTTCATTACCGATAGCAATAGCATTTGTATCTCTGGCTA
This sequence comes from Veillonellaceae bacterium DNF00626, assembly GCA_001553355.1. Classification (GTDB taxonomy): domain Bacteria; phylum Bacillota; class Negativicutes; order Veillonellales; family Dialisteraceae; genus Dialister. The sequence continues at coordinate 3,625 of KQ960827.1, forward strand.
TACTCTTATTACCGATAGAGATGCCATTTTGTTCCAACGCAGAAGACTCCGTACCGATAGCAATCTTATTGGAGTCCTCCAATTCTTTAGACGATCCCGTATAAGATTTCCAACCGACAGCAATGTCACCCTTGGCTCCGGCCCAAGCATTTGTCCCCAAAGCCGTCGAGTACTGTTTCATCGCCATGGATTTAGTTCCGATGGCAATAACTCCATTGATGACAGATTCGGTTGCATCCCCTCTACCGGTCCTTGCTTCCGGCCCTATAAGAATAGCATTATAACTCGGATTTTTTATGGGGCTATAGTTATTATTCGGTTCAATTTCAACCTCTTCCTCTTCTTGCCGTACAATACGTCCATTCTCATATATGTTTTTCCGTATTTTTATTTTATCCTTTTTATTAACGCCGACAGAGACATAATGGATTTGTCCGTCATCTGCCGGATCCTCTGCGGAAACCATATCGGCAGGCAAAAAAGTACTTCCCAAAAGGGCAAGCATCACAAAAACGGCAAGCACACTTTTTCGGGATTTTGATTTATTTTTCCCGTGTCCCTTCGCCAGCTCGGACGCAACGACCCAGCAATTTTTTGCCTTGTTCCAAATTAACTTATAAATTTTATTCATATTTCCTCCTAAAAAACGGGGAGGGGTTATGTTAAATTCACGTCCCCCAAATTATTAATACTTTTGTTATAACTATTATACTCGATATACTTATTTTTATCAAATTTCATATATTTGTTTCTATCACAGTTTGTCGAATTTAATCAAGCATTGAACTCTGGCCGGTTTTGTTCATGGGAAAAATCACCGCTCCCTCTGCCGGGAAATTATAAAGCCAAAATAGAATTCTTTATTTTCCATTTCTTTATAAGGGAAATTACAAATATTTTCACATCTCCCTTAATTGTTTTCCCTCCGAATACGGAGGGAACTTCCGATCCACGCGAGGCAATAGCTTACACAGGTCAGAACATCCCTGCAAAACAAAAACAACTCTGCCGTCATTCTTGAGCGGTTAGTAAAATCGGAATGAGAATAAAGGAAAAACATAATCTGACTCTTAGCGAAGAATCCGGCAGTGGGTACAGAAAAACACATTTAAATCTTACAATCTCTGCCTAGATTCTTCACTCTTCCCCGTACTTTTTTATAACGCTATTCCCGACCACATTTTTCCTTCATTCGAGAATGACAGGCAAGTATTTAATATCGTTTTATAAGAAACGATTTTCCCTTTCTCCTCACACTTGCCCCTTTCGTCAGCTCCGCTGACACTTTAGCCAAGGCAAAGCGTCTCACTCACTTTTACAGCGTCGCTTCGCTCCTCGAAAAGCGGTTCGCTTGCTTCCCGACAAGCGGGGACAGCTTGCGGATTGCATTCTTTCCTTTATTTCCCGACATGCGGGGACGGCTTTTTTATTTGATCCGTTTCTTTATTTTTGATTTGTCTCCTATAAAAAAGCGGTACGCTCCGTATCAGTGCGGCCAATTCACGGTCGTCGGTTTTTATAAAGACTTGTCTTGAGCCGTTTCATGATTTGTTCCCCAATGTGATTTATGAGATTTATGAGGGCAGCGTGAATGAGCCGTCGCAGCAGCTTTTGAGCGGTGTGACGGAGCTTAGCATCTTGAGTGTGCCTTTGATTCATCAGAATGATTTTGAGGTTTTGTTCCAGCACAAGGAAGAGGTTTGTGCGATTTTCGCCAAGTATTCGAAGTTCCTGACGGAGGAAATGCGGAATGCCGATATGGTGTCGCTCGAGGATATTACGGGGTTACCGCTTTGTCCGTCTGCCGGCTGTCATCTGATTATCAGCAAGGCGCATAATATCAAGCCGAGGATTCTGAGTATTTGTACGACCAGAACGGCAGCTCTCCAGTGGGCTTCCGATGATTACGGGGTCAGCATCGTTCCTATCGAATTGACGGAAGAGATTGACGATCAGCTGGTATATAAGCAGATTAAGGATGTGGATCCGGATTTACATAAGACGGTGGTCAAGGTGAAGGGGCGTCCTCTGTCTGTGATTGCCAAGAAGTTTTTGAAGTTTTATTCCGAAATCCGCCATTCGGAACGGGTACGCAAGTTAAATGAAATGGAATAAGAAAGCAGGCACTGTCGTTTTTTGACGGTGCTTTTCTTTTTGCGGTTTTCTATATTTCTTTTTTATTTACGGTGTATGCCGTGAATTTTCCTTTCTTTGGCTTGTATAGCTATGTTTTTTGTCTTGTATGATTATGGTTATTATGTTATTATTAATTTAAATTTATATTTTTATTTATTTTGCTTTTTTTATTTGCTAAAATAATACTGTACTATCTCTATAATGAGAGAGGAGGAAACTTATATGATAAATAACAGTAAACGTTATATCGTCGGAGTCATACTGATAGCCGCTCTGGCCATTTCGGGCTGCGATAAAAAGGATAATCCGGATGATTCTACGGTCTGGGGACAGGCGGATGCTACGGAAGTATCTATCAATACTAAAATTCCGGGGCGTTTGGTTGATTTGTATGTGCAGGAGGGCGTCCGTGTCCATAAGGGGGACGTGCTAGCACAGGTCGATGCCCGAGAAGTGAGTGCCATGAATGCGGCTGCTAAAGCAAAAATCAGTGCTGCAAAGGCCGCCCGGCTTCAGGCGGAGGCTAATCTGGATCAGGCACGTCGGGATTTAGCTCGTTATGAGGAATTGTACCGGGCCGGGGCTATTTCACGGTCTATGTATGAGAATCTCCAAAGCAAGTGTGATATTCTCGCTGCTGCTTGTGAGCAGGCAGAGGCTAATGTAGAGGCTAGTACGGAGGCTTTTAATCAGTCAGCTGTCAATGTAGGTGAGACGGTCATCACTGCGCCTTTTGATGGAATTGTGACAACAAAATATGTGGATGCAGGAGCTATGGTTTCTACAGGTATGCCGATTGTGGGACTTCAGGATCCTTCGAAAAATTGGGTCAATTTCAAAGTGAAGGAAACGGATCTGGATAAGTATAAGCTAAACAGTGAGGTCACTTTATACGGGCGTAATAAGGATCTCCAAGTAAAGGGTACGATTGTCGATATTTCTCAAAAACCTAATTTTGCTACTTACAGAGCTACGAGTGAACGGGGCGATGATCAAGATATTATTACTTATAATGTAAAGGTGCAGGTGAACGATCCCCGTATACACCCGGGTATGCGTTTCAGAATGTAATGACGGTGGCGCTATGTTAAAAAGATGGTTTCATGAATCAGTGCTTGCTTTTAGGCAGGAATTTTATGGTGCAGGGCGTTTTAATAAGCCCCTGCTTTTTCTGCTTGTTTTGCTTCCTATTGTGTATACTCTTCTTTTCGGTGCGGCTTACAGTGCGAATGTATTGAATCACATTCCCGTCGTTGTCTGTGATTTGGAGCAAAGCAGTATTTCCCGCACTTTGGTCTTAAATTATGATACCTCTGATCGTTTCCATGTGGTCAAACAGGTATCGAGTTATGAAGAAATGCAAGCAGCTTTGAAAAACGGCGAAGCAAAGGTCGGCCTTTATGTTCCGCCCGGGGTAGATAGAAATCTACGTACTACGACTCCGGCCGAGGTGGGTGTTTATATTGAGTCCTCAAATATGGTATACGGCAATGCCGCTCTGGTAGCTGCTGAGGAAATCAATTTGAATCTTTTGGTCGGCGGAAGTCAAAAAATACTGGAGCATATGACGCTTTACCCTGACCGTGCTTTACGGGTGGCATATCCTACAGCCATAAGTGTACGTATTCTGAATAACCCAACGAACAGCTACTGTAATTTCATGCTTTTAGGTCTTGTGTGCAACGGTATTCAAATTTCTCTTTTCCTTTATGCGGTCGATATGTTTATCAAAAATAAAGCACGAAAATGGCGTTATAAAACGGCTTTGCTCTGGGGAAAACTTTGTGCCGTGGAGTTAGTATCTGTTGCTGTTTTCAGCATCTGTCTTTTGATTTCTCAATTCTTATTTGCCGTTCCTCTACGGGCTCCATGGTATGAATTTTTATTCCTGGAGGCTGTATTTGTATTTTTCTTTATCGGTCTGGGAATGTTCTTGTCTATCATTTTTAATGCCCCCGTGCTGGCTCTTCAGGAAGCCCTGCTTTTCATTATGCCGGGTTTATTGTACAGCGGCCTGAGCTGGCCACAGGAATGGCTAGGCCAGCTTCCTACCATTATACGGGCAATTTTCCCGATTACCTATCTGGCTCTTCCGATGAGAGACTTATCGCTGGCAGGTAAATCAAATCTCTTGACCGATGATATCGTTATCATGGCAGTGGCAGGTATTATTTTTATGATTCTAACTTTCTTCCTTGTGAAGTATCGTAAGTGGCAGGAGGTGTCTTGATGAAAAAATATCTCCGCCTTATCAAAAATGAGCTAGCTCATATCTTTTATCATGATTTGCGCCGTGGCGTTCTTCTCTTGGGCGCCGCTCCTGCGTATTTACTCCTTTTTGCCTGGTTATATTCGTTCGGTATAGTCAACCAGATTCCTCTTCTCATTGTCGATCAGGATAACACATATCTCAGCCGAGAATTAACTCGTTCTTTCTCTGGCAGTGACGGTTTTCGTACCGTGGCACGCGGTAGCAATCTTCAAGACGTAGAAGACTGGTTTGGTCATGATGGCCGACATACTGCCGCTTTAGTCATTCCGAAAAATTTTACCAAAGATATCGAACAAGAACGACAAAGTACGGTTTCTCTCATCATTGAGGGAAGTAATATGATGATCACAAGCAACAGCAATATCGCAGCGTTTGAGATTATCCAACATTTCAATCAGGAAACAGGTAAAAAACTTATAGAAAGAGATCTCCACCAGGTTCCTTATCTGGCAGAACGAAGAATGGCTCCCGTCAATTTTAATTACCGTATACTGGGGAATCCAAAGCTTGATTATATGCGATTTTTCGTCTATGGACTCGCCCTGATTGCCATGCAGCAAGGATTGCTTCTATCCGTAGCCAGCGGTATTTTGTGGAAAGGAAACAAGTCAATTCCTGAAGAATTTGTTTTATCCCGTTGGAAACGTTGGCTAGTTAAAACATTCATTTATTGGTCACTCGGTATGTTTTCTTACCTTGTCTTTCTCGGTATCAGTAACTACTTTTTTATGCTTCCTGTGAACGGTAATTTTGCGGAGCATTTCATTCTTGCCGGAAGTTTTCTATTCTGCATTGTACAGCTTGGTGGTATTATTGCCTCTCTGTGCAAAAACGAGCTTCTCTTCAGTAGGGTTTCCATTTTCTATACCATCCCCGCCTTCATCCTCTCCGGCTTCACCTGGCCTCTTGATCCCATGCCTTTTTGGGTACGCTGTCTCGCTTATCTCTCACCATATACTTACGTCGCAGACACAGCCAGAAATTTATACATCTACGGGAGTGACAGCCGACTGGCAATAAACTGTACAATTCTTTTCATAACAGGTCTCGTGGCTTTTCCCTTTGCCTCAAGACTATACAGCAAGATTATCGAGAAAAAGACAATCAAATAATCAAAAGAGACACCTTCCCCATGAGGGTGTCTTTTTTTTGGTTGCAACACAAAACATATCGATTAAAGAATTTTCTATACTTTCGATAATGTTTTGTGATTTCTTCATCAAAAAAAGGCTCTTCTCTAAAAAAACGACTACAGCGAAATAAAAATGCCCCTTCTTATAGGAGATATGTATCTGACCGCTGTTACACGGACCTTTCCATGAATACGACATATAGAGAAAATGGAAAGGTCATCTCTATCAAAGAGCCGAAAACCGAACAGCGTGAGATTATGAGCAGTGTCTATTCCCGGCAGTTTGTCAAACGTCTCCCGCTCGGATAGGAAGTCCCTTTTGTATGTAAAAAAGA
>KQ960828.1:0-3665 GCA_001553355.1 Veillonellaceae bacterium DNF00626
AATTGGATAGCAAGTGGAGACTGGATGCAGGAATCCGATTTACTTTCTAAAAATAATTGGTGGGGAGATTTTATCAACTTTATAAATTTTTAAAGAAAAGAGTATCATGAACATGATGTTTTTTTCTTTTTGAATTAATTTGTTGTGTATGATTCGGTTAAGAATTTTTTGAAAAATGTATGTTGATGATTGTGTTGACGGTATGTTTAAAATGTGAATATAATAAAAGGAAACCAAGTATATAATAAAGATGGAAGGAAGGCATTTGAACGTATAAATTATAAAAATGGAAAGTCCATCAGTTGGAATGTTTAATACGTTACGAAAATAGGAGAAAATTGGGAAGCACGGATAGGATGGGGCATTTGAATTACGATGAACCGGATAATTTCATTTTGGGCTACGCACCGAAAGATAAAGCCACTTTTGCGATTTATTTTAATAAGGATAAATGGAGTGTAGTCTTTGATGGATTTTATTTCATACGAGATACAAGTCATATAGATCCGAAGAAAGTAAAAGGATAGTCGGATGATAAATATGCTGTATGTAACTTAGCATTGAACTATAGACCGACACGTGGGACAGAATTTTATTTCCGGATGAATAACGTATTCAACAAATTATGGGCAGAACATACAGATACAATTTGGCGAAATAGTGAATCTGATGCATGGTATTTTATGCCGGAGAGAAATTTCCTTTTAGGAATGAAGCATAGTTTCTGATATGATTTGTAATTGTTATAATGAAAAGGGGTGGAAAACGATTTCAATTTATTATCATTTGATAAAAGTAAGTATTCAATCTGTGGAAAGACAAACCATGAGAGAAGAAATCATATTTTTTATTCAGGAAAGAGAGGGAAATTATGAAGATTTCAAAAAAACAATGGTTAAAAAGTAGTGTAGTATTCTTTATTATGGCGGGACTTTTCAGTCTGCCCGGTGCGGTATTGGCAGACAATGATGCTGATGCAAGCGGAGGAAGTGACCGCTCCGGGGAACAGACAAAAACAGAATTTACCACACCTATTACCGGTGGCACCGATCAGGCATATGTGGATGCCGGTGTGAAAAAGAATGATGGAACGTATAAATTTACCAAAGATACGACTATTAAAGATACAAAAGATTATAATAAAGCGACAGTAGCTATTGCCAAGTCTAATTTAGCTATCACCATTGATGCATCCGGGCATACTTTGACAATGTTATCAAAGGGGAAAGGTCTTATAGCAGGGATAAATACCGGGATCGGTAGAAAAGCGGATATTTCTATAAAAGCAGATAAATTAACTGTTAAAGCAGAAAATAATGGCAGTATGACGCAAAAAGCGTATGGTATTTATGGTGCCGGTCAAACGACATTACAGATAACGGGTGCAACAGAGATAAGTACGGTAGCAGCAGAAGAAAGCTATGGTATTTATAGTGGAACTGAATCCAAGTTATATTTTACCGGGCTAAAGATTGATGTGAATAAAGATGCATCGCATCAGGCGGTTATTCGTATGGAAGGAGACGCACAAACATCTGTTAACGTTAAAGATGATCAAGTGGGACAATCTTTAGTACAGCTTAATGGTGATGTGTATACACAAAAATTAACAGGAGAAGTAAAAGAAAATAGCATAGTCAATTTGGCATTGACAACGAAAGATTCCGTATGGAATGGGTTGAGTAGTTATGAAGATAAGGTTATTCCTGATGCTGACGGTGATGATACGGGTGATGACGATGGCGATACAGGGGATTATGGGGCATATGATGGTATGCGCAGTGCGAGAACGTCCCAAAATCTGCAGATGGCAGGAACGTTAAATCTGTGGTTGCAAAATGGAGCAACATGGAATAACCAAAAATATGGAGAAAAATATGAAGAAGGATTTAAGGGAAGTCGTGTTGCTAAACTCACCGGTGGTACGTCAGCGGATACAACAGGATTCATTTATCAGAATGACGAGAAACCAATTACTATTGATAACTACAAAGGCTATACCACTATTTTCTACAACCACAAAACAGATAAACCGGCTGATGTGAATACCGGTTATACCATGATAGGCGGAGACACGAAAGTGATGAAAGCCGAAACCGGAAGCGTCATTACATTACTGACCGAAAACGAAGGACTCAAGACTAATTCTCAAGAAGTAGCAGAGAAGAATTTGGTAAGCGGTACATTGAATGCCTTAGCTAATAAATTGTGGTACATGGCACATAAGACAGATACGAATCTCACCGGTAAAGTAGGAATTGCCGAAGGACTTACATCTCGATCTGTTTCAAAGACTATTACCGTAGGGGGTAAGACATATAATGTGCCTGAATCGAATCAATTGAAAGATATTACATGGAAAGATGGCGGACAAGGAGAATATAAATACACGGAGGAAAAAGAAAAACTGCCGACACCGACTGAACAGACTAAAACAGATTTTAATACATCTATTACCGGTGGCACCGATAAGGAATATGTGGATGCCGGTGTGAAAAAGAATGATGGAACATATAAATTTACAAAAGATAGTCGAGTAACGGTGACAAATCAATCAGGAGCGTCTTTTGTTGATTCAGGAGATAATGCGGCTTCAAAAATACAAGCTGATAAAAGTTTGACCTTTAATGTGACAAATTCCGGGAATAAGACTATTACAGGAATAACGGCAAGTACGAAGGAAGTCACAATTATTAATGCAGAAAAATTAAATATTCATGCTAAAAGTACACAAGGAAGAATAGAAGGAATTAATGTGGGAGGACAGGGAGGAATGGATAAAGTTCATCCCTATAAGTTAACTATCAACGGTGATACTGATATGAATGTCCAAGGTATAGGGTATACGTTGGGACTTTATGCAACGGGAAATTCAGATGTTGTCTTTAACGGTAGTGTAACAGCCATGGGAACGTCAGAAAATCCTTGGGGGATATATTCTAAAAATGGAGAAGCTGGTTCTTCTGGTTGTTCGTTGATTTATTCCGGAGTTAATTATTCAATTAAAATGGGTCCGAAAATAACTATAGAAAAAAATATTTTTGCAAAACTTGATGCTAATGGGCTTTTTGGAAATGGAGGACATGCAAAGTTAACAGTAAATGGTGGTGGATATTTAGAAATTAATAAAGAAAATAAGAAAGGTTATTGGGCAATGATTGCGGCAAGTTCTGCGGTCAGTATGAATGTAATGTTGGATAATGATGATAATCCTATAAAGGCTAATGAAAATGATTTGGTGTTAAAAGGAAATATTAGTGCATCTAGTATAGCGCAGAATATTAATGAAACAGAGTTGTATTCAAGAGTTAATTTGGGATTAGCCACATCTAAATCTGAATGGACTGGAGTGGCAAATAATGATTATAGTGTGAATGGGTATAAATTAGGTAATAAAACATTTTATGGAGTCATTAATTTAGTTCTCCAGAATGGTGCTAAATGGAATAATGAAAAATGGGGGAAAGTAAGTGGCTTGTTTACTGGGAGTTGCATAAGTAAGCTTATTGGAGGAATAGGTGCTGAACAGACCGGTTTTATTTATCAAAATGACGAAAACCCAATTACTATTGATAACTACAAAGGTTATACCACTATTTTCTATAACCACAAAACTGATGAAAAAGATAGCTTAGGTAAAGGTTGGAAGATGATAGGCGGAGACA
>KQ960828.1:3765-5567 GCA_001553355.1 Veillonellaceae bacterium DNF00626
AGGTTGGAAGATGATAGGCGGAGACACGAAAGTGACGAAAGCCGAAGCCGGAAGTGTCATCACTTTACTGACCGGAAACGAAGGATTCAAGACAAATTCTCAAGAAGTAGCAGAGAAGAATTTGGTAAGCGGTACATTGAATGCCTTAGCTAATAAATTGTGGTACATGGCACATAAGACAGATACGAATCTCACCGGTAAAGTAGGAATTGCCGAAGGTCTTACAACACGTTCTGTTTCAAAGACTATTACCGTAGGGGGTAAGACATATAACGTTCCTGAATTGAATCAATTGAAAGATATTACATGGAAAGAAAACGGACAAGGACAATACAAATATACGGAAGCAGTAGATCCCGGACCGCAACCGCCGACACCGACACCGTCGCAAGAAGATTTGAAAGAAATCACTAAAATCACTACATTGACTAAAGATATGATGATACATGTCACAGAGATAAAAGGGGTAGATAAGACGGTTACACCTATGTATAGTGCAGAGACTGCTGACCGTCAAAATCCTATGGTGGTAGATATGGCGGGGCATCAGTTGACACTTGAATCGGATTCGACGAAAAGAGCGGTTGGAATTTTTGTGGGAAATAATAAAAATATTATTGTAAAGAATAGTGATGTGACGAAAAAATTATTTATTTCAGCAAAAACGACAGATACAGTAGGAGCAAATGGAATTTATTTGGAAGGTAATGCAAGGTTAACTATTAATGGACCGGTAGAAATTAATCATGTCAGTACAAAGGGTGATAGTGCAGATGGGATTCTCTTCCAAGGACAAAAGAGTGAAATGACGGTTAATGGTGATTTGAAAATTTCAGATGTGGCAGGACTTCGTGAAAGAGGGAATGGGGTGAATGCCGGTGGTATTGTAGTAACCGGGCAGGAATCTAAGATGAAGGTAACCGGTCAAGTAGATATTACCGGGGTGAAAGGTAGCAGCCTTGCAACTAATGGAGATGGTACGGAGATTTCTGTTGGCGGCGGTATTATTTCGGCAGCAGAAGATTCTAACAAGGAAAAGAATTATCATGCAGTTCGTGTGGATTCCGGAACAATAAATATTAATACAGATGGACAAACACCCGGAACGGTATCAACAAAGATTAAAGGAAATATGTATGTTGTAGGAAAACATGGAAAACGAGTTTTGGAATATTCCGGTGGACAATTGGTAGATTGGGAACATTCAGGAGTATTAAATGTGGCATTGACCACACCCGATTCTTATTGGACAGGTGCGGCTACCTATGATTCATATACTGATGATTATGGAGCAGGCGCAGGAAATACAGTTCATGATGTAGGACAATTTAATTTATGGTTGCAAAATGGAGCTGTATGGACTAATGAAAGTCAATCTCATGAAACAACAACTACTGTGAAGGCTGCAAAATGGAACGGTGCCATATTGAATCGCCTTGTAGGGGGCAGTGAACCAACAAAATCGGGCTTTATTATTCAAAAGGAAAATACACCGATTGATATTTTAAGCTACAAAGGCAATACTACTATTTTCTATGCTCATACGATTGAGGGAAAAGATAGTTTAGGTAAAGGTTGGAAGATGATAGGCGGAGACACGAAAGTGGAAAAAGCCGAAACCGGAAGTGTTATTACCTTACTGACCGGAAACGAAGGACTCAAGACAAATTCTCAAGAAGTAGCAGACAAGAATTTGGTAAGCGGTACACTCAATGCTTTAGCCAATAAATTGTGGTATATGGCACATAAGACAGATACGAATCTTACGGGTAAAGTAGGAATTGCCGAAGGACTTACATCTC
>KQ960828.1:5667-243610 GCA_001553355.1 Veillonellaceae bacterium DNF00626
TCTGTTTCAAAGACTATTACCGTAGGGGGTAAGAAATATAATGTGCCTGAATCGAATCAATTAAAAGATATTACATGGAAAGATGATGGACAAGGACAATACGAGTACACGCCGGAACAGGAGACACCACCGGAAGATTTTACAACGAAAACGGAATTTACTGAATCTATCACCGGTGATAAGGCGACGGATGTGATTTATGAAAAAGCCGGTATTTTGAAAGAGCCCGGGAAATATGAACTGAATCGTGATATTAAGATTAAAACGGATGGTAGCGCAGGTATTTATCATTTGAGTAATTCTGCCATAAGCATAAGCGGCCCAGAGAATATGCTTTCTATTGAGGACATGTATAAGAATGGTACTGATAATGATAATGGAATGGTTTATGGAGTTTCTTTGGATGACGAAGGGGAGATTGATATTAAGGTTAAGAAACTTAATGTTTCCGCAGATAGTACATCAAATTATGCTAATTTGACGTTTGGAATTGCTTCGGGTATTTTAGGACATTCAGTAAAAGGAAATATTTCAATTACGGGTGATGTAGATGTCAAGGTTCATGGAAATAATGTAGTGGCCGGTGTATATGCTGTGGAAAAGCATAGTGTAACTATTAGTGGTAATCTTTTTATGGTAGGAGATACGGCAGATACTTGGGGCGTAGACAATACGAGTGTTTTTTATGGAAACTTCAGTCATTATCAGACGAATGGTATCTATGCAGGCTTTAATAGCGGTAAGGTACATATAAATGGTGATGTAAATATGGCTGTTAAAGGGACCGGTATGCAAGCGAATGCTAATTCGGAAATCACTGTTACCGGTGGTGGTACCGTGCGGATTGCTAAGGACATGAATGCTGATCAGTATGCTTTGGAAGCAGAAGCGGGTGTGGTAAGTTTCCATTATGCCAAAGCAGGAGAAACCTTATCTGAAAAGGATGTGACAGTAGAAGGGAATATCGGTGTTTTGAATAAGAGTTCCGGACTTTCACCGAATGAGGATAATGCGGCTACTGACATATATTTAGGACTTAATACGGCAAATTCTAAATGGACCGGTGTTGCCTTTAATCAGTTTAATGAACAAGGAAAAGATGGCGGTAAAATTCATCTTTATTTAGGCAATGGAGCTACGTGGAATCATGAAAAAGTCGGTATGACTCATAGTGATTATAAAAATAGCCATATTTATGAACTTATAGGTGATGATAAAGGTGGTGTTATTAACCAAAACGATGCAAGTGATATCATCATTGATAAAATGAGTGGTAAGTATACGGTATTTATGGCACATCAAAACAAAGGTCTTACGAAAGATGACTACAAAGTAGGAAATGTATACGTGAAAGATGCTAATAGTGGTGCTGAAGTAACCATGATTACCGATACAAGTGGAAATATTGATATGACGAAAGAGGAAGAAGTTTATCAGGTACTTGATACATTAGCCGGTAAACTCTTCTATCAGGCCGGCAATACAAATTTGACGGGGAAAGTGGCTATTGCCGAAGGATTGACAACAGCATCTGCAGTAAAAGAAATGGGAAATATTTCCTTTAATAAAGCAAAACAGGGACAGGGAAGTGTGGTAAGAGATAGTATTAAGCCAAAGATACCGACACCGCAACCCGGACCACAACCCGGACCGCAACCCGGACCGCAACCGCCGACATCGGAAGATAAACCGGTAGAAACGCTTATGATGAATGGCGGGAAGAATGCGATGGCATTGGCAGCTACTATTTGGATTTCCAATAATAATGATTTGCAGCGTCGCATGGGAGATATTCGTTTGAGTCAATCGAAAAATGGTCTCTGGGCACGGTATTTAGGCGGTAAGAATGTATGGAATCCGACTCAGACGAATATTGATCAGCAATATAATAATATTCAAATAGGTTATGATACGAAAGTTAATGGATGGACTGTCGGAGGTGCATTTGATTATGGCACATCCAATGATAAGTATTTCATCAAGGATATTTATAAATTGGCAGATGCGTCAGGTGATGGTAAAGAAAAGCAATATACTTTCGCACTGTATGGGTCCAGACAATTTGAGGATGGACAATATGTAGATATCATCTTTAAAGGTGCGAAGGTAAATAGTCAGTATGCTTTGAATTATTTGGGTAAACAGATGAAAGGGGATTATAACGTTAATGGTGTGTCTATCAGCGGTGAATATGGTAAGAGAATCTCTGATGGAAATACATATATTGAGCCATCTATCGAATTTACAGCAGGGCATTTAAGTGCTGCGGATTATAAGGCATCCAGTACTTTCAAGAATAGAGGAATTGAAAATGCAAATATGACTATTCATCAAGATGCTTTCAATACTCTTCGCGGAAGATTGGGCTTAGCTGCAGGTTATCAGACGGAAAAGAGTAATGCTTTTGTGAAACTTTCATTGAATAAGGAATTTGGAGGAGATATCAAAGCAACTTTCCGTGCTGATGGAGATATAAAAAATAATCCTACGACACTTAGTTTGAAGGATACGTGGCTTGATGTAGAAGTAGGTGGAAGTTATCTCATGGATAAAGATACTTATCTTTATGCTAATCTTACAAAGAGCTTTAGTGCTATTCTAAAGACTGAATGGAGATTGGATGCAGGCATTCGTCTGGCATTCTAAAAAAGTATGAAAAATTAAGAGGGAGGACATCTCAATGAGGGATGTTCTTCTTTTATGTATGTATAAACCCCCGAAGACCATTCGTAGTCTTCGGGGGTTTTCTCATTCTTATTTATTTTTGCGGTGATTTTTTCACTTATTAAATACTATTTGCACAACCTAATGCAGTGTCTATTTTGTGTATGACCATTTGTTTTACTGCTTCTCTGGCAGGCTTTAGATATTCGCGGGGATCAAAATTCTCCGGATGTGTCATGAGGCTTTCACGGATAGCAGCGGTCATGGCAAGACGAATGTCGGTGTCAATATTAATTTTACATACTGCCATGGTGGCTGCTTTTCTTAGCATATCCTCAGGTACTCCTTTGGCCCCAATGACTTTACCACCAAATTCATTACATTTTTGTACATATTTTTGGATAACAGTGGATGCTCCATGAAGTACGATGGGATAGTTTGGTAGAAGTTTTCCTACTTTTTCTAATCGTTCATAATCTAAGTAGGGATCACCACTGTATTTGTATGCACCGTGGCTGGTGCCGATGGCGATGGCAAGGGAGTCACAGCCGGTGAGGGCTACAAATTCTGCAGCTTCTTCAGGGTCGGTGAAGATGGCATCTTTTGCGTCTACACTTACCATGTCTTCTACACCTGCTAAGCGACCTAATTCAGCTTCAACTACAACTCCGTGAGCGTGGGCATATTCTACTACTTGTTTTGTGATTTTTACATTTTCGTCAAATGAATATTTTGAGCCGTCGAACATGACGGAGGTGAATCCGCCGTCAATGCATTCTTTGCATACCTGGAATCCTGATCCGTGATCTAAATGGAGTGTTACGGGGATTTCCGGGTATTGTTCAATGGCGGTTTTAACCAGACTGACGATATATTCTTGCCCGGCATATTTTCTTGCACCTTCAGAGGCTTGTAAGATGACCGGGCATTGTTTTTCTCGAGCACCTTCCATAATTCCTTGAATGATTTCCATATTGTTTACGTTAAATGCGCCTATGGCATAGTGACCGGCATAGGCTTTTTCAAACATTTTTTTTGTTCCTGTAAGGGCCATATGTATTCCTTCCTTTCTTTTTTTACATAGGAAGTGGATAAAGAAGTATCTATTCCTTGTTTATATTTGTATTATACTTGAGAAAATATAATATTTCCATAGGAAAAAATGATTTGGGTATGGGATATAAATTTTTGGATTGAAAAATATCTATATTAAGTATGCAAAAGATGGTATACTTAAGATAAATGACGGATGAGCTTTTTGGAATAAATATTGATTTAAATTTTTATTTTTATGGATGAGGAGAGTTATTATGGCAAAGGATTATTCTTTTGATGTGGTTTGTCGTACGGATTTACAGGAAGCGATGAATGCTGTGAATCAAGCGGCAAAGGAAATAGGAACGCGTTATGATTTCAAAGGGAGTAAGAGTTCTGTTTCTCTTGATGGGGCAGTGATTACTTTGGTGGGGGATGATGATTTTAAGCTTCGCCTGGTTCGTGAAATTGTAAATGGAAAGTTGGTGAAGCGCGGTATTTCTTTGAAGAATATTGAGGAGAAGAAGAAGGAGGCTGCTGCCGGTGGTACGGTGCGTCAGCTTTTGGAATTAAAGAATGGTATTCCGTCTGAGCTTGCAAAGGATATTGTTAAGAGGGTGAAGGCATCAAAGATTAAGGTGTCGGCAAAAATTAATGGTGATGAGCTTCGTGTGAGCGGTAAGGATAAGGATGATTTGCAGGCATGCATTGCTTTCCTGCGAAAAGAAGAGTTACCTTGTGAATTGCAGTTTGTAAATTATAGGTAGGGATGAGGTTGTATGAAGGCTGAAGAAATGATAGGCAAGGAGCTTCGTGAGGGGTTTACTACCGGTGCGACGGCAACGGCGGCTATGAAGGCGGCTGTGCTTGCTATTCATGGTGAGTTTCCGAAACGTGTGACGGTGCTTTCGCCGCAACGTACGGAACTTAGGCTTCCGGTGAAGGAGGCATCGGCTAAGGGAAATATAGGTACTGCCACCGTGTTAAAAGATGGTGGGGATGATCTGGATTGTACTCATGGTACACCGATTATTGTTACTGTGGAGTTGACGGACACGCCGGGGATGGAGCTTCGTGCCGGTAAAGGGGTAGGTACGGTGACGAAACCCGGGCTTCAGGTGCAAGTGGGGCGTCCGGCAATTAATCCGGGGCCGCAAATCATGCTTCGTTATGTGTATGAAGAGTTGGTGGCACCGGATCATGGCTGTATTGTGACGATTAGTATTCCTAAAGGCGAGGAGTTGGCAAAGCAGACTTTGAATCCTACGTTGGGCGTAGTAGGTGGTATTTCTGTTTTGGGCACGACGGGCATTGTAAAGCCGATGAGTGAGGATGCTTATAAGCGTTCACTTACACCGCAAGTGTCTGTGGTGTGGTCTGCCGGTATTCGTACAGCTGTTTTATGTCCGGGGCGTATTGGCGAACGGGCGGCAGCTATCATGGGTATACCGAAGGAATCTATCATTGAGACGAGTAATTATATCGGGTATATGATGGAGCAGTGTGTGGCAAAAGGATTTACGAAGATGCTTCTTATCGGGCATATGGGGAAGTTGGTGAAAGTGGCGTCCGGAAGTTTTCATACGTATAATCGAAATAGTGATGGCCGTATGGAAACGATGGGTGTTTATGCAGCCATGAATGGAGCGCCTGCTGATGTGGTGAAGGAAATCATGGCATGTAATACGACGGATGGCGCAGCTATGGTAGTGGAGCGTGAAGGGCTTAATATGATTTATCAGCAAATGGCGGAAAGAGCGCAGGTACGTTGTGAACGGTATATTTTTGGTAAGTCTCGAATGGGTGTGATTTTTGCCGGAATGGATGGTTCTATTCAAGCTATCAGTACACGGGCAAAGGAAATATTAGAAGAGGAAAAATGGAACATACATTGATTGTAGCCGGTATTGGACCCGGCGATAGGGATTATATTTTGCCAAAGGCACTTCAGACGATTGAGTCGGCTCATTATTTAGTGGGTGGTCATCGTGCACTTTCTGATTATGCAAAGGAGTCACAGGAAACGTATCCGGTGACGGGAAAATTATCAGAGCTTGCTGAATGGTTGGAAAAGGCATTAATGCATGACGATGTGGTAGTCATGGTTAGTGGTGATCCGGGGTACTATAGTTTGCTTCCTTGGCTGAAGAAGCGTTTTTCATCAGTGAAGATAGAGGTAATTCCCGGTATTTCGTCTATACAAGCGGCTTTTTCGCTTTTAACGGAACCGTGGCAGGGTGCGTCGTGGCTTTCTTTTCATGGACGGATGCCGGATGATAAGGATTTAATTTATGGCAAGGGACGAAAGTTGGCGTTTCTTACAGATTATGAGCATAATCCGGCGTATATTGCATTGTACTTGATGGAAAGGGGGTGGCCGAAGGAAACAGAAGCGGCGGCATGTGAGCATATTTCTTATGAAAATCAAGCGGTAAGACGTAGTACATTAGAAGATATTTCCCATTTAGATGGGTTTGGTGAATCAGTGATGGTGGTGATTGGATGAAGCAGGTTTTAGGAATTTCAGATGATGAGTTTATTCGTGGCAAGGTGCCTATGACGAAGGCAGAAATACGTGCTATGGTGATGGTGAAGGCACAGATTGATGAAACGGATGTGGTGGCAGATATAGGAGCCGGTACAGGGTCTATTACTATTGAGGCGGCACGTTGTGCGTATCGTGGAGAAGTGTATGCCATTGAACGAAATCCTGAGGGGATTGATTTAATAAAGCAGAATGCAGAGAAATTTGGTTGTAAAAATATTCATCTCATCAGTGGCGTAGCACCGGATGCTATGGGGGAACTTCCAAAATTAGATGTGATTATTATCGGTGGTACCAGCGGAAATATGCACGAAATATTAAATCGCGCAACAGATTTATTGAAGCCCGGCGGTCGTATGGTTTTAACTTCGGTAACGGCAGAAACGACGGGAGAAATTGTGAAAGAGTTTAAGGATAGACCTTTTGAAGTAGAAGGTTTTCAAATACAGATTAACCGATTACGGAAATTAGGTCGTTATCATTTATTTAATCCTATTAGTCCGGTATTTATTTTTACAGCATATATGAAGGAGGCATAGCGGATGGCAAAAATTTATTTTATCGGTGCCGGGCCCGGAGATCCGGAGTTGATTACTATTAAAGGTCAGCGTCTTATTGGTGAGGCTGATGTGGTTATTTATGCCGGTTCTTTGGTTAATCCGGAAATATTAAAGTATGCACGGAAAGATGCTGCTATTTATAATAGTGCCATGATGAATTTGGATGAAGTTCTTCAGGTAGAGCTTGAGACATTGAAGAAGGGGCAAGTAGTAGCTCGTGTGCATACGGGAGATCCGGCTATTTATGGAGCTATTCAAGAACAGATGGATGGGCTTCGGAAAGCAGGAATCAAAGATGAAGTGATGGAAGTTATTCCCGGGGTAAGTTCATTTTTAGCGACAGCGGCAGCGTTAAAGCAGGAATATACGCTTCCAAATGTTTCGCAAACGATTATTGTCACACGTATGGAAGGTCGTACACCTATGCCGGCTAAGGAAAAACTCTATATGCTTGCACAGCATCAAGCGACTATGTGTATTTTCCTTTCTGTTCAAGGCATTGATGTAGTGATGTCGCAGTTGAAAGAGGGAGGCTATCCCGGAGACACACCGGTGGCAATTGTTGTACGGGCTACATGGCCGGATCAAAGAATTATTCGAGGAACTATTGATACGATTGCTGAAATTATTCATAAAGAAGGGGTAGTACGACAAGCTATGATTGTGGTAAGTCATGTACTTAATTCTGATTATGAATTGTCTAAGCTTTATGATAGTCAATTCACCACCATGTTCCGTGATGGAACGGATAAGAAATGAAATATGCAGTTATTTCGGTATCAAAAGAAGGCGCACAATTAGGCGCTAAGGTACGGAGAGCCTTAGGCGGAAATGGCACTTTATATGAACGGTATGGTTCGGAAAGTGGTGAGGATGCTATATATTTCAATCGTACGGTGGCACTGACGGCAGATATATTTTCTCAGTACGATAGAATTTTGTATATTATGGCGACAGGAATTGTTATTCGTGCCATTGCGCCACATGTGGTCAGTAAAGCCAGTGATCCTGCCATTGTTTGTATGGATGAGTGCGGCATGCATTGTATTTCTTTGTTATCCGGTCATTTAGGCGGAGCGAATCAATGGACGAGAGTTATTGCAGAAGCTATTGGTGCGGACCCGGTTATTACGACTGCTACTGATGTTCATAAGCGCCATGCACCGGATGATGTGGCGCGGGAATTGATGATGCGCGTAGAGCCTTTGGGTGCTTTGAAGCCGGTGAATAGCGTTATTGCTGCCGGGGGTGCTTGTCCTTGGTTTCTTGATAAAACTATGGATGGGGCAGAGGAAATAGAAAATATTTTGAGGGCAAAGGAAATCTCCGTAGAAGATGTAGAAAATATATCTAAAGAGAATTATGAGGCTTGCGTGATTATTTCTGAAAGAAATATACGAAGCAAAAAGCCATTTGTGTGGCTTCGGCCTAAAAATGTGTATGTAGGGATAGGTTGTAAGCGTGGTACGGCAGAAGAGTTAATTAAAGATGCTTTTTACCGGGCATTGGAAACAGCAGGTGTTCATATTTATCAGGTGGCATCATTGGCAAGTGTGGATCTTAAAGCCGATGAAAAAGGTTTGCTTGATTTTGCACAGCATATGAATGTACCTATTCATTTTTATAAGTCAGAGGAATTAAAGCGGATATCTGAAGTGGAACCTATGGAAATATCCGCATTTGTAGAAAAAACGATAGGAGTGGGAAACGTATGTCAAACAGCAGCATTGAAGGAATCGAAACAAGGGAAAATTGTTCTTGCGAAAACCAGATACAAGAGTGTCACGGTAGCCATTGCCAAGGGATTGTCCGTGTAGTAGGGATTGGACCGGGTCATCAAATGGAGATGACGGAAAAGGCAATTAAAGCTATTAAAGAAAGTGAAATTATTGTCGGATACAATACCTATATTTCTATTATTCGTGATATGATTCAAGATAAGGAAATAGTGGGAAATGGTATGCGACAAGAAGTGGATCGTTGTCAGAAAGCGGTGGATTTAGCAGTAGAAGGTCATGATGTAGCTGTTATTTCTTCAGGCGATCCCGGAGTATACGGTATGGCCGGATTAGTAATGGAATTGATTCAGAAGGTGCCGGTGGAAAAACGGCCGAAATGTGAAATTATTCCGGGATTGACAGCAGCTAATACGGCAGCAGCGGCATTAGGTTCACCTTTGATGCATGATTATGCCGTTATTAGTTTAAGTGATCTCATGACTCCCTGGGAACTAATTAAGAAAAGAGCAAAATTAGCAGCAGAAGGGGATTTTGTTATTGCTATTTATAATCCGAAGAGTCGCGGTAGAGCCACATATTTAGATCAAATTCGTGATATTGTTCTTCAGTATAGAAAACCGGATACACCGGTAGGTATTGTGCGTAAAGCCGGTCGTCCGGGGATGAATTGGACTGTAAGTACTTTAGAAAAGTTACCGGAAGAAGAGGTAGACATGCAATCTACGGTAATTATAGGAAATAGTAATACTTATATCGCGGATGGTCACATTATCACACCAAGGGGGTATAAGTTGTGATCTGGATCATATCAGGGACTCAGGATGGACGAGAAATTGGTGCAGAATTAGCTGATCGGGAAATGAAAAAACCGGAAACGGAGCGCCGTGAAATAATGATGACTGTCGTGAGTCAATATGGTAAAGTACTTGCAGCTCATAAAGGTCTTCACATCGAGGTGGGACGTTTTAAAGAAGAAGATATGGTGCGAGTAATTAAAGAAAAAGGTGTCACACTTATTTTAGATGCCAGCCATCCTTATGCGGCTATTGTTTCAGAAACAGCGTTGAGTGCTTGTAAAGAAACAGGTATTGATTATGTGCGATATGAAAGAGCAGAAACGCCACTTCCGGATTATGAGAAAATATATCATGCCAAAGATGAATTTGAAGCGGCAGAATTGGCAGGGAAATTAGGAAATAGTATATTACTTACAACCGGTTCAAAGACATTAGCTACTTTTGTTCATGCAAAAGCTCTTCAAAATAAAGAATTATGGGCTCGTGTGCTTCCTGTATCTTCGGTACTCCAAATGTGTGAAGATTTAGGATTGAGAGCGAAAAATATATTAGCTATCCAAGGACCTTTTTCCTACGAAATGAATGTAGCGATGATTCGAGATTATCATGCAGATGTAATGGTGACGAAAAATGGAGGTCTTGTTGGTGGTAGTGATACGAAATTAAAAGCAGCGATGGATGAAGGTATTTCTATTATTGTTATTGATCGACCCAAGGCAGGACTTACCGGTGTGCCTATATTTTACACACCTAAAGATGTATTAAATTATATGGAGGAACATTATGGATTTTATCAAGAACCCAAGAGCTATTGAAGAAAAGAGTATGGATTTAATCAATCCATTTATTGATGATATTGATTTAACACCGGAAGAAGTAACTGTTTATTCTCGAATGATTCATGCGTCAGGCGATGTGGATTACGGTCATTTAATTAGAACTAGTTCGAATGCAGTAGAAGAAGGAATTCAGGCACTGGCTAAAGGTTGCAATATTTATAGTGATGTGAATATGGTGAAAGCAGGGATTAATAAAAATGCTTTATCTACTTTAGGCGGTGAAGTATTTTGTCGTGTATCTGATCCGGAAATTGCAAAAATTGCGAAAGAAAAAAATATTGCCAGATCAATGGCAGCGATGAATTCTTTTGGGACTGATTTAAATGGTGCTATTATTGGTGTAGGTAATGCTCCTACCGCTTTGTATGAAGCTATTCGAATGGTAGAAGAAGATGGTATTAAACCGGCACTGATTATCGGAATTCCTGTGGGATTTGTAGGTGCAGCAGATTCTAAAGAAGAATTGATTAGACGTGCGCCTTGTCCGTATATTACCGTACGAGGAACGAAAGGCGGCAGCTCCATTGTGGCATCTGTGGTGAATGCTTTGATGTATAATTTAGTACATCGCGATCAAATGCTTTATGTACAAGGGAAAAAATAATTATAGGTAAACATTATCTTGACAGAGAGGATAGAAGTAATAGAATGAGAGTAAATTGATTTTATTACTTTTATTTTTATGAAAGCTAAGGAGAGGATATAGTGAATCAGGAAAATATGACAGGGAAGAGTAAACTATTTCGTTCTGTCATGCTTTTTGTCTTTTTTGCATTTACTGCTGCAGCAATGATAGGTAGTTTACTTTTTGGGTCGGCGGATATTTCTTTTGATACTATTATGAGAACGCTTTTAGGGCATGTAGAAACAACTGATGAAATGGTGATTTGGAATATACGTTTTCCCAGAAATATTGTAGGTGCTTTAGTAGGAGCTAATTTAGCTGTTTCCGGTGCTATTTTGCAGGCAGTCATGAAGAACCCTTTGGCTGACCCGGGCATTGTGGGTGTATCCAGTGGTGCCGGTTTAGCAGGCGTGATAATGTTGATTTTTCTCCCGGAAGCCACGCTTCTTTTGACACCGGTAGCATTTATCGGAGCCATGATAGCCGCTGCTGCAGTATATTCTCTTGCATGGAAAAATGGTATTCGTCCATCACGAATCATTTTAGCCGGGGTGGCAGTAAGTGCTTTTTTAGGAAGTGGTATTTCAGCGCTTTTGGTTTTTTATTCAGATAAAGTGCAAGGGGCTTTACTTTGGATGGTTGGTGGTCTTTCTGCACGGAGTTGGCCGCAGGTAGAATCATTATTCCCCTATACCATTTTGGGATTGGCTTTTGCTATTGCCGGATGCAAAGCATTGACCATTCTTAGCTTAGGTGATGAAACCGCAAGAGGCTTAGGCGTTCCGGTAGAAAAAGTACGATTTTCTATGACTGCCGTAGCAGCTCTTTTGGCGGCCGGGTCGGTGAGTATTGCCGGATTGATTGGATTTGTAGGATTGGTCGTACCTCATATTGTTCGTCTAATTATAGGTACTGATTATAAATATGTTATTCCCGGTTCAGCCGTTTTGGGGGCCGGTGTATTGGTCTTTTGTGATACTTTAGGACGCGTTGTGTTTTCTCCTATTGAAATACCGGCCGGTATTATTATGTCCTTTTTAGGCGCACCGTTCTTCCTGTATTTATTAAGGAGGAGCAGCTGATGAAAAATGTAGCGATTGAAATTAAGGATGTTCGTGTCACTTTTGGTAAGCATGAAGTTCTGAAAGGGATAACGGCACAAATCGAGCAAGGTAGTATGGTGACTTTTTTAGGACGTAACGGTTGCGGTAAGTCTACATTATTAAAAGTTGTGACGGCTAATTTGAAACCTGATAACGGACATATTGAAATCACCGGACGAGCATTAAAGAGTTTCAAGACAAATGAAATGGCACAGGAAGTGGCATTTTTACCGCAAGTACATGAAATACCACGGGATATGACAGCAGAAGAGTTGGTGGCTTGCGGACGCTATCCTTATCAACATTGGTGGTCCGGTGTATCTACTCATGATAGGGAAGTAATCCATGAAGTTATGGAAAAAACTAATACATTACATTTAAAAGATAGATTAGCAGTAAGTCTCTCCGGCGGAGAACGACAGAGAGTTTGGATTGCTATGGCATTGGCGCAAGAACCGAAGATTTTGCTTCTTGATGAACCGACAACATACTTAGATATTTGTCATCAATTGGAAGTATTGGAGTTAGTATCGAGTTTAAATCAAAAAGAAAATCTTACAGTGGTTATGGTTTTGCATGATATTAACCAGGCTATACGATATTCATCGGAAATATTTGTCTTAGAAGATGGGATTATTAAACGTCATGGTGCGCCATTGGATGTATTAAATTCGGAGGCAGTCGCAGACATATTTGAAGTGGATGCAGATGTGGAAGTGCGAAAAGGAAAACCAAGTATTATTATCAACGGACTTATGACAAGAAATAATGAAAATAAGGTCTAAAATGATATTTTTCTCACAAAAAAGGAAGCATGTACCTTAAAAAGTGCATGCTTCCTTTTTTGTGAGCCTTATTGAGAACTCTGAAATAAAATGTTAAAAGTCATCAATCATAGGAAAATTAAATGTCCGGTTTCGCGGATTTTTATACGGGTACAGTCCCTATTTCTTGTAGGCTAAATCTAATAGCTTATTCAATGCATCAGGTGTATGTACGCCGGGGTTCATGAGAAAGAGATTCATGGGGAGGTAATATACGCGCCCATTTTTCACAGCGTTTATATTTTTCCATGCAGGATTATTTCTCATTTGCTCATCCATTTTTTTGTTTACTTCATCCATATTTTCAGGCTTTGACATAGTAACGACGAATATAATTTCCGGATCGTCGGCAGATAATTGTTCCAGAGAATAGGGAACGGTTTTTAAGCTAAAGTCTATATCTTTATGATCGGAAATGACATTATGCATTTTGAGAAGTTCTGTCATAGAAGCACAAATAGATCGGGGTGTTTCTGCTGTAACAGATTTACCGGTGGCACGGAGCACAATGACTTTAGCCGGTTTATATTGCTCCCCACGCTTAATTGCAGCATCAATTCCGTCTTGATATATTTTGATTACTTTAGATGCTTGATCTTCTGTTCCGTATATTTTTCCTAAAAATTCCATCAAAGGAACATTGTCATTGATACCATCATAATTGATAAGGAGATAAGAAAGCTTATTGCTTTGTAATAGAGATTCCAATTTTCCGTTTTGTTTCTTTTCCCCTAAAATAAAATCCGGTTGTAAACCGATAAGCGTTTCTACATTAATGTGTGCTACTTGCCCGATAATTGGAAGCGATTTGGCCTCTTCCGGAATGTCACTGGAAGTCGCCGGGCGTCCGATAGATGTTCCACCAACAGCATATGCCATATTTAAAAGCGGAGCAGAAAGAGTCAGAACTTTTTTGGGAGGTGCTTTTAATGTGATACTTTGATCTTCGTAAGTATAAGTCAGATTATTCTTTTCATCTGTTTGTTTACCGCCGTATGAGCAGGATGCGAGTGAAAAGCAGAGGGCTAAACCGATAAGGGCTAAACCGATTTTTTTCATGAAAAACCTCCTTTGAGAATGTGATAAAAGAAAACTCCTGTCGGATGACAGGAGTTTAGCTTTATCTAAAGACATCATCGCTTTAGACTATTTATCACGATTTGATTATTTTGCAAAAGCGTCGACAGCTTCATTGGCACGTTCTACATACAGAGCACGGATATTGGAGTTTTCACCAAGACCATGGATGTAAGTTGATACCTTGAATCCTTCTCTTTGAAGAATGCTCTTGTGACTATCTTCTTCATCGCCTGCCATATCGTTATTTGCATGATCGCCGGCAACCATCATAATCGGCATAAGGGTAACGTGTTTAACACCGTTGGCATGAAGCTTGGGGATAACGTCTTCTAAGTTTGGACGACCTTCAACGGAGTATACGAATACGTTTTTCATGCCTAATTCAGCAATACGGTCTTGAATGACAGAGTAGTAAGCATTGCCCGGATGGGGTGTACCATGAGCCATAATAAGAGTTGCATCATCTTTACCCATTTTCGGGAACTGAGAACTTAATGCTTTGAGGAAATCAACTACCTGATCCGGTTCGCCTTCAGTGCCCTGATAGTACATGAGCGGGGTAGCTAATGTAATTTGTTTAAATCTGTCTTTTTGCATCTTTGTTACAATGGAATCGTAACTGTATTCCATGCCGGGGATAACATCAAGGGATACAACAGCAATACGTGTATAACCTTCAGCTTTCAATTTATCAAAAGCTTCTTCCGGAGTTAATTTTTTAATTCCTTCTTTAGCTAAAACACGATCGATAATGATATGTGATGTGTAAGCTTCAAATACAGGAATATTCGGATGAGCTTTCTGAATGTCTGCTTCTACTGCATTGATGGTCTTGTTACGGGTATCTGTAAATGTAGTACCGAATGTCATAACAAGAATGGCATCTTTGTTTGGTGCATTTTTCATGGCAGGATTGACATGACTCCAAACACCTACTTTAGAAGCTTCCATAAGAGCCGGGGTAACATCTTTTACTTCAGGGTTGAGTTCATAAGCGTTAGCAATCATACCGGCGCCTAACATGCACATGGTAGCTAAAGATGCAGATAACATGATTTTCATACTTTTTTTCATGAGGTATCACTCCTTAACAAAATATTTTTTGATTAAATGGGAAGCATGTAAATTGATCAGTTCCTCGGGATCAATTTTTTGATGCTGTATTTAATCTAACATCTATATAATAATTGAAAATACGATATTCGTCAATATGGAAAGAATCACTTAATTAATAATGTGTAAGTATAGGCACGTATAAAACAATGATAGATTTTTTCTATATATATTGTTTCAATAAATTAATATCAAAAGTTGATGACGAATGATAAAAGAAATGTAGGAAGAGAAGATTTTTATTTTTTGAATTTTATACTTTTTCAATATAGGAAAAGATATAAACAGGGAATTTTTTCTATGGTACAATATAAAAGCATAATGATTATTGGGAGAGTCAAAATTTATGAATAGGTTTTCGCGTATAGGAAATCGATTGGGTATTGATATCGGTTCGTCACAGGTGAGAATTTATACCGGTGAAAAAATAATTTTGGAAGAGGCCAGCTGTGCAGCAGTAGATAATGTAAATGGTATGGTATTAGGTTATGGAACAGATGCTTTAGTTCGTAGTCATTCATACCGAGAACGTTGTCATTTGGAGTGGGCTGTGCACAATGGTGTGATGTCAGATTATAATATAACAAAAGGTATGCTTCGATATTTTATTAATAAAGCTGTTCGTCATGCGGTGAGTCGTCCTCACGTGATGGCGTCGGTGTCGTGCGAGTTGAGTTCTGTGGTTCGTCATGCATTGGTAGATGCCTTAATGCATGGGGGCGCACAGAAAGTGTCGCTTATTTCATCGCCTGCGGCAGCGGCTATCGGGGGCGGAGTTGTTCTTGATTTGCCCGAAGCTGTTTTGTCGGTAGTTATTGGCAGAGATGTGACTGATGTCGGTATTTATTGCTGCGGCGGTAAAGTTTATGAAAAAAGTGTAGCTTTTGGTGGACATAATATTGATGAAGAAATATATCGTTTTTTGCAGGAAGATTATAATATTTTGGTAGGAATGGAACAGGCGGAACGGTTGAAGCGGGAATGGATTTCCGTAGTACATACAGGTGAAAATCGCACTTTTACTGTACGTGGTCGGCGTATGTCCGATGGAGTGGAAATTATTATCGAATTGGCAGAGCATCATTTACTTCCGCTGATGCAACGTATTTTATTACCTGTTAGTCGTTTGATTAAAAATGTGTTACAAAAGGCAACTCCGGAAATTGCTGAAGATCTCATGAAAAATGGTATGGTACTTTCCGGTGGTACGGCTCGGTTGCCTGGATTGTCTGATTGGATTTCTGCGCAAATTGGTATTCCGGTTTTTGTATCTGATAAACCGGATTGTGTAGTAGCGAAGGGATGCTATTTAGCTCTTTCTCATATAAGGGAATTACCTTTACTTGTAGAAGCAGGAGAGAAATATTATGGAGGTATATCATGATTTTTTTTGGTAGAAGAAAAATATTTCTCACTATTCTTGTTTTTACTTTAATGGCTGCCGGTGGTTGGTTTTGGCGTCATAGGGAATCAGCTCCGTTTATCTCGCAGCCGTTATCCATTACAGCCATGCCTTTTGAATATAGCGTGAGTAGGGTGGCGTTTTTGGGGAAAACCGGTATTGATATGATAGATCAAGCTATTTCTAATTGGGCGGAGCTTGATTCACTGAGAAAAGAAAATGCCGGGCTTCGTGTAGAGCAATCAAGATATAGTGAAATATTAGCGGAAAATATTCGCCTGCGAAAATTACTGAATTTTCAGGAAGGGTATAAACAATTTCATTTACTTGGTTCGTCAGTAATTTCTCGTGATTATGGCACATGGACAAATACAATGATGATTGATCGCGGTCAGGATAGTGGAATAAAGAAATATATGCCTGTTATTGTGCCGGAAGGATTGGTAGGGTTTGTTAGTGAGGTTTATGCCAATACATCAAGAGTACAGTTGCTTTGTGATCCTCGTACAACCGTAGGTGGTTTGGTGCAACGTCCTTCATCACGAGTGGTATCTATGGTATCCGGAAACGCTGAGCATCCCGGTAGTTTAGCTTTTGTAAATGTATCCAGAGAAGCAGATATTATCAAAGGTGATTTAATTATTACTTCAGGTTATGGCGGTGTATATCCCAAAGGATTGATTATTGGAACTATCAAACAAGTATCTGATGATGCTAATCGAGTTACTTTGGATGCAGAGATAGAACCGGCTGCAGATTTTGGACATTTGGAAGAAGTATTTGTTATTACTGATTCCATACAAAAGACAATTCCCGAAGATATTCGTGGGAAGATGCCGGTAAAAGAGCGACCGATGAGTCCGAATATAAAGCAAACGGAGGCTCATCATGGATAGGTATCTTTTGATTTCTTTGAGTTTTATTTTATTATTACTTCAAAGTTCGATATTCCCTTTCCTTTTTGGCGGCGTACATCAGCCTGATATTTGGTTGGTATCTGTGATTATTGTTTCTATGATTTTTCCCTTGCGTACGGCTTTTTCATTAGCAGTCATTGGGGGATTTTTGCAAGATTTAGTGATCTCTAATTTTTTTGGATTACATTTATTTCCTTATATAGTCATTGCCTATTTAGTAGCCAAATGGGGGAAAGCTCGTTATAATCGATATTGGTACATTTCGGTTCTGGCAGTAATGTTTGGATCGATGGTGTATATCATCTTGTCGGGAATTATTTTGGCCACCGGTGGAGTAATTGTGAAATTTTGGACATATCCTTTGTATATGGGTATTCCTTTTGTGTTGTATAATACTTTATTTTCTGTTTTTTTCCATTATGTATTATGGAGTCTTAAAGTGGAAAGGGAATCTCGTTGGTAATGAAGAAACATGTTCCTGAAATGTTGGAAGGGTTGTTGAAGAATAAAGAAGAATCACGGTATGCCGGGATGATTTATGCTGCCATTATTTTGTTGATTCTTTTATGTTTGCGCTTATTCTTTATGCAAGTGATTGAGGGAACTTATTATAAACAAAAAGCTGATGGTAATCGTATGAGGACATTACCTGTTTTAGCACCTCGTGGAATTATGTATGACCGTAATGGGGTACTTTTAGTTGGATCCAGATCTTCTTATAGTGTGACTTTACCGGTTGATAGGAAGGGAAATAATTTGCCGGATGAAGAATTATCACGATTAGCAACGTTGCTTAATGTATCTGAGGCAACGTTACGACAGAGGATTGAGGAGAATAAATCAAATTTTGGCGCTATTTATTTAGCGCGTGATGTGAGTCTTTCTATTGCCACAGAAATAGAAGAGAAAAAAGGAGACTTTCCCGGCATTGAAGTAGAAGTTCATCCTGTTCGAGTTTATCCTTATGGAGATGCAGGGGCACAAATGTTAGGATATGTGGGAGAGGCCGGGCCTGATGATCGTGATGAAAACGGGGAGCCTTATACTACAAGTACGCTTATTGGTCGGGCAGGTATTGAAAATAAATATAATAAGTATTTGGAAGGGAAAAATGGAACTCGGATGATTGAAGTGAATGCTTCCGGGCAACCGGTAAATTATGCCGGTGGTACTTCAATTACACCGGGAAATAATATACGTCTTACGATTGATGCATCATTGCAAAAAGCTACATGTGATGCTATAAAGAAACAATTGGGAGTGCTTCACAAGATGGGAATTTTCCCCACCGGGGCATCCGCAGTGGCTCTTGACCCTTATAGCGGTGCGGTTTTGGCTATGGTAAGCTGGCCTAGTTTTGATCCCAATCAATTTAGTAGAGGAATTACCGATAAAGAGTGGAATCAAATCATTAATAATCAAAATCATCCGTTACAAAATAGAAATATTTCTTCTATGTATCCGCCGGGTTCTACGTTTAAGCCTATTACAGGGGCAGCTGCATTAGAAGCAAAGGTAGTGACTCCGGAAGAAAAAATATTTGATAACGGGAAACATTGGATAATTGATAAAAGAAATTCTGAAGGCGAAGCTTTTGGATGGATTAATTTTTATGATGCGATGGCGAAGTCTGATAATGTTTATTTTTATGAAATAGGTCGCCGCTTAGGTATTGATCGTTTGTCACAAATGTCACGAGATTTTGGATTGGGTTCGGTGACCGGGATAGATTTGTTTGATGAAGCGGAAGGGAATGTGGCGAGTGAGAAGTATAAGCGAAAAGTTTTTAATCAAGATTGGTATTTAGGTGAAACTTTTGATGCGGCTATTGGGCAAAGTTTTACGTTGGTAACACCACTTCAAATGGCAGTGGTTTATTCAGCCATTGCTAATGGAGGGTTTCGGTATAAACCTTATGTTGTGAGTCGTATTGATAATCTTGATGGTACGCCAAAGAAAATATTTACACCGCAAAAAATAGGGACGTTACCTTTATCGAGAGCAACGCTTACGGTAGTGCAAAAGTCTCTTTGGGGTGTTATGCAAGAAGGGGGTACAGGCAGTAGCCTTTTTGAAACATATCCTATAGCATTGGCAGGAAAATCAGGGACAGCAGAAACAAATGGACTTGATAACGGGTGGTTTATTGCTTATGGCCCATTTGATAAGCCGGAGATTGTTATTGCTTGTATGTTTGAACATGCGGGATTTGGCGCTAATTCAGCGGCTCCGGTGGTAAAGTCTATGTTGGATGCGTATTTTCATTATGGAGAATATGCACTGTCGAAGAATTCGATAGATAAGCAAATGAAGAAAGAGGTACATTAAATGGCACGTATTATTTCTATTCTTTCCGGAAAGGGCGGGGTAGGAAAGACTTTTACGACAGCTTCACTTGGAATAACTTTAGCTCGTTCGGGTTTGAAAGTGCTTCTTATCGATGCGGATATGGGACTTAGAAATCTTGATTTGATATTGGGGCTTGAAAATGATTGCTTCTATCATATTGTAGATTTGGCGGAAGGCCGTTGTTCAGCGAAAGATGCTATTTTAAGGGTGGAAGAAAATCTTGATTTTTTAGCAGCATCACAAAAAGATACATGGAATCATATTTTCCCTGCTGCTATTGAAACGGTGTTGGAAGATGTGGAAGATGATTATGATTTCATTCTCATTGATTGTCCTGCCGGAATAGGAGAAGGCATTCATTTTGCTCTTACTATGGCAGATATATCTTTAGTGGTAGAAGCTCCGTCGTGGGCATCTAAACGAAATGCAGAAAAGGTGATTTCGGTTTTACCAAAGAAGATGATATATTATCGTTTGCTCAATCAATTTGATGAAACAGATTTGAGTACGTTATCTTTTGATGAAGCTATGGAGAGCATTGATTCAGATATGTTGGCAGGGGTAGTTCCTTATGTGAAACAAACGGGGAAAGCAGCGCTACAAGGGGAATTAGTGCAAGATGATCCTAAGCATGTCATTTGGGAGGCCTTTCGGTTTGTGGCGAATACAATATGTAAAGGGAAAGAATATCCTTTGGCTAAGTGGAAAACTTTGCTGCATGCCGGAGCAGAAGAAAATAAAATTTTTGAGAAAAAGAGTAGTTATAAAGAATATAATCGTCCGCGTCTTGATTGGGATCCCCGGCGTATGGCATATAAATGGCGTGGTAGGAGATAGTTATGGATTTGATACGTTATTGGCGTAAATTAGATAGTACGATTTTATTTACGGTGACAGGATTAGCTTTAATTTCTTTGATGATCATCGGTAGTGCCACTCATGCAAATATTCCTGAATATCCGGGGAGATATGATTTTATTCTAAAGCAAGGGATATTTCTTATTGGCGGAATTATCTTAGCCGGGTGGTCACTTAAGTATGATTATCGTAAGTTGTATAAATGGGCGCCGGCTTTGTTTATACTTAATGCAGTTTTATTGCTTTTGGTAAAGTTTGCAGGTAGTAGTGTTATGGGGGCTCAGCGTTGGATCCAATTGGGGCCATTTACTCTTCAGCCGTCGGAATTTGCTAAATTGTTTATGATTATTTGTTTAGCACGACTTTTATCGACGCGAAAGAAAGAGTATACTACATGGAAATCTCTTTTGCCTGTGGCTATTTTGATGGCATTACCTACGGCGTTGATTTTTATTCAACCGGATTTGGGGACGAGCTTAGTTTTTGCCGCTATTACTTTTGGGATGCTGTATATTTCAGGTTTGAATTTAAAACTGGTGAAACAAGCGTTTATCGGATTAATCATTATATTTCCGGTGATATGGTTTTTTGTCCTACATGAGTATCAAAAGATGCGACTTCGAATTTTATTCGATCCCGGTGTGGATCCCTATGGATTTGGCTATCATGTTATCCAGTCAAAAATTTCCATC
The DNA here is from genome assembly GCA_001553355.1 of Veillonellaceae bacterium DNF00626. Lineage (GTDB taxonomy): Bacteria > Bacillota > Negativicutes > Veillonellales > Dialisteraceae > Dialister. The sequence continues at coordinate 26,810 of KQ960828.1, forward strand.
GGGAGCGGGGGATTTATTGGACAAGGTCTTTTTGTGGGCACGCAGAGTCAATTAGACTTTTTGCCGGAAAATCATACCGATTTTATTTTTTCCGTTATCGGTGAAGAATTGGGATTTGTCGGAGCTATTTTTGTCATCTTCCTTTATTTCCTTTTGCTTTATCGGACTTTGATTATTTCAAAATCTTCAGGGGATTCCTTTGGAAGTTTGCTTGCTTGTGGTATATTTTCTATGTGGCTTTTCCAAGTTTTTATTAATATCGGAATGACGTTAGGCATTATGCCGGTAACAGGAATTCCGTTGCCATTTATGAGTTATGGCGGGAGTGCGCTTTTGATGAATTTACTCTGCGTTGGTATTTTGATAAATATTTATATGCGGCGTAAGAAATTGATGTTTGATTAGGAGTATAAAATGAATCAAGTGTATGTCGATCCGGTGTGGCTGATGCATATTCAAAAACCTGCCCGATATATCGGAGGGGAATGGAATAGTATTGTCAAAGATCATGACACGGTAGATGTGAAAGTGGCATTGGCCTTTCCGGATGTTTATGAAGTGGCAATGAGCCATTTGGGATTAAAAATTATTTACAGCGTAATTAATAGAAGAAACGATGCGTTGGCAGAACGGGTATATGCACCGTGGATTGATATGGAAAAAATGATGAGGGAGAAACATATCCCCCTTTTTTCGTTAGAAAATAAATGCCCTGTTCGCGATTTTGACGTGTTAGGATTTACTTTACCTTATGAAATGAGTTATACGAATGTGCTGAATATGCTTGATTTGGCCGGTATTCCTGTATTCTCAAAAGATCGAGGTGATGAGGATCCTATTGTTGCCTGTGGTGGGCCTTGTGTATATAATGCGGAACCCATGTGCGATTTTATTGATCTTTTTTTTATCGGAGAATCAGAAGAAGCCATTGAAGAGATGGTAGATATAATTAAGCAGTGGAAAGCAGAAGGGAAACCGGGTGGTAAGGAGGAAGAACTTCGACGCTTAGCACAAATAGAAGGTTGTTATGTACCTGCTTTTTATGAGGCTTCATACTATGAAGATGGAACTTTTCGATCAATTAAACCTTTGCGTAAAGATGTGCAATTTCCGGTGAAAAAACGTGTGATTCATAACGTGGATAAAGTGGCGGTAGATGATATGCCTATCTTGCCGCATATTGAAATTGTGCATGATAGAGCGGTTCTTGAGATGTTTCGCGGTTGCAGTCGGGGCTGTCGCTTTTGTCAGGCCGGAATGATTTATCGACCGGTTAGAGAAAAAAAGGAAAGCCATTTACAAGAATTAGCGGAGCGATTGATTCAGAATACGGGGTATAATGAAATATCTTTAATGTCTTTGTCATCTGCTGATTATTCACGTTTGCCGGAACTGGTGGATCATTTAATGGATAAGTTCCAAAATCGTAGAGTGAGTGTCAGCCTACCTTCTTTGCGTGTGGATAGTTTTTCTATTGATATTGCTAAGAAAGTGCAGCAAGTCAGAAAAAGTGGTTTGACATTGGCTCCGGAAGCCGGAACACAGCGTATGCGAGATGTGATTAATAAGGGCATTACAGAAGAAAATATTATGGAAGCTTGTAGTAATGCTTTTAAGAATGGATGGAGTAAGGTGAAATTATATTTCATGTTGGGCCTTCCGACCGAGACTGATGAAGATTTAGCCGGTATTGTAGATTTGGCAATGAGAATAAAAAATCTGTATCATGATATAAGGGGACGTTATGATTGTCGTATTACGGTGAGTGTATCCAGTTTTGTGCCGAAGCCCTTTACTCCGTTTCAATGGATGCCCCAGTGTACGGTGGCAGAAGTAGAACGAAAGCAACAATATTTGAAAAAATTATTTACTGATCGACATATTCGTTATGTTTATCATGATGCTAAAACCGGATATTTAGAAGCAGTTTTAGCACGTGGTGATAGAAAAATAGGACAAGTCATTTATACGGCATGGAAAAAAGGGTGTATTTATGATGGTTGGACGGAATTCTTTCAATATGATAGATGGATGGAAGCTTTTGAAGAATGTCATGTAAATCCTGATTTGTATGCAAATAGAGATCGGGACGAATACGAAGCAGAACCGTGGGATCATATTGATTGCGGAGTTACTAAAGATTTTTTGCGAAAAGAATGGAGAATGGCACAAAGGGGAGTTCACACGTTTGATTGTCGTAGGAAGCCTTGCAATGGTTGTGCTGTTTGTCCGGCATTGGATGTAAAGCTTATTGATTATGAGGAGGAAAATACTCATGAAAAAACTGTTTTTGTCTATAAGCAAAGGTGAGCCTCTTCGTTTTTTAGGGCATCTTGATTTGTTAAGGACGATGGAACGTGCAGTTATTCGTTCGGGAGTACCGGTAGCTTTTTCTGAAGGGTTTAATCCTCATATGAAAATAGCTTTTGATGCAGCGTTGGCAGTAGGCGTTACAGCAGAGCCTTTGTATATGGAAATGAAATTAGAAAAAGATATGACGCCTGATGAAGTAAAAGAAAAATTAACACCGCAATTACCCAAGGGCATTATTATTTATGATATTAAAGACGCTGAAGACAGCATCGGAAATTTAGTCACTTTTCTTACGGAAGATGTTTATGAAATGGAAGGCCCTGTGACGGATAATGGAGAGATAGATAACGTACAAGAAAATATAGAGAAATTTAATGATTTGGACACATTCATTTATCAAAGGGTTACGCCAAAGAAAGTTCGAGAAATGGATGTAAAGCCTATGATTATACAACCGATGAAAGTTCGTATAGAAGGAAATCGCGCCTATCTGACATTTTCACTTATTCGGTCGCAGTCCGGTACGGTGCAGCCGAAAGATATATGGAAACTTTTGGCAGAATCTTTTCATATGCCGTGGACAGTGGGAGAGTTTATTTGTTCTCGTACCGGAGCTTATCGTTTGGAAGGGAATACTCGAATAACACCATTTACCAAAATAGAAAAATGAGCGGTAATAAAGGAGATTAATATGAAACGAATTTGTTTATCCGTCGAACGAGATGAAAGCATTTTAGCCGTTATGAATAATGGGCAGTTAGAAGAATTATTAATAGAAAATGCTTTGGAAGAAGATTTGGTGGGGCGAATTTATAAAGGTGTAGTAAAAAATTTATTGCCTTCAGTGAATGGTATTTTTATTGATATAGGTATTGGGCAAAATGCGTTTCTTCGTACAAAAGATCTTTTACCGGGGGAAGCTATGCCCACCGAAGGAAGCACCATGTTGGTGCAAGTGGTGAAAGAAGGTACTGCACTAAAAGGGCCTTTGGTAACCGCACAAATTAATTTATCCGGTACGTATGCAGTAGCAGTAGCAGGGCAACCGTATATCGGTGTATCTAAAAAAATACAGGATGAAAAAATAAGAAATACTTTACGACAAACGGCAGAGAAATATACCAAATCTTGCTTTGGGTTGATTATAAGAACAGCAGCAGAAAAAGTAGAAAGTAAAATATTTGAAAAAGATATCGAACAGTTAGCCCACGATTGGAATATATTACAAAATCGTTATGGTGTAGAAAAAGCGCCGGCATTACTATGGAGAGATAGTGACTTAGTAGTAAAAGCTCTTCGTTATTTCGCAAATAGTGATACGGATGTAGTATTGACTAATGATAAAAAAACTTATGATCGACTTTGTTTACTCAATGAAGATGGAATTTTTATCAAAGCAGAACAAATACAATTAATGCAAGAAGGTTCTTTATTAAAAATAGAGCATATAGAAGAGCAAATACAACAACTACTGGAAAGAAGAGTTGAGTTAAAGTCCGGGGGCTTTATTGTTATAGATTATACCGAAGCACTTACGGTGATTGATGTTAATTCCGGAGGTTTTCAAGGGCGTGGAATTCCTCATGAAGAATTAGCTTATTTGATTAATAAAGAAGCGACTAAAGAAATAGCAAGACAAATAAAACTGCGGAGTATAGGCGGTATGATTCTTATAGATTTTATTGACATGAAAGGACGTAGGCAAAAAGAAAAATTACTGCAAATATTGAGGGAAGAAGCGAAAAAAGATCGAGAAAAAGTTGTGGTATGTGGAATCACGGATTTAGGCTTAGTTGAAATGACAAGAAAACGTACCGGTCGGAAATTAGAGAATTTTTATTATGATGTTTGTCCTTTATGCGACGGAACAGGGCGTAGTTATTCTCCGAAAGCGGTTTTACGAAATATATATAGAGAACTTCGTTATCTACAAAAGCGAGGATTGTCTGATAATGTGGAAATTTCTTGTCATCCTGATGTGGCAGCTATTTTGCGTAAAAAAGAAGAACAAAAATATTTATCTCAAATTTGTACAAAGAATGTTATCATAAAAGAAAATAATCAAGTACATCGAGATGTTTATAGTATTTTGACTGCAGACGAATGAGGAGGAGCATATGAGAGAAATTCATAGCATTGAAGAGTTTAAGAAAGAAATATTAGAGCGTGATGGACTATCTTTGGTAGATTTTAAGACAGATTGGTGTCGCCATTGTAAATTGATGCAACCTTTAGTGGATGCAAAGGAAGCGGAAACGGGAAATCACATTTTTTTTGCTACTGTCGATATAGAAAAGGTAAAGGGCTTGTCCGGTACATTTCAACTTATAGGAACGCCTACCTTTATTGCATTCAAAAATGGTAAGGAAATAGGCCGCATTGTGGGATATAATCAAGAAAGCACTTTTGAAAAAGAATGGAAAGAAATATTTGAAAAAGAAGAAAATTAATTTAGCAGTGAAAATGAAGTTTTTGGAAATGAATCTTGATGAAAATTTGCAATATTTTTAATTTTCCTGTATAATATAACAGCTTGTTAGTAAGCAACTTCTTTGCCCATGGAGTACATGGGACATAAGTCCGAAAAGGAGGCGATTTTGTGAAAAAGTATGAAGTAATGTTCATCGTGAATGTTGCAAACGAAGAAGTGATTCAGTCTGCTGTGAAACTGATTCAGGATACGATTGTTCGTATTGGGGGAACGGTTTCTAAGGTTGATGAATGGGGCAAACGTCATTTGGCCTATGAAGTTAAGCATCAGAGTGAAGGCTACTATGTAGTCGTTGATTTTGAAGCAGAACCATCGCAGATTGCGGAACTTGACCGTATTATCAAGATTCATGAAGAAATTATCCGTCATATCATTGTAAAACAGGATGACTGAGAAATGAGGTAATGTCTATGAATTCAGTACAGTTAATTGGTAATCTCGCAAGAGATCCTCAACTTCGTGCGACGAAAACAGGTCGTGCGGTAGCATCTTTTACTGTTGCGGTGAATCGTAGCTATACGACACCTCAAGGTGAACAAAAAGAATTGACCGATTGGATTAATGTAGTGGCTTGGGGTAATTTAGCTGAAGCCGTAGGTAGTCAATTGAAAAAAGGTTCACGGGTATTTGTTGAAGGACGTTATTCTACCAGATCGTATGATACATCAGACGGACAGAAAAGATATGTAACGGAAGTGACTGCAAATATAGTAGCTCTTCCTTTAGGTGCAGGTATGCATGCATCTGCTGCACCTGCGGTACAACCTTTTGCAGGCAGTGAAACCAATGGTCAGCAGAAGAGTGATTTTAATCAGTTTGGAGATTCTCATAATGATGAGGAAATTCCGTTCTGATTGCTTATGTTGGAGGAAAAATGATTAAAAGAGATAGAATGAGAAGACCAAGAAGAAAAGTTTGCCAAAATTGTGTCGATCATGTAGAAAAAGTTGATTATAAAGATATTGCTACATTGCGTCACTTTATTTCTGAAAGAGGCAAAATTCTTCCTCGTCGTGTAAGTGGAACTTGTGCAAAGCATCAGCGTAAAATTAATTTGGCTATTAAGAGAGCAAGAGCTATCGCTTTACTTCCTTTTAGTGCCGATTAAATAAAAAGCCCTTGATAGGGCTTTTTTTATTGCACTGAAAAAGGAAATATTTATCAGAAAAGATAAAATAATTAAAAATAAAAAGGCGTAAAATTATTTTGTCAATTCGATGATTAATGGTTATAATAAAATTAATGTATCACGAGGAGGACTTATGAGCACTACAGGATTTGGGCGAAGTGGAGAAGATTATGCTCTTGATTATTTAGAGAAAAAAGGGATGTCATTGTTAGCTCGTAATGTTCGATCTTCTCATGGAGAAATAGATTTAATTGTGAAAGATGGACGTATTATCGTCTTTGTAGAAGTGAAAGCCAGAAGAAATAGACGATATGGAGAGCCTATCGAAGCGGTAACAATTTATAAGCAACAGCATATTAAATATACGGCTCGAATATTTCTTTATAACCATCATCTAACAGAAGCCTCCATTCGTTATGATGTGGTAGAAGTGATGATGATACCTGATAGAACGATACAAATTCGTCATGTAAAAGATGCTTTTCGTTGAAGAATAGCAGGAGGTAAATTCATGTTTGCACAAGTGTTCGGTTCATGCACATTTGGTTTGAATGGTTATGTAATTACCGTGGAAGTAGATATTCATAGAGGGGCACCGGATTTTGATATTGTAGGACTTCCGGCTGTGTCGGTTAAAGAATCCAAGGAACGTGTTCATGCAGCTATTCGTAATTCAGGATATGCTCTTCCGGTGGATAAAATAACAGTAAATTTGGCACCGGCAGATTTGAAGAAAGATGGTTCCGGATTAGATTTGCCCATCGCTATTGGATTATTGACATCTGCAGGCGTAATTCCACAGGAAGCGGTAGATAAGTTTATGTTCATTGGAGAATTATCGCTTCAAGGAGAGATACGGCCTGTGCCGGGGATATTATCCATGGTGTTATCAGGGAAAGAAGCAGGTATTCATACTTTTTTCATGAGTCCTGATGTGGCAGGAGAGGCTCTTTTGTGTGATGATGTAACCGTTTATGCACCTAAAACATTGGGGGAATTGGTAGAATATTTATTGGGACATGAATCAATGACGCCGGCGGTACGACGTGAAACACCGCCGACGACTATTAACGATGTGGATTTTGCTGAAGTACAAGGGCAGATTATGGCAAAGCGGGCCATGGAAATAGCAGCTGCCGGGGCGCATAATGTATTGATGACAGGTCCTCCCGGATCGGGGAAAACGATGTTGGCGCGTCGTATCACTACTATATTGCCACCTATGACCAGAGAAGAAGCGTTGGAAGTAACAAAGATTTATTCTGTAGCCGGGCTTTTTAAGGCGGAAGATATTATACGTGAACGCCCATTTAGAAGTCCGCATCATACTATTTCTATGGCAGGACTTATTGGCGGCGGTACGATTCCACGCCCCGGTGAAGTGACTTTATCTCATCGAGGAGTTTTATTTCTTGATGAATTGCCGGAATTTCCTCGGGCTGTATTAGAAGTATTACGGCAACCTTTAGAGGATAGAGAAGTTCATATTTCCAGAGTAAATGCCTCTTTCGTGTATCCTTCAGATTTTATTTTAATTACTGCGATGAATCCTTGCCCTTGTGGGTATTTAGGAGATCCGCAACATGCTTGTACTTGCAGTGATGGAGAAATTCGTAGTTATAGTCGGAAAATTTCAGGGCCGTTGTTAGATAGAATTGATTTGTATGTATCTGTCATGAGACCCAAATATAGTGAATTGACGGCAGTAGTAAAAGGAGAACCGTCGGTAGATATAGCGAAACGAGTGGCGGAGGCTCGAGCTGTACAGTCTGAACGATTAGCTACTTGGCATATGCAGAGTAATGCACAAATGGGACACAAACAATTGAGAGAAACTTGCCAGCTGGATAAAGAAGGTTCGGAACTTCTTCGGGAAGTATTTGAAAAACTTCATTTATCAGCACGAAGTTATGATCGTATTATTAAAGTGTCCAGGACCATTGCTGATTTAAATGGATCGGTAAATATTCAGCCTGAACATGTAGCAGAAGCTTTAAGTTATAGAAATATGATACAGCGGAGGTAGGGATGAATATCTATGCAGCAGCTATCGCCGGAGCTCCTTTTATAGGGGCAAAAAATATTCGAAATTTAATAGAAGCTTTTCATACAGCCAAGGACGTATGGCTTGCGTCAGACGATATGATTAGAGACTCGCATCTTCTTAAACCGAAAGCGGAAGATGCATTTTTGAGTTATAGAAAAGAAATATCGGTGGAGCAATTAGAAGAAAAAATGTATCAGCAGGAGATTCGTTGTTGCACTTGGGAAGATGGGGAATATCCATCTTTGTTAAGGAACACAGTTAATCCACCGGCTGTTTTATTTTATAAAGGAGTGCCACCCGTAGCAGAAAAGACGATTGCTATCGTAGGATCGCGAAAGGCCACGGCTTATGGTGTACAAACGGCAGAACGGCTATCAGCAGGATTGGCAGAAAATGATGTGGTCGTTGTATCCGGTGGCGCACGGGGGATTGATAGTGCTGCACATAGTGGGGCTCTTCAAATCGGAGCGCCTACTATCGTTGTTCTGGCATGTGGTGTGGATAGGGTATATCCACAGGAAAATAGAAATTTATTCCAGAAAATTATTGACACCGGTGGTACTATTATTTCAGAATATCTTCCGGGGACTCCTCCCTTAGGCAGGCAATTTCCTGCACGAAATAGAATTATTGCCGGAATGAGTTCTGCTACCGTAGTGGTAGAGGCGGCGGAACGCAGTGGAGCACTTATCACATCAGATTTTGCGTTAGAAGAAGGAAGAGATGTTTTTTCTGTACCGGGAAATATTTGGCAAGAAACATCTAAAGGGACGAATCAATTAATTAGGAGTGGTGCTATTTGTTGTACGTCTTACGAAGATATTTTATCTGAATATAACTGGGGTGAAATAATAAAAGAAGTACCGGATAAAACAATTCAACAGTTGACATTAGAAGAGGAAGTGTTGTATCGTTTTTGCTGTATAGGGAATGAAGTGAGTACAGAAGATATACTTATACAATCCGGCATGTCTGTAGCGAAAGTAACCGGTATATTGCTTCAATTACAACTGAAAGGTGTTATTAAGGAAGTAGGAACAGGACGTTTTATCATTACCGGGAAAATGTAAAGTTAATAAAATATGGGGGACAGTAGCGTGGCAATTACAAAAACTATTACCATTGGAACAAATAAATCAAAGGCAAGACGTATTAGAGAACCGATATTTAAACGAAAGGTAAATCCCAAGGGAAAATGTTTGGTGGTCGTAGAATCACCGGCAAAAGCTAAAACCATAGAGCGTATTTTAGGAACTGAATATAAAGTTATGGCATCTATGGGACACTTACGAGATTTACCTAAGAAAACATTAGGGGTAGAAATTGATAATGGATTTAAACCTGAGTATGTTAATTCTGCAGATAGAGCAGATGTGATAAAAAATTTGCAGAAAGAGGCAAATAAATCAAGTCGTGTTTTATTAGCAACGGACCCTGACCGTGAAGGGGAGGCTATTTCTTGGCATTTATCAAAACTTCTTGATGTGAATCCTCATGATAAAGTGCGTATTGCTTTTCACGAAATAACACCACCTGCTATTAAAGCAGCTGTAACAGAGCCTAATTCTATTGATTTGAATCGTGTAAATGCACAGCAGGCAAGACGAGTATTGGATCGTTTAGTGGGATATAAACTTTCTCCTTGGTTATGGAAATTAGTTTATCGCGGTTTATCGGCAGGACGTGTACAATCAGTGGCTACTCGCCTCATTTGTGAAAGAGAGGAAGAAATACAAGCCTTTAAGCCGGTAGAATATTGGACAATAGAAGGACTTTTTGAAACAGCGAAAAAAGAAAAATTTACTGCTAAATTATCATTGATTGATCAAAAAGAAGCAGTTATTCATAATCAAGAAGAATCAGATAATATTATTTCCGATTTACTTCATAAGCCGGCGAATATAGTTTCTGTAACAAAAACAAAAAAGCAGCGTAAAGCAAAACCACCGTATACTACATCAACATTACAACAAGATGCAGTCAATCGGTTGGGATATGGAGCAAAGAAAGTTATGATGATTGCTCAAATGCTTTATGAAGGAATAGAAATACCGGGGCATGGACATGTGGGTATTATTACATATATGCGTACAGACTCTACCCGTATTTCAGAAGAAATGATTAAGCAAGTCAGACCCTATATTCAAAGTGTATATGGGGAAGAATATTTGCCGGCAAAACCGAATATATATGCTAAAGGGAAAGATTCACAGGATGCGCATGAAGCTATCAGACCTACAAGTTTAGAATTTCCACCTGATGCATTGGCTTCTGTGCTTACGCGAGATCAGTTGCGTTTATATACTCTTATTTGGAATCGTTTTATTGCCAGTCAAATGACTCCACAAATCACGCAAGCGACTAATGCTGTTTTGGAAAGTGGGAAATATACGTTGCGAGCTGTAGGGTCTACCGTACTTTTTAATGGCTTTACGATTATGCAACCGTCACGAGAAAAGAAAAGTGAAAATGAATCGGTTATTTTACCGGAACTACATAAAAATGATGTGGTGAAAAATAAAAAGGCTACGGGAGAGCAACATTTTACAGCACCACCACCGAGATATACAGAAGCCAGTCTGATTAAAACCTTGGAAGAAAAAGGTATTGGGAGACCATCTACTTATGCACCTATTTTAGACACTATACAGAATCGGCATTATGTAGAAAAAGAGAAAAAACAATTTATTCCTACAGAAATCGGATTTAAAGTAACGAATCTCTTAAAAGAGTATTTTGAGGGAATTATCAATGTGGGATTTACCGCCGAATTAGAAACATGGTTAGATAAAATTGCTGACGGAAAGGCATCATATAGTAACGTTATGCAAGGATTCTGGGATGTTTTTGAAAAAGAGCTAAATCATGCGAATGCAGAAGCAATGAAAGCGAAAAAAGAGAATACAGAAGTATCTGATGTTATTTGCGAAAAGTGCGGAGCCAATCTTATTGTTAAAATTGGGAAATATGGGAAATATTTAGCATGTCCTAATTATCCTACCTGCAAAAATATTAAATCCTATCAGACTGAAACGGGCGAAGAAGAAAAATCAGAAATTACTTGTGAAAAATGTAAAACTTTTATGGTTTATCGCCAAGGACCGTATGGTAGATATCTGAAGTGCCCTGAATGTGGTGAAAATAAAGCTATTGTTATAGATACAGGAATTACTTGTCCTACTTGTCAAAAGGGTAGTTTAATAAGAAGAAGGTCTAAAAGAGGTCGTTATTTTTATGGATGTAATCGCTATCCGGAATGTCATATGGCACTTTGGGATGAACCGGTTAACCAATTTTGTTCTACTTGCGGCTCCATTATGGTAAAACGTACTTATAAATCGCAGGGTGAAAAAGTTTTCTGCTCTAATATGGAGTGTCCTACTCGTCCTAAAAGAAAAGTAAAAGGGAATAAAGAATAAATATGAAAATAACGGCAAAAGATATTATAGTGGTAGGGGCCGGTTTAGCAGGAAGTGAAGCTGCATGGCAATTGGCGCAAATGGGTATACCCGTTACTCTAATAGAAATGAGACCGACAAAGATGACGCCTGCACATCATAGTGAATATTTCGGAGAATTAGTTTGTAGTAATTCTCTTCGTGCGGCTGCATTGACAAATGCAGTGGGCCTCTTAAAAGAAGAAATGCGTAAATTGGATTCGATTATCATACATTGTGCCGATAATCATGCCGTGCCTGCCGGGGGCGCATTGGCTGTTGATCGAAAAGGTTATGCTGCAGCTGTAACGGAAAAAATAAAAACACATCCATTAATTACTGTGGTAAAAAAAGAAATCACAGAAATTCCTAATGACCCGATTGTTATCATAGCGACGGGGCCATTGACGGAAGGCAAATTAGCTAATGATATAGAAAAATTTTGCCATGGGAAAGGACTTTATTTTTATGATGCGGCAGCGCCGATTATTCTAAAAGAATCTTTAGATATGAGTGTAATATATCGTATGTCACGATATAACAAAGGGGAAGCAGCTTATCTTAACTGTCCGATGAACGAAGAAGAATATAAAAAATTTTATGAGGCATTGAAAACAGCGGAAACTGCAGAAGTGCATGGTTTTGAGAATGGGAATGTCTTTGAAGGTTGTATGCCGGTGGAAGTAATGGCAGATCGTGGAGAAGATACTTTACGCTTTGGGCCTATGAAACCGGTGGGGCTACCGGATCCACGTACAGGGAAGGAGCCTTATGCAGTAGTTCAGCTCCGACAGGATAATGAAGATGATACCATGTATAATATAGTAGGTTTTCAAACACATCTAAAATGGGGAGAGCAAAAAAGAGTATTTCAATTAATACCCGGCTTAGAGAAGGCAGAATTTATTCGTTATGGGGTTATGCATAGAAATACATATATTGATTCACCGCACCTTTTAAATGCGACAATGGAAACCAGGACAAGAGAGGGACTGTTTTTTGCCGGGCAGATGACCGGCGTGGAAGGATATGTCGAGTCGGCAGCTTCAGGAATAGTAGCCGCTTATTCAGCTGCAGCAAGGTTTTTGGGTAAAGAACCGCAGAGCTTTCCGAAAGAAACAGAAATTGGCGCTCTTTGTCATTATGTGTCACATTTTAATGGGAAAAATTTTCAGCCAATGAATGCGAATTTTGGATTAGTTCCGCTTTTGGAAACAAGAGTACCGAAGAAAGAAAAAAATAAAAAATTGGCAGAAAGGGCATTGAAGCAACTGCAACAATTTTATACGAGCTATTTATCTTTGTTTCATGGATAAAATTATAGATATATTTTTATTAGGAATTCGCGATGGTGAATTCCTTTTTATAAGGGGAAAATATGCAATATAGAAAGTAGAAAATATATGTTATTCAAATGTTAATAGAAAAAATATAAAAGGTTGACGAATGTGCCATGAAAAATTATAATAAAGACAATTTAAAGGTCGTTAGGGGGATAGAACATGCGAAATGAAATTTTGGAATATTTTCGTAAAGCAAATGGCGGGTATGTATCGGGAGAGCAAATTTCAAAAGATCTGAAAGTGTCACGCACAGCGATTTGGAAGCATATCAATGTGCTAAAAGAACGAGGATATATTTTTGAATCCAGCACGAGAAAAGGATATCGTTTAATTTATGCTCCTGATTTGCTTACACCTTTGGAAATTGAAAGTGTACTTCATACAGAATTATTAGGACGGCATATAGTATATTACGAAAGTACAACGTCTACTAATGAAGAAGCGAAAAAAATAGCGATGCAAGGGGCTGAAGAAGGTACTATTGTTGTAGCGGAAGAACAAGTCACCGGACATGGTCGATTGAGTAGAAGTTTTTATACTCCTTTTGCAAAAGGTATTTGGTTTTCTGTTATTTTGCGTCCGAAATTTTTCCCTATGGAAGCGTCGAAATGTACGCTTATGGCGGCGGTAGGCGTGTGTCGAGGAATTCATAGATTAGGGCTTCCGGCAGCAGGTATTAAATGGCCTAATGACATTTTAGTGAATGGAAAGAAAATGGTGGGAATGCTTTCCGAAATGTCATCTTCTATGGAAAAAATTGACTATATTATTTTGGGGATAGGTATTAATACGGGGATTAAAGAAAATGAATTTCCGGAAGAATTTAGAGAAACAGCGACATCTTTCTTGAATGAAGGGATTAATGTGTCAAGAAAAAATCTCTTAGCAGCTGTATTGGCAGAGTTAGAAGCTGAATATAAATTGGCACAAACAGAAGGATTTGAACGAGTGCTGGAGGATTGGAGAAAATTATCTATCACATTGGGTAAGGAAGTGAGGGTGATTTACTCCAATGAAAATTATATAGGCAAAGCAGTCGATATAGATAAAGATGGTTGTCTTTTAGTTGAAACAAAAGAGGGAATACAGCGAGTATTAGCCGGCGACGTATCTATTCGTCCGGTTGATGCACCTATTCCGCAAAGATAAGAAAGGAAGTTTTTTTCAATGTCTAACACGAATCTTCATCATATGGTAGGAGCGGCTTTATTAGCTGCTATTATGGCGGTTTTATCTCAATTTGCTTTTCCGATAGGTCCGGTACCTATTACATTACAGACTTTTGTTTGTGCATTAGCCGGAGGGGTTTTAGGATGGCGATGGGGGACGATCGCTATAGCGATATGGCTTTTATTAGGAGCTATCGGTATACCGATTTTAACAGCAGGTAAAGCAGGTTTTGGCATTTTCGCCAGTCCTGTAGGTGGATACTACTTAGGCTTTTTAGTTATGGCAGCGTTTTCCGGTATTTGTGTAGCAGAAAAAGGAAAATATGTCAGACAAATTTCGCTGGCTTTGGCAGGTCTTATTGCTTGTTATGTTTTGGGAACTCTTTGGTTCATGGCATATTTTTATTTCGGCTTGCATAAGTCCATGCCTCTTTGGCAGGCATTGACGCTAACTGTATTTCCATTTGTTATATTTGACGTTATTAAAATTGTTTTAGGCGTTTTATGCGGAACACAGATACGTCATGCATTGCAAAATGCCGGGTACTTTTTGTCAGAAAATAAAAAATAATATTTGATAAAGAAACAGTTAATTAGTTTCAGCGAAATAGTTTAGCAATGAAATTAAAACTGTTTCTTTTTTTATGCTTGACAGAATGAGAACTATATTGCATGATACACATGTATTCAATTTGAATAGGTAGAGGAGTTAAAAAATGTTACTTGCTTTCGATGTAGGAAATACGAATATTGTTTGTGGTATTTATGACGGAAAAGAATTAATTAAGCACTGGCGCTTGACGACTAATGTTCTTCAAACGGCTGATGGGTATGCCGGCGTCATAGGAACTTTATTTCATTTAAATGGAATTGATTTTTCTGACATTGAAGATGTTATTATTTCTACGGTAGTACCACCGATTATTCCTATATTAGAAAGCTTATCCAAAAGATATTTTCATGTTACTCCGATTTTAGTGGGGCCGGGAATTAAAACCGGTCTGAATATTCTTTATGATAATCCCAGAGAATTAGGGGCAGATCGTATTGTCAATGCAGTAGCTGCTATTGCGGAATATAACTGTCCTTTGATTGTGATTGATATGGGAACGGCTACGACGTTTTGTGTTATTGATGAAAAAGGGAATTATTTAGGCGGTGCCGTAGCACCGGGAATTGGTATTTCTATGGAGGCGTTATTTCAACGTGCGTCCAAATTACCGCGGATTGAACTATTGAAAACAAAGTCGGTTATTTGTAAAAATACCGTATCAGCTATGCAGGCAGGTATTTATTATGGCTTTGTAGGACAAATTGATGAAATTGTAAAACGTATTAAAGCGGAAATGAAGAGAGAGGACATTAAAGTTATTGCAACCGGTGGGTTGGCGGCTTTGTTGTCTAAAGAGTCAAAAACCATTGATGTGGTGGATGCTATGCTGACACTGAAAGGACTTTTGATTCTTTATGAAAAAAATAAAAATGAAAAGCGATAGTCGTAGAGTTTGTTTATAAATGGTACTGTTGAATTTTTATTATTTTTCGGAATGGCTTTGGGAAGTATTTCAGAGTTATTAGTTATTTTGAAGGTTCATTTTGTTTTGTGTAGGAAGAATGGGCTTGAAAATTATTGGGCAAAACGGTATAATAATTTGCACATGGCCGGTTAGTCAAACGGTTAAGACGCTGCGTTCTCAGCGCAGAGAGTATGGGTTCGAATCCCATACCGGTCACCAAAAGTTCTATCTAATTGCAGGTAGAACTTTTTTATTGATTCTTTTATAGTTGATAAAGTGTTATAATTTGAAAAAGAGTTTAACAGGAGAGGAAATTATTTATGAATAATAAAAAGTGGATATGGATCGGTATGGTGGTATTATTCATTATGGCTCTAATGGTAGGTATATTATCTGACGTAAAAAAAGGTGATAACGCTATCCGTGGCGGTACTGATTATGTAGCAGTAATTCGTATTGACGGAGCTATTGTGGGTGGACCTCGAAATGATGTCCTTTTTGGTGCATCAGGGATGACTACAAGTGAGCAGATAATGTATGAAATGGAAAAAGCACGAAAGGATAGTCGGGCGAAAGCTGTATTGATTCGTATTAATAGTCCCGGTGGTTCGACCGGTGCTACACAAGAAATTGCTGAAGAGATGGATAAAATCAAATCAGCCGGGAAGCCGATTATTATATCCATGGGTGATACTTGCGCTTCTGCCGGATATTGGATTGCCAGCAAGGGTGATTATATCTTTGCGAACCCTGCGACATTGACCGGAAGTATTGGGGTTTATATGGAATATACGAATGTGGAAGAATTGATGAATAAGTTGGGTATTCATTCGGAAAAAATTAAGAGCGGTGAGCATAAAGACATCATGTCTATGTATCGTCCGATGACGCCGGAAGAAAATCAAATGATTCAACAAATGGTTGATGATATTTATGCTCAATTTGTTAGTACGGTAGCTGATGGACGGCAAATGGATATTGAGAAAGTAAAAAAAATAGCAGATGGTCGGATTTTAACAGGGAAACAAGCTATGGACTTGGGCCTTGTAGATGCTATGGGTAATTATTATGATGCATTAAGTTATGCCGGTGGTCGTGCAGGTTTGGATGGTGAAACTATACCGACAAAGAAATATACATCCGGATCTTCGCTTCGTGAAATTTTTTATAGTGAGACAGAACGGATGGTTCAAGTATTCTCAAAGGAAATGGTTACACAGATGGTCAATTCGTTGGACGCTAAAGAAAAAGTAGTTATTCGATGAGGAGATTTATGATGAGTGAAATAACAGATTATATTTATCGCATCCTTGTGCATCCGGCAGAAGCTTTACGAGATGTAACGAAAATGGAAAAAATGAAAGTGGGAGGAATGATTTGGCTTTTTGTTATCGTACTGATGACTCTTTCCTCATTTAAATTTGATTCCGGATGGCTTATTGGTTTTGCCGTGATGGTTATTTTAAGTGGTTTAGGTATATTGTTACATAGTGCAGTTATTGATTATATTTCCGGATTTTTTGGAGGTAGAGGTACAGCTAAAGGGATTACAACAGGTTTCTTATGTGCTTATGTACCGTATGCCTTTATCGTGTTCTTCATGTTACTTAAAGAAATGGGACTTGAAGTAGTGAGCGGTATTCTGGTTATATTTGTTGTCATATGGAATTTTATTTTAGAAGTAGTGGCTGTTCGTGAAAATTATGAATTTACGACAACGAAAGCATTTTTTATTAGTCTTTCACCGGTTATTATTTTCATAGGGCTTGTTTTCGCATTATTTTTAATAGCGATAATTGCGGTAGTTGCCGGATTTTCAGAAGCAACTCCTGTGTTGGAAAATGTGATAAATTCCCCTTTATAAGATGTGTATTTTTTGTATGTGATGATATTTCAACTGTGGTATAATAACGAAGCGTTATAAATTTTGAATATGGATTATAATAAATCCAAAAATGTATAGGAGGAAGGAATATGTGCGGTATAGTAGGCTATGTAGGAGATGGAAAAGCATCTGATTTCCTTATAGAAGGTCTTCGCCGTTTAGAATATAGAGGCTATGACTCATCAGGTATTGCGGTTTTTGAAAATGGAAAAATTGAAATAAAAAAGAAACAAGGTAGACTCATTAATTTAGAAAACTTGATAAAGGAAATGCCGGTATCAGGACATATCGGAATTGGACATACAAGGTGGGCAACTCACGGCAAACCGTCGGATATTAATGCTCATCCCCATGGAGATAGTCATAATCGTTTTGTGGTAGTTCATAACGGAATTATTGAAAACTACATGGAACTAAAGAAAAAATTGATACAAAAGGGGCATACTTTCAAATCTGAAACAGATACGGAAGTAGTAGCTCATTTAGCAGAAGACTTAGATGATGGTGATTTTTTATCTACTATAAAGAAAGTATTATCGGTGATAGATGGATCTTATTCTTTAGTATTCATGGATGCAGAACAACCGGATACTTTAATTTGTACCAAAAAAGATAATCCGTTAATTATCGGTTTAGGGGAAAAGGAAAATTTTATTGCGTCTGATATTCCGGCAGTTATTAATTACACACGACGTATTTATATACTCAATGATGGAGAAATAGCTGTTGTAAAAAAAGATAGTGTTCACGTATATGATGCCGACGGACTTCCTGTTTCCAAAAAAGTGCAGGAAATTACGTGGTCCGCAGAGGCTGCGGAGAAAAATGGTTATCCTCATTTTATGATGAAAGAAATATATGAACAGCCGAAAGCTATTTATGATACGATTCATATCCATCTGACAAAAGACGGGGAAGTAAAATTTGATAATTTGAATTGGACAAAGAATAGTTTGGAGTCTATTGATAATATTTTAATTACAGCTTGTGGAACAGCTTATCATGCCGGATTAGTGGCAAAGCATTATATTGAACAATTTACGAAAATACCGGTACAGGTTGAAATCGCATCGGAATATCGGTATAGCAAACCATTAACTACGGCACGGACTCTTTGCATTGTTGTCAGTCAGTCAGGTGAAACGATTGATACTTTAGCAGCATTGAAAGAGGCAAAACGTTTAGGAGCACAGAGTATTGCTATTACAAATTCTATTGGATCCTCCATTGCCAGAGAATCTGATGCAGCTATTTACACTTTGGCAGGGCCTGAAATTGCTGTGGCTTCTACTAAGGCTTATACTACACAATTGGTTATTTTGCTTCTTTTGTCACTTTATATGGGTCAATTGAAAGAAACTATTTCTAAAGAATTAGTACATCATATGGTGGAAGAATTTAAAGTTTTACCAAAACAGATAGAAAAGGTATTGACAGAAAACAAGCATATGGAAAAAGTCGCACAGCGATTTATTCAAGCAGAAGATATCTTTTATTTGGGACGTTCCATTGATTATGCTATTGCCATGGAAGGGGCACTGAAATTAAAAGAGATATCTTATATTCATGCCGAAGCTTATGCAGCAGGAGAATTGAAACATGGGACTTTGGCTTTGATTACTCCGGATACACCGATTATTGCAGTAGCAACTCAAGAAGAGGTTATGGCTAAAATGTATAGCAATATTGAAGAGGTGCGTGCTAGAGGTGCAGAGGTGTTGGGTATTGGATATGATGATGATGCAGAATTAGAAAAATATACGACAGAAATAGTAAAAATACCGCGTGTTGATGAATTTATATCGCCAATTTTATCGGTTATTCCCATGCAACTGTTGGCATATTATACGGGGATAAAAAAAGGAAACGATGTGGATAAACCGAGAAATTTAGCAAAATCAGTTACCGTGGAATAGAGGAGGCATTATTAAAATGGAGATTATTTTTTCAGGTATTCAACCTAGTGGGTCATTGACTTTAGGGAATTATTTAGGCGCATTAAAAAATTTTATTCCTTTTCAAGATACCGCAGAATGTTATTATTGCATTGTTAATCAGCATGCTATTACGATGCCTCAACCATCGAATTTACTTCATGAAAGAACACGTAATTTGGCAGCTTTGTATATAGCGGCCGGACTTGATCCGAAAAAGGCAACCATTTTCGTACAGTCGGAAGTACCGGAACATGCTCTTCTGGGCTGGATGATGATTTGTAGTGCTTATGTAGGCGAAATGGAGCGTATGACACAATACAAATCAAAAGCTCAAAAAGCGGAAAAGAAAGAAGGTTTTATTCCCTTAGGTTTATTAACTTATCCACCGCTTATGGCTGCTGATATTTTACTTTACCAAGCTACATTAGTGCCTGTAGGAGAGGATCAAACGCAACATATGGAAATCACCAGAGATTTAGCGGAACGATTTAATCGTAAGTATGGAGAAGTATTTACATTGCCGAAGATGTGGTCTCCTGAGGGTGGCGCTAGGGTGATGAGTTTACAAGAACCTACATCAAAAATGAGTAAATCTGATGATAATGAGTGGGCAACCATTCATATGCTTGATACAGCAGATGTGATTGTGAAAAAAATTAAAAGAGCGGTGACTGATTCATTGGGGCATGTGCATTATGATAAAGAAAATCAACCGGGAGTATCTAATTTAATGAGTATTCATGCAGCTATTTCAGGGAAAACATTTGAAGAAATAGAAAAAATGTATGAAGGACAGGGGTATGGAGTATTTAAGAAAGATGTAGCAGATTTAGTGGTAGAAGAGATGACACCTGTTTTACAACGGTATGAAGAATTAACAGGCAGCCCGGAATTAGATGAAATTCTTGATGAAGGGGCAGCTAAAGCTCATGAAAAAGCGAAAGTTACTTATGATAAAGCTATTCATGCGATGGGTCTGTATAGAAAATAAAATAGATATGAACAAAAACGCTTTCAGGGAGGTATAGCCTACTGAAGGCGTTTTTTATAGAATTTTTACAGAATATAATCAAACATGATAAAATAGGGATATTCATAAGGGGGATATTTTGTGAAAAAGATTATTTTATTTTTTGAAGTTATATTATTTTGTTTCTTGCTCAGCGGATGGAGTTCAGCAGAAATATTGCAGTACGGAATGAGCGGGGAAGCTGTATCAGCATTGCAAAATGATTTAGTTGACGCCGGTTATTTGGCACGTACCGTAGATGGAGAATATGGGTCTACGACAGTGAAAGCTGTATCTGAATTTCAAAAGGATAAGGGCTTACGAATTACCGGAAAAGTTGATGAAGAAACAAAACGTGAATTGCGGGACGCTGTGGGTAAGGGGTATCGTGTAGGCGGCGGTATTATTTATGCTAAAGGAAATCGCGGCGCAGTAATTGGTTCACTGCAAAAAAAGCTTAATAAATTAGGATATTTAAGTGGAAGTATAGATGGTGTTTATGGAACTGATACTGTGCAAGCGGTGAAAAAATTGCAAAAGAAGTATAATATACCTTTATCCGGCGCGGTAGATGAAGCCACATGGGAAGTTTTATCTAATACAGAAGAAAAGAAAAAGGTTGGAACCGCTCCTATATATGCGAAGGGAGATCGAGGCAAGAATATCGAATGGCTTCAAAAGAAATTGAAAATGATAGAGTATTTGGATGGGGAAATTGATGGAATTTATGGTGAAGATACAGCAAGAGCAGTGAAAAGTTTTCAAGTAGATGAGGGATTATCTGATACCGGGGCGGTAGATAAAGAAACGCTTGATAGATTAAATGAGAAATACGAAATAGTAAGTAAAAATAGGATTGTTAAACCGGGAGAACGAGGAAAGCGAGTCATACGATTACAAAATAGACTATTTCTTCATGGATATCATCCGGGAAGTTCCGATGGCATTTATGGGGCAGGTACGGAATTGGCTATAAAAAGGTTACAAATAAAAGAAAATCTAAAGCAAACAGGTATAGCTGATTCTGAAGTATTGGATTATTTAGAAAATCCTCCTTTCTTTACCGGGAAATATAAAAAGGTATTTCATATGAGGGCTACTGCATATACTCCATATGATGGCGGTAATGTAGGACGAACGGCATTGGGCAATTATGCAGGTAAAGGACATGCTGCTGTTGATCCGGAAATGATTCCCTTAGGAAGTATTGTGTATATAGAAGGGTATGGTTATGCTATTTGTGATGATATTGGCGGAGCTATAAAGGGGAATATTATTGATGTAGGTGTAGATACTATGGCAGAAGCTTATGAATGGGGTACACGTGATAATGTGAAAGTTTATTTAGTATCATAAAACGAAAAGAGTGATGAATGTCGTATGCGGCACATCACTCTTTTCTTGCGACGAATAAAAGGTTTTGTTACAATGTGTAAGTAAATGTGTGAAAAATATAAGGAGGTCGCATGGAAAATTTGACAGCAGTCATTTTAGCTGCCGGTCAGGGAACACGCATGAAATCAGAATTACCGAAAGTACTTCATAAAGTATGCGGCATACCGATGGTTAAACAAGTTATTCATGTAGTGAAAAAAGCCGGTTATGAAAATCAAATTGTAATTACCGGATTTAAGGAAGAATTAGTTCGGCAAGAATTAGATAAAGAAAAAGTTACTTTTGTGCATCAAGAGGAACAACTTGGTACAGCTCATGCCATTAGCCAGGCGATAAAAGAAATAGAAAAGTATAGTGCCGGATATGTATTGGTGATTTGTGGAGATACCCCTCTTCTCAGAAGTGAAACTTTAGAAAAACTTACCAATGTCTGTCGAGAAAATAATGCATCAGCGACTGTGTTAACAGCGATGATGGACAATCCTTTTGGTTATGGTCGAATTATTCGCGATGGCAAAGGACAAATGAAACGTATTGTTGAACAAAAAGATGGAACAATGGAAGAATTGGCTATTCATGAAATTAATACCGGTACTTATGTATTTAGCGCGGAAGATTTGTTAAGAACATTACCGAAAGTAAATAATAATAACGCACAGCAAGAATATTATCTTACTGATGTTTTTGGTTTATTAATACAAGAAGGGAAAAAGGTTATTCCTGTACCGGCGGATGATAGTGAAGAAACCATGGGGGTTAATTCACGAATACAACTTGCACAGGCAGAGAAAATACTTCGTGTTCGGAAATTAGAAGAATTAATGGCTGCCGGGGTTACAATAATTAATCCTGATCATACGTACATAGAGCAAGACGTGAAAGTCGGGCAAGACACGGTCTTATATCCCGGTACTATATTACAAGGACAGACTGAAGTAGGTAAAAATTGTATTCTTGGACCTGACACACAACTCCAAAATGTATGTTGTGGAGATAATAATACGTTAAATCGTGTATATGCTCATGATTGTATAATAGGAAATGATAACAATATTGGGCCTTTTGTTCATTTACGTCCTGATACACATATTCATGATGATGTAAAAATAGGAAATTTTGTAGAAATAAAAAATTCCAATATAGATGATAAGACGAAATTGCCTCATTTAATTTATTGCGGTGATTCTGATGTAGGAAAACAAGTCAATTTTGGTTGCGGCACGATTACGGTTAATTTTGATGGAAAAAATAAACATCGTTGTCGCATTGATGATCATGCGTTTATTGGTTGTAATACGAATTTAGTTGCACCGGTGCATGTGGGTAAGCGAGCTTTTACTGCTGCGGGTTCTACTATTACAAAAGATGTACCGGAAAAAGCGTTGGCTATAGGACGGACAAAACAGATAAATAGAGAAAATTGGGTAAAAAAAGATACCTATAAAGATTGATTGCGAGAATTTGTTTAAATTTTATATTTTAGGTATGATTTATTCCTCTTACGGTATATAATTAAAATATGTAATATGTAATTGTTTTACAACAGATTTCTGATATTCCGGAAGAATAGAAAAGGAGCATATTGACATGGATATGGAAGGTACATCAAGGTTGAAGATTTTTACCGGCACGGCTCATGAAGCATTGGCCAAAGAAATTTCAGATTATATCGGAGTTCCTTTGGGGAAATCACTTTGCGGACGATTTAATAATGGAGAAATACAAGTAATGATTAACGAAAGCGTCCGCGGAAAGGATTGTTTTATTATTCAGCCGACCGGAGCACCGGTAAATGATAATTTAATGGAAATGCTGATTATGGTTGATGCTCTTAAAAGAGCGTCTGCTCGTCATATTACCGTAGTGGTTCCTTATTATGGATATGCCAGGCAAGATCGTAAAACAAGAGGAAGAGAACCGATTAGTGCAAAGTTGGTGGCAGACCTACTTTCGACTGCCGGAGTGACACGAGTGGTCACAATGGATTTGCATGCCGGACAAATTCAAGGATTTTTTAATGTACCTGTTGACCATTTAGCGTCAGCTGCTCTTTTGGCAGAATACGTAAAATCTAAAAATTTAGAAAATTTGACCATAGTGTCGCCGGATTTAGGTGGGGTAAATCGTGCGCGTGATTTAGCAGATCGTGTGGGAGCACCTATTGCCATTATTGAAAAACGTAGACCTGAACCGGGTGTAGCAAAAGTAATGAATATTATTGGTAATGTAGAAGGACGGAATTGTTTTATTGTAGATGATATCGTTGATACGGCAGGATCACTTTGCGAAGGGGCCAAGGCTTTAGAAGAATTTGGAGCTTTGGGAGTCTATGCAGCAGTTTGTCATCCGGTGCTTACCGATCCGGCGGCAGAACGAATTGAGAAGTCAAATTTGAAAGAAATTGTTGTAACAAATTCCCTACCTATTGAACAGGAAAAGAAAGAAAAACTACAAGATAAAATTAAAGTGTTATCTGTGGCACCGCTTTTAGGGGAAGCCATTCTTCGTATTTTCCATGATGTGTCAGTAAGTGCGCTTTTTGACAAATGAAACTGATTGTAGGATTAGGAAATCCCGGGGAAGAATATGAACATACCCGGCATAATATGGGATTTGATGTCATTGATGAATTGGCAAGGCGTTGGAATGTAACGCAATGGAAAACTGACTTAAAAGCGAAAATAGGGATGGTTATATTTCACGGTGAAAAAATTTTATTGGTAAAACCATTGACTTATATGAATAGTAGCGGTGAAGCGGTAGGGGCTATTGCAAGTTATTATAAAATTGACATATCCGATATTTATGTTATTTGCGATGATTTAGATTTGCCACCGGGAAAGATTCGTATACGTAAGAAAGGTTCTGCCGGAGGACATAATGGACTAAAATCTGTTATTGCGCATTTGAATACAGAAGAATTTCAGCGTTTTCGAATCGGCGTAGGACATCCTCATGATGGGCATACGGTGATTCAGCATGTTTTGCAACGACCATACGGCGATGAAATAGAAAAAATTGAAGAAGCAAAAAAGCATACAGCAGATGCCATTGAATGTGCGTTGGAATATTCTGTTGATAAAGCAATGAATCTCTTTAATTTGAAGAAAGAAAAGAAATAATCAAAGATTGACGGTAAAAGGCTTTATACGCTACACCGTCAATTTTTTTATTTTCCTTTTTTGTAGAGCGGTATGGTAAAATAAAATATATAAACATGTAAACATAAAAATGTGCAAACATAAAGGTGATTCATATGCAAGGGAAACTTATCGTTTTAGAAGGAATTGATGGAAGCGGAAAAGCTACACAATCAGAGTTTTTGGAAAAGAAATTAATGCAAGAAGGAAAAGATGTGATGCATATTTCCTTTCCTGATTATGAAAGTCCATCATCTTCATTGGTCAAAATGTATTTAAACGGTGAATTTGGAAAAGAGCCGCAAGATGTGAATCCCTATGCGGCATCTCTTTTTTATGCGGTAGATCGATTTGCGTCATACCGAGTGAAATGGAAATCTTTTTACGAAAAAGGTGGTATTGTCATTGCTGATCGATACACGACAAGTAATATGGTGCATCAGATGACTAAGTATGAGAATCATGAAGAGAGATTAAAATTTTTGACATGGTTGGAAGAAACGGAATACCATAAATTAGAATTACCTCGACCGGATGAAGTTATTCTGCTCGATATGCCGCTTTCAGTTTCTGAAGCATTAGTGAAAGAACGGGCTGCAGCCGGCGGATCTATGGATATTCATGAACAACATATAGATTATTTGAGATCTTGTTATGCAGCTTATCATTTGTTATGTGAATATTATGGATGGAAGCGTGTGACTTGCACGATAGAAAATAAGTTGAGAAATGCTGAAGATATTGCATGTGATGTATTTCAT
Source organism: Veillonellaceae bacterium DNF00626 (assembly GCA_001553355.1). GTDB lineage: Bacteria > Bacillota > Negativicutes > Veillonellales > Dialisteraceae > Dialister. The sequence continues at coordinate 52,383 of KQ960828.1, forward strand.
ATAGTAAAACACATTTTATGATGAGTATTTAGCATAAAAGAGGGCTTTTGATTGACTTTGATAGTTATTATGCTATAATAATGTTGTTAAAGTTCTTCAGGGCAGGGTGTAATTCCCGACCGGTGGTAAATTGTAAGCCCACGAGCCGTAAGGTTGATTTGGTGAAATTCCAAAGCCGACAGTAGAGTCTGGATGAAAGAAGACAACAATTTTTATGTGTTGTAAATTTACCTCCCTGGAACGGGAGGTTTTTATGCGTATGGATGATGATAAGCGGTTTATGATGCGAGCATTGGATTTGGCTCGTCAAGGACAGGGGCATACCAGACCAAATCCTATGGTAGGGGCTGTCATCGTGAAGAATGGAAAAGTGATAGGAGAAGGATTTCATGAAATATTTGGCGGACCACATGCTGAAGTAAATGCTTTTAATAATTGTAGTGAATCATCTAAAAATGCCACTTTATATGTAACTTTAGAGCCTTGTTGTCATTTTGGGAAAACGCCTCCTTGTACAGATTTGATTATTTCTAAAGGTATTGAACGGGTCGTTATAGCAATGACAGATCCGAATCCATTGGTATCCGGTAAGGGGATACAGAAACTTCGAGAGGCCGGTATATCCGTGACAACCGGAGTAATGGAATCGGATGCTGCGAGTATAAATGAAGTATTTATCAAATTTATTACGGAGAAAAAACCTTTTGTTTTATACAAAGCTGCCATGTCGTTGGATGGAAAAACCGCTTGTCCTTCCGGGGAGTCGCAATGGATTTCTTCGGGGGAATCTCGAAGGGAGAGTCATACTCTTCGTGGAATGTATAAGGGAATTATGGTAGGTGCAGGTACTGTTATAAAGGATGATCCGCTTTTAACAGCACGAACGGAAGGTTTTGATGATCCTGTACGTATTATTGTAGATGGAAATTTATCTGCACCGTTGTCTGCAAAAGTGTTTCAAAATAAAGGAGATGTTATCATTTTGACTACATCTTCAGGGAATCCGGAAAAGTTAGAAAAATTGCAAAATTTAGGAATGGATGTGATTGTAGCAGATAGTGATGTGCCCGGGGTGGTAGATTTAGAAATGGCCATGACAGGATTGGTATTAAAAGGAATTGACAGCATTCTTTTAGAAGGTGGTGCCGAGACTGCAGCATCTGCCTTTAAAGCCGGTATTGTAGATAAGGTGAGGGTTTACGTAGCACCTATGATTATTGGTGGTGAAAAAGCACCGGGCCTTATAGGGGGAGAAGGAGCAAAAACATTGCAAAGTGCTACAAAGCTTTATGATATTCAGATGAAATGTTGCGATGTAGATATGGTCATTGAAGGGTATGTGAAAAAGACATAAAAAAGGAAACCTCGATAGAAAATATCAGAGAAGTTTCAAATAATTATGCACCGTATGAATGGAAAGAGAAGGATGAGTGATATGTTTACCGGAATTGTAGAAGAAATCGGAACGATTAAGACTATACAAAAATATGGACATTCGTCTCGGTTATGTATCAGTTGTCATTATGCATTAGAAAATACAAAAATAGGGGATAGTATTGCGGTGAATGGCGCATGTCTTACTGTTACAAGTATTGATAATGATTGTTTTTGTGCTGATGTGACAAGCGAAACTATGAAACGGACTGCTTTTTCGCTTTTTCGTTCGGGTACAAAAGTGAATTTAGAAAGAGCACTAACGCTGTCTGCTCGTCTGGGCGGTCATATTGTATTAGGACATGTTGATGGAGTTGGAGAGATAATTTCAAGAAAAAAAGAAGAGAATGCAGTTATTATTTCTTTTCAAACTAATCAAAAATATAAGAAATATTTGGTAGAGAAAGGTTCTGTTGCTATTGATGGAGTGAGTCTTACTATTGCAGAGAAAAAAGAAAATATATTTACTATTGCACTTATTCCACATACCGGAAAGGAAACGATATTGCTTAATAAAAATGTGGGGGATGTAGTGAATATAGAATATGATTATATAGGGAAATATATAGAGCAATTGATGAATAAATCTACTGAATCATCATTAACGATGGAAGATTTAGAAAAATATAATTTAGGAGGACATTATGGAGTGTAAATTTGATTCGATTGAAGAAGTTATTGAAGAAATTAAAAAAGGGCATATCGTAATTATGCAGGATCCGGAAACTCGAGAGAACGAAGGAGATTATATTTGTGCAGCAGAATTTGCTACGCCTGAGAATGTGAATCGCATGGCATCAGAAGCACGAGGGATTATTTGTATGCCTATGGCTTCGGAATATTGTGATGCTCTGTATTTATCGCCTATGATTCGTCATAATACTGATTCAAATCAGACAGCATTTATGACATCTATTGATTATAAAGACTCAGGTACCGGAGTATCTGCAGAGGCTCGTTCGATGACTGCATTAGAAGCTATTAAAGAGCATGTGAATCCGGCGGATTTCAAACGACCGGGACATATGTTTCCTTTGAAAGCAAAACCTTGGGGGGTTTTGGAACGTACAGGGCATACAGAAGCCACGGTAGATTTGGCACGATTGGCAGGTCTTAAACCGGTGGGTCTTTGTTGCGAAGTGATGAATACGGATGGATCGATGTCTCGAAGAGAAAGTTTATTCCATTTAGCAAAAGAAAAAGGTCTTAAAATCGGGAGTATTTTAGATTTGGTGGAATATAGAAAGAAACATGAAAAGTTGATTGAGCGAGTGACAGAAGCACGATTGCCGACAAAATACGGAGAATTCAAAATTTTTGGTTATGTTAATCTTATCAATCATGAACATCATATAGCTTTAACGATGGGTGATGTATCTGATGGTGAGCCGGTGCTTTGTCGTATTCATTCAGAATGTCTTACCGGTGATTGTTTTGGATCACTTCGCTGTGATTGTGGAGCGCAATTGGATACCGCACTTCGGAAAATTGCTAAGGAAGGGCGAGGCGTTATTGTGTATTTGCGTCAAGAAGGACGAGGTATCGGATTGATTAATAAACTCAAAGCTTATGCTCTTCAAGATGAGGGTTATGATACCGTGGAAGCTAATTTGAAATTGGGTTTTGCGGCAGATTTACGAGAATATATGACAGGGGCACAAATTTTGAAAGATTTGAAAGCTGATCGCATTCGTATTTTAACAAATAATCCTCAAAAAATTGGGGATGTAAGTGAATATGGTATTACTATTGAAGAGAGATTGCCATTGGAGATTACACCTACTGAAGAAGATGCCTTTTATTTGCAAACAAAAAAGGATAAATTAGGTCATATACTTCATATAAGTGAAAAATAAGGAGGAACATCATGAATATTATTTCCGGTCAATATGAAGGCGCAAAGGTAAAAATAGCTGTTGTAGCGTCAAGATTTAATGAAATTATCGTATCTAAATTGATTGATGGTATGGTAGATGGTTTATCACGGCATGGCGTAGACATGAATCAAGTGGATTTGGCATGGGTACCCGGGGCTTTTGAAATACCGCTTATTGCAAAGAAAATGGTAAATAGTCATCGCTATGATGCGGTTATTTGTTTAGGCGCAGTTATTCGAGGAGAAACAGATCATTATGAACATGTAGCAACGGAAGTGACGAAAGGGATTGCTCAAGTAGCTCTTCAAGCAGAGATTCCGGTTTTGTATGGAGTGCTTACTACTGATACAATAGAACAGGCACTGAATCGTGCGGGATTAAAATCAGGAAATAAAGGATTTGAATGTGCGATGTCTGCTCTGGAATTGATTTCTCTTACGAAAAAAATAGAAAAATAAAAAGAAAATGACTTGTAACGGTAAAACGGTGCAAGTCATTTTTGCTAAAGAAGTTTTTTACGGGATATGATAAAATGAAAGAAATTATGGAGGAGATGAAAAATGAGTAATAAACAAGATAAATTTTTTGATTATTTACGTGATTATATGCGAAGTATTTATAAAACTAAAACGTTTATACAGAACGAGACAAATAGACATTTATATGCCGGTGAAGAGATTGCCATTGTGTATGATTTGAAAAATAAAATCATGACACAACATGCGAAGGGAATTGAGCGTATTTATAAAACTTATAAAGATTCGTTAGATGTGGAATGGGGCATTCGTCTTGTGGATAGAATGAGACAAATGAGTGATATTTTCATTGAAACAGTAAGATGTTTTTCTGCACTTTCGGACCAAAAGGAGATAGAGAAAACCAAAATCCTCATTGATTTAATGGGGCAGGCATTAATCGAAATGAAGAAAATTTTCGATTATACAGATAGTATAGAAGAAAATGCTATGAAAATAGAGGCTCGCATGAGGAAAATAGAGGTTTTTGAAGAACGCGCAAGAATCTTACATCAAGAACGCTTAGAGGAAATATTAGCTCAGAAAGAAAATAGCACCTCGTCACTGTTGGAATTGAAATTGATAGATAATGCATTGGCTATATTAACTTTATCGGTAGAAATCATGTTTTTATTTCAAAAGGTAGTCGTGAAAGAATAATAATTAATGATAATTAAATGGTATCAGTATATCTAAATATTTCATTGGACAAAATGGAATGGATCTTGTATAATGTAATCACATGGAGGAAATGCCATGTCTATGAATAATTTCATAGGGTCGAATTGATGATTATTTCCCTGATTATCAATTTGGTTGCAGGTAGTTCATACTCCTCAATGAATATCTGCACAAAAGGAGCGGTGATGCCGCTTTTTTTGTTTGTCATTTATTGATATGACCGGATAGCAATGGTAAAATATGTGGGAGATAGTTATATAAAAGCTGAACGATAAAGTGAAGGGGCATAAGATGATTTATACTTGGAAAGATGGAAAACAATTAGAAGTAAAAAGTAAAACGCTTATTATGGGCATACTTAATGTAACTCCGGATTCATTTTCTGATGGTGGTACATGGAATACTAAAGAAAATGCTGTTTTGCATACAAAAGATATGATTGCTGATGGAGCGGATGTGATTGATGTAGGAGCTGAATCCACACGTCCCGGTTGTGAGATGCTTACGGCAGAAGAAGAAATTGAACGATTAAAAATATTTTTGCCGTCTGTTCTGCCTGTTTCCACTGTACCGGTATCGGTAGATACATATCATTGGAAAACAGCAGATTATATGCTTAATGCCGGTGCACATATAGTAAACGATGTGTGGGGATTTCAATATGACCGGGGAGAAATGGCTAAAGTAGCAGCATCTTATGATGTGCCGGTGATTTTGATGCATAATCAATTAACGGAAGAATATAGTAATGATATTATTGAGGATTTGAAATGCTTCTTGCAAAAGTCTGTGAATATTGCATTGAAAGCAGGAGTGAAAGAAAAAAATATTATCCTCGATCCCGGTATTGGGTTTGCAAAAGATGTAAATCAAAATTTAGAAATATTACAACGTTTAGATGAGTTGACGAAAGCATTTCCGTATCCGTGGCTATTAGGTGCGAGTCGTAAACGCCTGGTGGGTGCGATTTTGAATGTTCCGGCAAAAGAAAGAGACATTGGTACGGGAGCGATTCATTTATGGGGCGTCTTGAAAGGTTGTTCCATTTTGCGTGTTCATGACGTAAAAACAGCAACACAATTATCAAAAGTATGGGATATATTGAAAAATAATGAACGATTAGGGTGATGTAATGGATACAATTATATTAAAAGGCATGGCATTTTATGCTTATCATGGGGTGGCAGAAGAGGAACATCATTTAGGACAACGGTTTTATGTAGATGTAATGTTGAAACTTGATTTATCTACGCCGGGGAGAACCGATAATATCCAAGATTCCGTGAATTATAGAGATGTGTTTCATGTAGTAAAGGAAATTATGGAAGGGAAACCTTGTTGTTTGCTTGAACATGTAGCATATAAAATAAATGAAGCATTATTTCAAGCTTATTCTATGGTACAGGAGGTAACGACAACCGTACATAAACCGGGAGCGCCCATACCCGGTACGTTGGAAGATGTATGTGTAGCATTACATAAAGAACGATGAAATATATAATTTCTTTAGGGGCTAATATAGGTGATTGTAAGGATACATTGAGGAAATCTCTTAGTGTATTACGAGATAATAAAGATTGCTATATCAAAAAACGGTCAGCTATTTATCGTACTCCGCCATGGGGAAAATGTGATCAGCCCGATTTTTTCAATGCTGTTATTGAAGTGGAATGGAAGAAGACACCGGAAGAATTAATGACCTTTCTTCTTGAAACAGAAAAGAAATTTGGCCGTGTTCGTCGGATTCCTTGGGGACCACGAACTTTGGATTTAGATTTGATCTACGGTTATAATGTAAAAAGAAATACGGATTTTTTGAAATTACCGCATCCTTTTTTTTGGGATCGGCTTTTTGTGTTGATTCCTTTATCAGATATTGCGCCGGAATTTACTTATGAAAATAAAAAAATTATTTGCCGTATTAATGAATTAGGGGATTGCACAGGCATTAAAAAGGAAGAAAATTCATGGGAGGATTAATGGCGAAAGAAATGTTAGTAGCCGCTAATGTAGAAACTAAATCATCTATGGCGGATGTACCATTTAGGGGAAAAGAAACATCATTCGTTTTTGATGATGATAGTGGTGAAAAATTAGTAGCATGGTTGAAAGAACATGAAGAAATAAAAAATACTAAAGAACAGATAAATAAAAAAACACCGGTTATGATTGTTGGTGCCGGTGATTCACAAAAAGCGCTGATAACTGCTTTGATTGAAAGTGATAATCGACCTATTTTACTGATTGTTCCCGATAATAAAAGCGTCATTCGTTGGACTCAGGATTTGCATCTCTTTTTACCTACGAAAGAAATAATGACTTGTCCTGTTGTGGAAGAATCTGATTTTAAAGTGACTTTTTCCGGACAGGAGAGACTTCGGGATAGGATGCATACTTTGTCAGCTCTCATTCAGAATAAACCGGTCATTGTATTGATGACTGCAGTGGAAGTTGCACAATGTATGATAGGAAAGAAAGAAATGGGAGAACAGAGTATTTCTTTTCATATGAGTGATGATATCGATAGAGAAAAATTATTGCACCAATTGGTTGACATGGGGTATGAACGGGTATCTCAAGTGGAACGGAGCGGGCATTTTTCTGTTAGAGGAGATATTATTGATATATTTGCAATTAATGAAGAACATCCGGTGCGAATGGAATTTTTTGGAGATACCATAGATAGTTTGCGCCTTTTTGATGAAGATACACAGCGATCTATCGAAAATATTCAGCAATTTTTATTATTTCCTATTCATGTGAAAGGTGATTTAGAGACTATTTTTTCCTATTTTTCGCAAGGAATTCTTATTTATGATGAGCCACAGCAAAGTGAAGAAGAGTTGAAGAAATATATGCATGAAGATGTTGAAAATAGCGATAAAGTCATTTCATGGAAAGAAATCGTGTCTTTAGGGCATAAAATAGGAGAAAATGAAATAATCTATTCTTTGCTAAAGCGCAAAGTAGAGGGATTTCCGGATCTCACATATGAAAGTTGGAAAGGACGTAGTATTGTTAATTATCAGCGACAAATATCTCTTTTTATGAATGATTTATCCGATTTATTGGAAGATGGATGGGCTGCAGTATTATATACGCCTCGGCTTTCGGAGCATAGAGAATTATCTGAGTATATAGATGAATATCATATTCCCTTAGGAAGGGATATTCGACCTGGAAAAATTATCTTACAAAATCAGTTATTATCTCAAGGTTTTGAATTACCTGAATCAAAGGTGATTGTGATTGCTGCCGGTGATGTATTAGGTAAGCAAAAGGTGATGAAATACAAAACAGGAGCAAAAGGGAAACAAATTCGCTATTTTTCTGATTTACACATAGGTGATTATGTAGTACAAAACGTACATGGTATTGGGAAATACATCGGGCTTAATACTATTGAATTAGAAGGAATACATCGTGATTATGTGACTATTCAGTATGCCGGTTCAGATAAGTTATATTTGCCGATGGAGCAAATTGCTACATTGGAGAAATATATCGGTCCGGAAGGGCAAACTCCGGCACTTCATCATATGGGTGGAACGCAATGGGATAAAGTAAGAAATAAAGCAAAGGCATCTATTGAAGAATTGGCAGAGAAATTACTCGATGTTTATGCGAACCGAGAAATTAGTGAAGGGATAGCCTTTTTGCCGGATACCGAAGAACAACGGGCGTTTGAAGAAACTTTTCCGTATGTAGAAACCGATGATCAGTTGGAAGCTATTAATACAGTAAAACGGCTTATGGAACGTCCTATGCCTATGGATATGTTGGTTTGCGGTGATGTGGGATTTGGTAAAACGGAAGTGGCCATGCGTGCGGTATTTAAATGTGTTATGAGTGGATATCAAGCTATTGTTTTATGTCCTACTACCGTATTATCCAAACAACATCATAAAACATTTTCTGATAGAATGGGGGCCTTTGGTGTTAATGTAGTATTGTTAAATCGGTTTACTACAGCTAAAGAAAAAAAGGAAATATTAGCAAAAGCAGCTACAGGAGAAGTGGATGTTATTATCGGAACTCATGCGGTTTTGTCGAAACAAATTCCTTGTAAAAAATTAGGCCTTTTAGTAGTTGATGAAGAGCAGCGTTTTGGCGTTATGCAAAAGGAAAAATGGAAATCATGGTCAAAAGGATTGGATGTATTAACCTTATCTGCTACACCAATACCAAGAACATTGCATATGAGTCTTTCGGGAGTTCGTGATATGGTGACTATGATGCAACCTCCTACAAATCGTCATGCGATACAAACTTATGTGACGGAATATGATGATATTATCGTTAAAGATGCTATTATGCGAGAAAAAGCCAGAGGTGGGCAAACTTATTTCATTTATAATCGCATAGAAAGTATAGCAGCGATGGAAACCCATTTACGGAAAATTTTGCCGAAAGATGTAACTATCGCAGTGGCATATGGACGAATGGAAGGGAAAAAATTAGAACGAACAATGATGGAATTTTTTGAAGGGGCATATGATGTGTTACTCTGTACCACTTTAGTTGAAAATGGCGTGGATCAACCTAATGCTAATACCCTTCTTGTATATGATGCCGATAAATTAGGATTGTCTCAAATTTATCAAATGCGTGGTCGTGTAGGACGATCTGAACGAATAGCAAAAGCGTGGTTTTTCTATCGTCGAGGGAAAATATTATCAGATGTGGCAGAAAAAAGACTTACTACTATTCGAGAGTTTACAGAATTAGGAAGCGGATTCAAAATTGCCATGAGAGATTTGGAAATTCGTGGCGCAGGAAATTTATTAGGGTCAGCACAGCATGGGAATATTGCCGGAGTAGGATTCGCTACTTATTGCAATATGTTGGAAGATGCTGTATCGTGTCTTCGTGCGAAAAGAGAACATCGCGAGATACAGGAAAAACTTCCTACTACTACGGTAGAACTTCGTCAAGATGCTTATTTAGATTCCGATTATATTGCTGATGAAGAATCTAAAATGGAAATATATCGACGTCTTGCCGTTGTAGGTACAGAAGAAGAATTGAGCGATTTACTCGATGAAGTTATTGATCGATTTGGAACTCCTACATCGCCGGTTGAAAAATTATTTGCCGGCGCACGCATTCGTATTCGTGCACAACGCCTCGGAATCGGTAGTATTATTGATGAAAGAGAAACGATTCTTATTTCATGGATAAATGAACGACCAATGCAGCATTGGAACTTAAATTTGCTGCCGGCGTATTTCATGGACAAACTTCATTTTTTGCCAGGGGTTCCTGCTCGTGTTAGAATTAAAAAAGCTGATATCTCAGGAGGCTTGATTAAGTGGATATCGGAATTATTGGAAGAAATAACAAAAGAAATCAATTAGGAGAAAAACGTGCGTAAAGATTCTTTTATTCAAGGAGCACTCATATTAACGGTTGCCGGAATTATTGTTAAATTCATAGGAGCGGTTAGTCGCATTTATTTATCGCGTCTTTTGGGTGGTGAAGGGATTGGCTTGTATCAAATGGCATATCCCATTTACATGCTATGCTTAGCTGTTTCATCAGCAGGACTTCCCGTGGCAATATCTATTATGGTAGCAGAAAGAAATGCCGTAAATGATTATCGTGGGGGACAAAAAGTATTTCATATATCTATGGCAGCATTGACACTTACAGGGGTGTTCTTTAGTGCTCTTTTATATTTTGGCGCTGAATGGCTTATTCAATCGGGAATTGTTACTGATGAAAGGGCGTATTGGTCGCTTATTGCTTTATCGCCGGCAGTTCTTTGTGCTACTTTGTTGGCATCGCTTCGGGGCTATTTCCAAGGGCTTCAGATGATGACACCTACCGCTATTTCTCAAATTGTAGAGCAAGTTGTACGTGTGGTAACAATGATTGCTTTAGCTGTGATTTTATTGCCTTACGGTTTAGCATATGGAGCGGCAGGTGCTACGTTGGGTGCAGCACCGGGGGCACTTTTTGGGATTTTGATACTTATCGCCTGCTATTTTATGACAAAGAGTTGGCGAAGAGAATTAGCCATAAGACAAAATAACGAAATGAGACCTTTGGGTGTTGGGGCTATTTTGAAACGTTTAATGATATTAGCTGTTCCTGTTTCCTTGGCCAATATTATGCTCCCTATTGTATCCGGTATTGATTTATTTATAGTGCCAAGACGATTGGGCGTTGCCGGATTTTCCGTAGAAGAAGCAACTACACTTTTTGGTTATTTGACAGGTATGGCAACGGCGTTAGTTAATATGCCGACGATTGTAACGGCATCATTGGCTGCCAGTTTGGTACCGGTTATCTCAGAAGCGGTGGCACAACATAATGGGCATACAATTCTTAAACGTACGGATACAGCTATGCGATTAGCTAATTTGATTACAATTCCCTCGTTTGTCGGTATGTGTGTTATTGCGACACCTATTTCAGCTATGCTTTATGCAATACCTGATGCGGGACCATGTATTGCCGTTATGAGTTTTGGCGTATTCCTTTTAGGTGTGCAGCAAGTATCTACCGGAGTCTTGCAAGGTATGGGGAAAACGGCTATACCTTTTATTAATATGGTTATTAGTGCGGCGGTAAAAGTTATTTTATCGTGGAATCTTACAGCACTTCCTTCGTGGGGTGTTATTGGAGCCGCGTGGGCCACTAATGCCGATTTTGGTGTAGCGGCACTGTTGAATTTAATATTTCTTTATAAATATAAAAGGTATATGATGGATATAACACATACCGTAAAACTATTTATTGCTGCCGGAATCATGGGCGTTGTGGTATTGAGTGTATACAATGGAATGAGCATTTGGTGTGGAAATACACTTTCGACCATGATTGCTATTTTGGCAGGGGGAATTGTTTATGTGATCGCTATTATACTCGTACGTGCAGTAATTGGTGATGACGTAAGAACTATTCCTAAAATCGGAATAAAATTAGCGCAGATGATAGATACATTGACCGGGATAAAGAAAAATAAGCGATTTAACAGATAAGGATATTCACAAGGATTTCTTTTGAGTGGTATTATATGGCTTAGAAAATTTTCTCCTTTAACTAATAAAAATTTTTAATAACAAATGTATGGATAAGGGAGAGAATATTAAGCGTGACTCTAAAGAATTTTAAGCTTATTAAATAAAAATCCTGACTCAGATTGATGATTGATGGAGTCAGGATTTTATTATATCCAGAGATAGGGCATTTTATCTAAAGAAAATTGATAAAAAAGTTGTAGATTTCCATGATATGGAATGTTTACAAGATTGCCCATAATATAGGGGTAAATGGTGGGTTTATATCAAAAAATGCGGGGATGATTTTCTCGAAATGATTCTTCATCATTGTTTGGAAGTAAAAAAATAATTATATGAATAGTAGTAATTTTTCAGTGATCAAATACGAAAAATATGATGATAAATATTAGTTGAGTAGGTAAAATTTGAAGGTAAAATGCATTTGTCAATGTGGTGGAAAAGAAAAAAGTTGCTGAAAATCGCTGAAATTTGGTGAATAATATTTCAAAATGCTTGCCAAGTATGCTTTTTACGTGTATAATTCAAAGGAAAGTTAGTTCTGTCGGTGTTCACGGTCCTATTGATTGTGAATAAGCCCTAAAAGATTCCCGTCTTTATCTTGAAAAAGATAAAGACGGGAAACGATGGGGAAGAAAATGCCGAAGAATTTTTGTTTAGGCTTGTCCGTGTCTTGCTAAAACAAGAAATAAATTTGGGATTTTCATTGCATCGGTATAGCTTACGGTGTATGTCCTTTTGCCAAGTAAAACAGCAGAGCTATTAATGAGTAGTTCATGAAAACTGTAAGAGAAAACTATGGTAGAAGATTTTACATCGACAAGCGAAATCGGAGTAATCAACTCGTCAGAACTACAAGGGAATTTCCCATATAGTTATTTAAGGAGGATGTTTGTTATGAACAAGACAGAACTCATCAGCGCAGTAGCGCAAGAAGCAGAAATGACTAAGAAAGATGCTGAAAAAGCTGTTAAAGCAGTCATTGATGTTATTTCCAAAACTCTTGTTAAAGGAGAAAAGGTTCAGCTTATTGGTTTTGGTACATTTGAAATTCGTCAGCGTAAAGCTCGCGAAGGTCATAACCCGGCTACTAAGCAGGCTATTAAGATTCCCGCATCTAAGAGTCCGGCTTGGCGTGTATCTAAACAATTGAAAGAAAAAGTAAATGCTAAAAAAGCTAAAAAAGGCAAGAAATAATATAAAATAATTGAAAAGAGTCGTATCAAAAATGCTGCAATCTAATTTTTGATAGGGCTCTTTTTTATGTGGTTATAAGTATGATTTCTTTTATATTCAATTCGCTTTTGCTATAATATCAGTAGTTAAAAGGAGAAAACATATGAAATATTATTTAAAAGAAATAGGGTTGGCCATGTGTTTGACATGTTTCCCTTTTGCGGTGGGATATGCAGATAAATTGGACATTTCCGGAGGGGACACGATAAATTTAGGAGAATCGACGGAGCTTTGGGATACCGGTGATTCAGTTTTAGGGAAACTTGCGACAAAAGAAATAGATCAATTGAAAGTTACCGGAGAGTGGAAAAAGATTATACAGCAAGTTATTTCTGAAAATATTCAAAAGAATCCAAAAGAAGCGGAACAATTGCTGGAAGATATTATGAAAACTGTACATCTGTATCAAATTCGCTCCAAGAAAGATAATACCTTTCATCAAGGATTTATTGTTACTTTTTCTTTACCAGGAAAATATGCAGATACTCGTAAGAAATTGTTTATCGATAATGGACTTGGTGTAAAATTAAAAAAGACAGACAATCCGGTCGGAAAATTTATGAAAGGGAAAGAATTGGTTTTTGCTGAAGGCGGGAAAAATAAAAAAGACGTTTTACCACATCAAGTAAAAGTTTATCTACGAAAAGAGAAAAAAGAAGTTATAAAAAATAAAGGGAATGGACATCATTATCAGACGAAAAGTGTACAGATGGGAATACAAAATGATTTTCTATTTTTGCCTCTGTTTGTAGAAACTATTGAATTTCGTGGTGAAAAGAGTCGAGGATATGCAATTCTGATGACGAATCAGGCATCAGGTAAATATTTTTATCAGCTATTGAAAGAGAGTTTGAAAGGTAATAAAAATGAAGATCATGCGTAATGTGATGATAGGGGCATTGTTGGCACTGTCCATTGCCATACCGGTAGGAGCAACGCAGAGTGAAACGGAAAAATTGCCGCTTGCCATTTCAGATATCGGGATAAATATTGGAAATGAAGGAATTGTATCTGCTTATGTTTCAGCTATTTTTGATTCGGAGACGAAAGGATTCTTGCATGAGATTTCTCTCCCTAAAAATATGCTTTATTTAACACCGGGAAAAGGCCCTAATGAGAAATTTGGGGAACTATTAGTAAGAAAAAATGGAGTAGTAGCGGCGGCAGGAGTTATTCAATGTCAAGTAAATCCTAATATTCCGGCAGAAGACATAAAGAATATTTTACAAGATGCTACTTTTAGTGAACCTATTCGTCAGAATCTTTATCAGTTTAATTTGAATTTATTGGGTATTCAGAATGTGATTAATGCTGCTATACCCGGGTTTATTGAGAAAAGAAATAAAGAATTGAAAAAAGGGGATATACATTTACCTTATAATTTTGTCAGCACAGATATTTTTGAAGTAGAACAATTTCATAAAATGCAAGAACGTCCGCGTATTTTCTCTTCTGCTCTTCGCGGGATTGTGACAGTAGATAATTTTGCGATTCCTTTATATTTGCGGTTTTATCTTATTGACCATAAAGGACAAAGTCGTTTATTGATTTTGCTTACTATGGATAGCAACTATGATATTATGAAGGAAGCGGGAAACAAAATTGCGAAGTTGGCAACGAAATAAAATATAGTTAAAAATAGTTTGTTTGATTGTAACTTTTTAAGTGTAGCAGTTATTATGGCTGTTACACTATTTTTATGAAGGTTTTTGTCTATATTTGGGGATATTGCAGAAATGTAGCATAATAACATCAAACTTGAATAAAGGTAATCGGGGTTTAATCATTTTAGGGTATTCAATAATTCTTGTGTCAAGACGAATTAAATAATAATATTTCCCTTTTTCTGTATTTTTCATATAATGGGAAATAGCAGAAAGGAGTCTTTTATGAATCGAGAAGTACGTGTTGGTTTGTGGAGCATGGGGTTGATTATCTGTGCGGTTATTTTTTCTTATGCTTTTCATCAGTTTTCTTGGGGCGCACCAAAGGTGATTACGTGGCAAGTTCTTTTATCATCATCTCAAGGGCTTTCCGGTGGCAGTCCGGTTCGTTATGCCGGGGTGGCTGTGGGAACGGTAAAGTCTGTAGAGTTAGAAAATCATCAAGCGAAAGTGAAAGTAGAAACAAAAGTAGAGGCGCATATTCCGAAGAATGCTGATGTGTCAGTGGCAAAGGATGGAATCTTAGGAACTTATTATTTGAAAGTTTCCGGTGGACATGGAGCAAATCTGCAAAATGGTGATGAGATAAAGAGCCTTTCTGATGATAAATGGGAGGCTATGACGGAAAAAGCTAAAAAATTGGTAAAAACGTTGGAGGAAACCAAAAGTCATGTAAAGGAATGGTAATTAATATTTATTTATAAAGATATGAATTTCTTTTCTTATATATGCTAAAATATAAATATCATGAGAGAGATCTCATGGAGTATTTAGCGGAAGGAAATTCCGTTTGGGAAAATATTTTTCCCGTGAATCGTATGATTCATTTAATGTTTAAGCACAATTGTGCAGATATTTTAACAGAAAAGAGGTAATATATGTCGTATTTTAATACGTCAGGAAATTGGAGCGATAATTCTCTTTCGTCTCTTCGCTCGTCTGATGGAAAGGTACTTGGACGGGTGCGGATGGAGGTCAAGGGATCTACACCGCAAGCAGGGATGAAGGATTATCGTTTTTTTGTCGATCCGGTGTCTTCACTTCCACCATATTTTTCAGAAAGTTTAAAGTATGGATTTACCGGGTTCATGAGTCGTATAGGGCTTGGTTTTAATGCTTTTGATAATGATGAAGAAGCATTACGTTATTTACAAAATGAATGGGGAGATTTTTTTGTTACATTCACGCCGGCTATGAGAAATAATAAGTTTTTTGTTTTGGATGATTTGCAAAAAGAAAGTCCGGTGTCTTATCCGGAACAAAATGCAGCTTATCTTCCTTTGCCTGCTTTCGGGCAAGTGGGTGCGCCGGTATTTGGTGGTGATATCAATAAGTTTTGTCGTCATATTCTTACAGGGAAACCGATCCCCGGTTTGTCAAAGAAGTATTGGAATAGCATGTTTACGCCTCATGCAGTAATTGCATATACGGATAATTTTGATGGTCGTTTAGGGGATGCAATATTATTTGCACCTTTGGAGGGCAATGCTTTTGATAAAGAAGTAATAAGCGAAGGAGGAGCCTATTTTTCAACAGAAAATAGCGGCCGTATCGGATATAAAGTGCTTCATTTTTCTGATGATTCCTTAGAGAGTCATGTTGTTCGTTGCCGTCATTCTCCGCTGTGGTTTGTATCTGAGGATAGTTTAGGAGATTTGATTTCTGATATTCAGGAATTACCAAATGATGGAGATGTTTTGAGTCTTTATGGCATTAAGTTTGATGAATCAGTTGTGATAGATAATATAGGTCATACGGAATCTGATGAAGACAAGGAAAATCTCGAAGGAGTATCTGATGTCTTGGATGATACGCCGGTATTTGAATCATTTGATAATGCAGAAAATATTTTTCTGGATCGATTGTCTTTGTTGGCAAAAGCAAAGGGGCTTTTATATCATGAAAGGGATTTGTTGAATTTCCATATTTCTGTAAAATCTGCGCGGCTTACTATTTTGGCAGGTTTATCGGGGATGGGGAAATCACAGTTAGTTCGTCTGTATGGCGAAGCATTGGGGCTTCCGCCTGAACGAGTGCTTATGGTGCCGGTTCGTCCTTCCTGGATGGATGACAGTGATATTTTAGGATATGCTGATACGACGCAAATGGTTTATCGTGCCGCTGACACGGGGATTTCAGAGCTCCTTTTGGATGCCGAAAAGCATCAAGATAAACTTTACATGATTTGTTTTGATGAAATGAATTTAGCACGGGCAGAGCATTATTTTGCTCAGTTTATTTCTGTCTTGGAAAAGGAAGGGACGCCACGAATACGCCTGTATAATCCTACCTTGCAAGGGCGTCTTTATAATGGACAAGTTTATCCGGCGGAAATTTCCATAGGGAAAAATGTGATTTTTGTCGGTACAGTAAATGTTGATGAATCAACATATCATTTTTCTGATAAAATTTTAGATCGTGCTAATGTACTCACTCTTCATCGGGAACGTTTTTCAGAGTGGAGATGCGGAGAAATTGATAAAGTGCCGGAGATAGAAGAAATATCAGCCTCTGTTTTCGATACTTTCCGTGTATATGGTAATTTAGAGTTGACTGATAGAGAACTGGCGTTTTTGGATGATTTGAATCGGGCATTTGAGGAAAGTCATATTCAATGTGGTATCGGTTTCCGCGTAGCAAGGCAGATTGATGCTTATTTGAAAAATATACCCACAGATTACGATTTTGATCGCGAAGAGGGACTTGATTGTCAGATGGTACAGCGTATACTTACAAAGCTTAGGGGTTCTTCTCAGCAGTTGCATGCACTTATTCATGTATCAGATCAGGGAGAGGCTGAAGGGAGTTTGTTGCAGGTCTTTGACCGGTATAAGGACTTGTCGGATTTTATAGAGTCACGGAAACTTTTATCTCTAAAGGCACAGGAATTGAAGCTTTATGATTACACGATATAAAAAGAAACAGGGGAATGAGCCGGAACCTTTAATTTTATCGCAGGCGGTAATTCGACATAATGAAGTTAGGAATAGAGGGAAAAAACGTCCGTTTTCTTTATATTTTATTACCAGAAGTGATGGCGGAAAAACTCATTCTTTTAATCAATTTACTGAGAATGAGACAGAAGTGTTTGAGGGGATGCTACCGGGAATTAGTACACCGGAAAATCAAGATATTGCCGTGTATTTTGATGCGCCGGCAGATTTTCGTTTTACTATGGACGGGTTAGATGTAATTTCCCTCCCAAAAATAGAAAAAATAGAAGGTGAATCTTATATTAAGCCTATGGGACGGTCGCATGCTCCGCTTCTTCTTTTTGAAGGAAAGGATTTTCCTTTGGTGCCGGGATATTATGTTATTACAGTTTCAGGTGGCGGTAAGACATGGTATGGCATCTTTGAAATTACTCCTAAATTTATGGGAAAACAAAGTTGGCAAGATATGCGAGATGAATTGGTAGAGGAAATAAGGCATATTTCGTTTGATTTTATGAAAACAAATATTCATATTTCTAAATCCATGGAAAATATTTTAGGTCTTGAGTCAGATATGCTTCTTCGGTTTTATACGATTAATAACGAATCGGAGCGAGTACTGAAGGTTCTTTCAGAGTTATCTCATACGGCAAATGCTCGGCTTATTTTATCGCAAGAACGGATTTTGTCTGATAGAAATAGGGACACACAGATTTTGCATGGCGGCGTACGAGTAGAAAAAAGTGGGGCTCCTTATCAGTATGTAAATAAAACGAAAATAACGTGGGATGTAGCAGAAAATCGTTTTGCTAAAGCTATTTTGCAACGATTGGATTGGAATCTGGCCCATTTTGTGAAGAAAATAGATGGTCATGTCGGTCGATTGGAGAAAAAGCGAGAGACAACGAAGCTTTATGGTAGATCTCCGGAGTTTTGTCGGGAAGAAAAGGCTCTGATACATTTAGAAAATTATCGGAAACGTGCAATGGTTCTTCGAGGAGCGATTCGTATGGTGGCGGATGCTCCATGGTTTCAGGAAACAAAAGGAATAATGCCGCAAACCATTCCTATGATAGTTTTTAGAGATCCGCGTTATGCTGTTATTTATCGTCTATATCGTAATTTAAAACATCCGAAAGATAGTTTATCTATTTCATCTTTTTATCAATTTCAATGGAAAAGAACAGATAAATTATATGAGCTTTGGTGTTTTTTGCAATTTATTAAAGCCTTGTATGCGAAAGATTGGGAATTTAAGCAAGGACCTGCAGTGATTGAAGAAAATGGTCGGTATCGCCTTTCGGGATTAGATGTTGGAACAGAAATTATTCTTTGTCGAAAAGGAGAGCATATTCGCTTGGTATATGACGGATTAGTGCCTGCAAGTTCGTCTGAAACATCACGGGAAAAGGAGCCACTGTATACAAATAATACCCATCGTAGGCCGGATTTTCGTATGGATTATTATAAAGGAAATGAATATTATGGCTCGTTGGTGGCAGATTTTAAATATCGAGATATTTATTTCCTTTGGCGAGATAGTGAAAGAAGTGCAGGTATCCGGGCACAATTTAATTCATATCGAGATATGAATACGAAATATTATCAAGGAATGGATGAAAATACCTCGCTTAGAAATAGTCGGCCTGTGAAAGAAGTATGGGCCATTTTTCCAAAAGAAATACCTGATGGCGGTGATGAGGATTTCAATTTGAAATTTATTTCGTTAGCACCCGGGCTTTCATCTAATGAAAAGCTTCAAGATATGTTGGAGAATTATATTCAATCGTTAGGGTAGGGAGTATCGTTATAAATCCTTTTATCTCTCCTTTTCCTTGATTGTGATAGTATTTTGTCGTTGTAAATAATGAGGCAGCGGTGGGAAATAGTTTGTAAAATGGAATGTATTTTTGAATATGCAATCATTATAAACAAGAGAAATTATATTTTTTATTAATTGTTTGGGTATGTAAGAAGATAGGTGAAATTATGTATATCTCAGAAGTAAGAATAAAAAATTATCGCACCTTTGAAGATGTTACTTTTCATTTCGATAGTTGCAGTAATTATTTAGTGGGAGATAACAATATCGGGAAATCTAATTTTCTTGCGTTTCTGAAGACTATTACTCACGGATATGGTTTTCGGGAGGATGATTTTTTGAATCCTCGTGAACCTATTTCTGTTTTTCTTACATTAGCAGCAGAAGATATCGGTATTCAGGAAACGGTGGGTATTGAATTGCGGCAAAGTATTCATGAAGTGGTACCTACATTGCTTCATTCTGCTACGAATGAAGTTTTACCCTTGGAATACATGCGAACTCTCTTTTATTTGGAATACAGTATTGAAGAAATTCCGAGAAACTTGGTAACTGCTGATGAATTGGAAAAAGCACGAGAAATATATAAATCCTATTTTTCTGAGGAAGAGCATGTAAAAAATATTAGGAATCTTTTGGCGGAAAGGAAAATTTCAGTCCACATTCCTGATGATCCGGAAGTGGCGGCTGATATGCTTGTGTCCTTAATTTTTGGACGTTCCGATAAACCGCCGATATTTGGAAGTACGATGCAATTGCTATTTGCCATAGCTTCTCATTTATTGGTGAGACTTTCAGAAAAAAAGAAAAGTCGAGCAGTTTCTTTTGATGATATTGTGGTTGTGAATAAAGAAGGCAAGAAATATTTCCCTCTAATCATTAGTATTGATGAGCCGGAGCTTCATTTGCATCCGTATTTACAAAGGGCTGTTTTGGCATTTTTACAATCAGTATTAAATAATCGCGAGCCTGTTTTTTGCCAAATGATTCAATATATTTTAGGCGTAGATGGTCTTGATGGTCAGCTTTTTGTGGTAACACATTCTACAGATGCATTGGTTAATGATTATAGACAAATTGTTCGACTATATAGAAACAAAGAGGGAAAAGTACAGGTAGCTTGCGGAGCGGATTTTCATTTTGGTAATGAAATAGAAAAACATCTAATTATGCATTTTCCCGAAATGAAAGAGGCATTCTATTCCCGTTGTGCTATTTTGGTAGAAGGAGAAACTGAATATGGCTCTTTCCCTTATTTTGCACGTACTATCGGTGTTAATTTTGATTATCATGGTATTTGCCTTATTAATGCTCGGGGTGAGAGTTCCATTATTAAAATAGCGCAGTTAATTCGTTGTTTTCATATTCCGGTGGTATGTCTTTATGACAGAGACGTCATGGAAGAAAATCATACTGAATATATTTTCTACACAGACTATATTTGTTTTGAAATGGACGTAGTGAAAGCTTGTTTATCAAATGGGCATGTGAAGTATTTGAGAGATGCTATT
Source organism: Veillonellaceae bacterium DNF00626 (assembly GCA_001553355.1). Classification (GTDB taxonomy): domain Bacteria; phylum Bacillota; class Negativicutes; order Veillonellales; family Dialisteraceae; genus Dialister. Next base: position 73,081 of record KQ960828.1, read on the forward strand.
TTGGCTACCGGAGCTACTTCAGATTTTGTAAATTCATCATTAGTGAAAAAGGCAGCACAAAAGTTAGATTTGGATAAGCGACTGTATTCATCAAGAAAATTAGATAATATTTCCGCACGAGATAAAAAGGCACTGACATTTTATTATTTTGCATGGCTTTATGGAAACAAAGGAGTCATTACCGGTAGAGCTCTGGGTGAGGGGTTATTAAAATCAGATATTCCATCAGCATTCAAAAAGGTAATAGAAACGGCAGTATCCTATGTAGAAGGATAGACGGGGAGGAGAAGGATTCATAAATGTGGAGGCATTTGTGAATCTTTTTTATATGGTAATCTTGACAGTTATTTAATGTCTTTTGTATACTCAAGTTACAAATGTAAATAAAAGAGTAATACCGTGGTTAACAATAAGGGCGATGATAATATGATTCAAGTAGGTATTTTGGGAACCGGAAGTTATGTACCCAAAAAAGTAATGACAAATGATGATATAGCACAAATAGTGGATACTAATAATGAATGGATTTTGAGTCGTACCGGTATTAGTGAACGTCATGTGGCAGAGAATGAAGATACATCCGATATGGCAGTAGCTGCGGCTGAAAAAGCATTAGACATGGCAGGAATGGAGAAAAGTGATATTGATTTTATATTAGTGGCGACAGGGACGCCTGATTATCCCATTCCTTGTACTGCGTGTCGTGTACAGAGCAAAATGAATTTGCCGATGATAGGATCTATGGATATTTCTTGCGGATGCGCCGGATTTATTTATGGATTATCTATTGCTGAAGGTTTTGTCAAATCCGGAATGTATCGCCATGTTTTAGTAATTTCCTCGGAAATATTGACAAAGCATATTGATTGGTCAAATCGGGCAACGTGTATTCTTTTTGGTGATGGCGCATGTGCTGCGGTAGTAGGAGAGGTTTCTAAGGGATATGGATTTTGTGCCGGTGACTTTGGCACGGATGGTCATGCTTGGGATGCTATTCATATTCCGGCCGGTGGGGTAGATTATCCTTTAAACGATGAGGCACTGCATAATGGAGATATTTATCTTCATATGGATGGTAAAAAAGTATTTATATCTGCTGTAAAAAATATGGAACATACGGTTTTGAATTCATTGGCTAAAGCCGGGTTGCAAAAGGAAGATATATCGTATTATTTATTTCATCAAGCCAATATGCGTATTTTGTTAAATTTATCGGAGCGTATGGATCTTCCGCTTGATAAAATACCGAAAAATTTAGATAGGTTAGGAAATACCGGACCGGCATCTATCGGTATTGCATTAGATGAATTAGTGCGAAGTCACAAAGTGAATGACGGAGATTATTTGATGTTAGCCGGATTTGGTGCCGGATTTATCTGGGGAAGTCAAATTATACGGTGGAAATCTTTATGATGAAATAATAAGGAGCAATATTGAGAGCGGAATGCTGTTCCGCTTTTTTATTTAGTTATGTGAAATTTTATTTGGACGTAATGAGTCTCAGAAGTAAAATGTCATAGAAATCTAATATTTCTTAATTTGAAAAAAAGAGGGCAATGAATTAAAATAGCAAAGATGGCTAATTGATGTAGTCTAAAAGGAGGTCGGGATGGCACATATTTCTTTACAGGGCCGCTCGATTTTGGGGCTGGAAAATATGACAGCAGCCGAAATCAATCGAGTCCTTGATGTGGCAGGTCAGATGAAACGGATTATTTTATCGGGCCAAAAGAAACGAAATTATTTAAAAGGGAAATCTATTGTTACTGTATTTTCTGAGGCATCTACAAGAACGCGAAGCTCTTTTGAGTTGGCGGGGAAGTACTTGGGAGCTGATGTAATTAATATTTCAAAGAGCGGTAGCTCAATGACGAAAGGTGAAAGCCTACGTGATACGTTGCTTACTGTTTCTGCTATGGGAACAGATGCTGTTGTTATTCGTGATTCGTCAGAGGGTGCCGCTCTTTTTGCAGATCAAGTAAAAAGTCCTATGGTGAAAACACCGGTGATATGCAATGCCGGTGATGGAGCACATGCTCATCCGTCACAGACTTTGCTTGAGCTTTTTAGTGTACGTGAGGCAGGTAAAAATATTAAAGGAATGAAATATGTCATCATAGGGGATATTCTTCATTCTCGTGTGGCACGAAGTGATATTTATGGATTTACAAAATTAGGGGCAGAAGTGCATTTGGCGGGACCGCGTACATTAGTACCTAAAAATTTGGAAAAATTGGGTGCTATTGTTCAGGATCATTTAGAAGATGCTTTGCGTGATGCTGATGCGGTGAATGTATTGCGTATTCAATTAGAACGTGCAGCAGCAGGATTTTTCCCAACCACAAGAGAGTATGCTCGCTTGTGGGGAATGAACAAAAAAAGATTGGAATTATGCAAGCCGGATGTGGTTCTATTACATCCCGGTCCTATGAATCGAGGGATCGAGATTTCTCATGATGTGGCTTATGATGAAAAGGCTTGGATACAGGAAGAAGTAAGAAATGGTGTGGCGGTGCGCATGGCATTGTTGTATTTAACTTTGACGGAGGGCAAAGACATTGAAGCTGATTATTAAGAATGGGATCATTGTAAATCCGGTGAAGAATCAACATGAAAAAGGAGATGTAGTCATTGAGAACGGAAAAATTACTTCTTTAGGTGGCGTGGCTAAAGATTGTGATGGAGATATATTTGATGCCGAGGGCATGTTTGTGACCCCGGGATTGATTGATATGCATGTGCATTTGCGTGAACCCGGACAAGAAGCAAAAGAAGATATATCTACCGGAACAAGAGCTGCAGCGGCAGGTGGTATGACACAGGTGGCAACAATGGCAAATACTTGTCCAATCATTGACAAAGCTTCTATTCTTAGGGATGTTTTATATCGTGTAAAAGAAGATGGTGTTGTAAAAGTTCATGTCATTGGCGCCGTTTCTGAAAAATTAGAGGGGAAGCGTTTATCTGAAATGGGAGATATGGCACTCGCCGGAGCGGTGGCATTTTCTGATGATGGTCACTATGTGGATAATGCTAATTTTATGCGTCGCGCTATGGAATATGCCGGGCAATTGGGAAAAATGATTATCGATCACGCTGAAGATATAACTATGTGCGAGCAAGGTTTTATGAATGAAGGAGATATTTCTTATGCGCTTGGAGTAACCGGACGACCGGCAGTAGGAGAAAATATAGCAGTCGCACGAGATTTACTTTTAAGTGAGATGACCGGTTGTCATATTCACATTGCACATATTAGTTCAGCAAAATCGGTGGATATGGTAAGAGAAGCTAAGAGAAAAGGTATTTCTTGTACGGCAGAAGTGACCGCTCAACATTTATATTTTACTGATGAGTATTTGAAAAATTATGATTCTGCTTTTAAGATGGCACCGCCATTGCGTACGGAAGAAGATCGGAAAGCCTTAATAGAAGGTCTTAAGGATGGAACCATTGATGCTATTATGACGGATCATGCGCCACATGCAAATGAAGAAAAAGATGTTCCGTTTACTTGTGCACCTAACGGTATTGCAGGATTGGAAACATCTTTGGCGTCCACTTTAACTGTTTTATATCATACCGGAGAAATGACTATGGACCGTATTGTGGAGGTTATGTCCGTCAATCCGGCTAAACTTTTGGGGATTTCCGGTGGAGTATTGGAAGAAGGTGGCATAGCCGACGTGACGGTGATTGATCCTAATAAAGAATGGGTGGTTCACGGAAAGGATTTGTATACGAAAGCTATTTTTACGCCTTATGAAAACATTTCTTTACGTGGAAAGGCGATGCTTACGGTAGTGGATGGACAAGTGGTAATGAGAGAAGGTCGGGTGCTTGTATGAAGGGGTTGTTAGTTTTAGAAAATGGAGCTCGCTTTAAAGGAGAATTATTAGGCGAGGCAGAAGGCATTGGCGAATTAGTATTTAATACCGGTATGACAGGGTATCAGGAATGTTTTACAGATCCATCTTATGAAGGTCAAATTTTAACTCTTACGTATCCACTTATTGGCAATTATGGGGCGAATGACGATTTTATGCAAAATAAAAAACCTGTTGCTGCCGGTTATGTAGTGGATCAAATTGCTAAGCATCCAAGTAATTGGGAATGTAAAGAATCTATTAGTGACTTTATTCTTCGTTATCAAATTCCTTGTTTATATCATGTGGATACTCGCGCAGTGACAAGAATGGTGCGGAGTCAAGGGGTTATGAAAGCAATCATTGTAAAAGCCGATACATCAGATGATGATATCAAGAAAGCTTTAGGACAGGTTTTACATAAAAATCATGTGGAACGAGTTACTACAAATAAGCCTTATGTTTACGGAGACGGTAAATATAAAGTGGCGCTTTTGGATTGTGGGCTGAAAAGAAATATTTTGGAGAGTTTAGTAAAAAATGATTGTACTATTCATGTATTTCCCGCTCATACATCAGCTGAGGAAATGCTTTCTTGCTGTCCGGATGGAATTTTCTTAAGTCCCGGACCCGGGGATCCGGAAGATGTGCCATATGTAATCGAAACAGTAAAAAAACTTATTGGGGAAAAACCGATTTTCGGTATTTGTTTAGGAATACAAATGTTAGCATTGGCATTGGGTGCACATATTCTTAAATTACCTTTTGGACATCGCGGGGCTAATCATCCGGTGAAAGATTTAAAGACCGGTAGAGTATATATTACCAGTCAAAATCATGGGTATGCTATTTCTGATGAGAATTTACCGGAATGTATGGAAATTACACATCGGAGTGTGAATGATGGTACTATTGAAGGATTTAGGCATAAAACATTACCAATAGCAGCAGTGCAATATCATCCGGAAGCCGCTCCGGGGCCGAAAGATAATTTCTATTTATTTAATGAATTTATAGAAGCGATGGAGGCAGGGAAATGATAAGAAAAGAAATAAGAAAAGTATTAGTTATCGGTTCCGGGCCTATCGTTATTGGGCAAGCAGCTGAATTTGACTATGCCGGTACACAAGCTTGTCGTTCTCTTCGAGAAGAAGGAATTGAAGTTGTTTTAGTGAATAGTAATCCGTCCACTATCATGACAGATGTGGATATCGCTGATAGAGTTTATATCGAGCCTATTACACTTCCTTTTGTTACGGAAGTAATAAAAAAAGAACGTCCGGATGCTCTTTTGGCTACATTAGGCGGTCAAGTGGGATTAAATATGGCGGTAAAATTATCCGATGCCGGGGTGCTTGATAAATATAATGTACAGATTTTAGGATCTTCTTTGCATGCTATAAAACATGCAGAAGATAGGGAACTTTTTAAAAAAGCTATGGAAGACATTTCACAACCGGTAGCAGAAAGTGAAATTTTTGAAGAATTGGAACCTGCTATGGAATTTGCCGAAAAAATTGGTTATCCGGTAATTATTCGCCCGGCGTATACCTTAGGTGGAACCGGTGGCGGCATTGCTTGTGATCGTTATGAAATGGAAGAAATTGCTAATCGAGGGTTGAAATTATCTCCTATTAATCAAATTTTGGTAGAACGAAGTGTAGCAGGATGGAAAGAAATAGAATTTGAAGTGATGCGTGATGGTGCAGATAATTGCATTATTGTCTGTGCGATGGAAAATATTGATCCTGTTGGCGTTCATACGGGAGATTCTATTGTTGTAGCACCGACACAGACGTTAACAGATACACAATTTCAAATGCTTCGTACAGCATCTCTTGATATTATTCGTTATCTAAAAATTGAAGGCGGTTGCAATGTACAATATGCATTGGACACTCGTACAAATCAATATTACGTCATTGAAGTTAATCCTCGTGTAAGTCGTTCATCAGCGTTGGCATCGAAAGCAACCGGTTATCCTATTGCGAAAGTAGCAGCAAAAATTGCATTAGGCATGAATTTAGATGAAATCACTAATGCTATTACAAAGAATACAAAAGCTTGTTTCGAACCTACCATAGATTATGTAGTGGTAAAATTTCCGCGTTGGCCTTTTGAAAAATTTACCTTAGCAGATCGTGCTATTGGTACACAAATGAAAGCTACCGGGGAAGTGATGGCTCTCGATCGAACTTTGGAAGGAGCACTTTTAAAAGCACTTCGTTCTTTAGAAGTGGGCGAAGGATATTTACATCTCAAAAAATTGGATAGCCAATCGCTATATGATATTAAATGTCTTTTAAATCGTATTGATAATGAGCGTATTTTTGTGGTAGCTGAAGCTTTAAGACGTGGGGTTGAACCGGAAGAAATTAATCGAATTACGAAAATTGATATTTTCTTTATCTACAAATTACAAAATATCATTGCTATGGAAAGACGCCTTATTAAGGAGGGCTTGACGAAAGAATCTTTTAAAGCGGCTAAAAGGTTACAAATGCCTGATGCAGTGATTGCACATTTTGCGGAAGTGAGTGTTAAAGAAATAGAAGCCTTTAAGAAAGGGATGGAATTTCAAACCAAGTATAAGATGGTAGATACTTGTAGTGCAGAATTTGAAGCACAGACGCCTTATTATTATTCAACATATGGTATTGAAGATGAAGTGAAACCGCAAGGAGAAAATTCCGTTATTGTCTTTGGCTCAGGGCCTATCCGAATTGGGCAAGGAATTGAATTTGATTATTGCTCTGTCCATGCATCGTGGGCTTTAAGAAAAAATGGAAAAAAATCTATAGTCATTAATAACAATCCGGAAACCGTATCTACCGATTTTGATACATCTGATTCTCTTTATTTTGAACCTCTTACAGAAGAAGATGTATGGAAAATTATTGAAAAAGAAAAACCTGAAGGGGTAATTTGTCAATTTGGCGGTCAGACAGCCATCAATTTAGCAACGCCAATGGCCAAACGAGGTGTTAAAATTATCGGAACATCTAATGAAGGTATTGATATGGCAGAAGATCGTGAACGGTTTGATACACTTATGGGACAATTAGGGATTGCCAGACCGCGTGGATGTTTAGTAGAAAGTATTGAAGAAGCCATGGCTAAAACTATGGATTTGGAATATCCGCTGATTGTTCGACCCAGTTATGTATTAGGTGGTCGAGCTATGCAAATAGTTTATGATCAAGCAGAACTTCGTCAATATTTAAAAGAAGCGGTAGTAGCATCTCATGAACATCCGGTGCTTATTGATCAATATATGGTAGGACGAGAAGTTGAAGTTGATGCGATTTCTGATGGTATTGATATTTGCATACCGGGAATTATGGAACAAATTGAACGATCCGGTGTTCACTCCGGTGATTCTATCGCAGTGTATCCACCCCAACACTTATCACAAGAAATTATAGAAACTATTACTGACTACACTCATAAAATTGCCACAGCTATGCATGTGAAAGGTTTGATTAATATTCAGTTTATTGTAGTAGGCGGTAAAGTTTATGTAATCGAAGTGAATCCGCGTGCCAGTCGAACAGTGCCTTTTATGAGTAAAGTAACAGGTATTGAAATGGTAGAACATGCAGTTAGGATTTCTTTGGGAGAATCTCTTAAAGAGCAAGGAGTTCCTTTGGGACTTGCATCAAATAAAAACTATGTAGCAATTAAAGCTCCTGTATTTTCTTTTTCTAAATTAGGTCTGGTAGAAATAAAATTGGGGCCGGAGATGAAATCTACCGGTGAAGTTATGGGTATTGGACGAACTTATGAAGAAGCATTATATAAGGCAGTAGTTGCCGCCCATTTAATGATTCCGTCAAAAGGAAATATTCTTATTACAGTCAGCGATAGAGATAAAAAGGAAACGGCAGAATTAGCTAAAGGATTTGTGAAATTAGGATATCATCTGATTAGTACGGTGGGGACCGGAGCTTATTTTGCAAATTTGGGTATTCCTGTAGAAATTATTAAAAAGATACATGAAAAAGGCGAAAATTGCGAAAAATATTTGAAGTCCGGTAAGGTAGATATGGTATTGAATACTATTTCTTATGGCACGCAAATCGAGCAAGAAGGGTATGATTTGCGGCGTATTGCAGTGGAGTTAGCTATTCCTTGTTTAACTTCATTGGATACAGCGCGGGAAGTTCTTCACGTGATGGCAGAATCAGGAAATAATGGAAATATTCATGTGGAAGCTATTCAAGATTACATCAAGGAGAAATAGTATGGCAGGAATTATTGAAAATGGAGTGGTGCGACGGAATGAATTAGTAGGACCATCTATTTATCTAATGCAAATTGAATTACCTGAAACTGCAAGAAAGGCTAAGCCCGGGCAATTTATTCACATTAAGATAAATGATGGTACTCATCTTTTGCGCCGTCCTATTTCTATCGCCGGAGCAGATATAAAAAAAGGAGAAATAGAAATTATTTATCGCGTGGTGGGTATTGGAACGAAGAGGATGTCTATGTTGAAAGAAGGAGATATCGTTGATAGCTTAGGACCGCTGGGCACATCTTTTACCATGGATAAGAAGCATATTGTCGGTGTCGGAGGTGGAGTTGGTATTGCGCCGATTTTATTTATGGCACGACGTGCTAAAGAAGGACAGATGACGGTCGTTATTGGTGGAAGAAATAAAGAAGAAGTATTTTGGAAAGATTTATTTCCTTCCACGGTGAAAAAGCTTATCGTTACTACCGATGATGGATCCTGTGGACGAAAAGGATTTTCTATTTCTGTATTACCGGAATTATTTCAAAAAGATAAAGTCGATGAATTATGTGTGTGCGGGCCCGGGGTTATGATGAGAAATGCTGCACAAATGGCAAAAGATGCTCTTGTTTATTGTGAAGTGTCTATGGAAAGACGAATGGGATGTGGCATTGGGACATGTTTGGCTTGTGTTTGCCAAGAAACAAAAGGAGGCCATAAAAAAGTGTGTCTTGATGGTCCTGTATTTCCTTCTACGGCGGTGATTTTATGAGCATTCGTGTAAATTTTTTGGGTATAGATATGAAAAGTCCGATTATTGCAGCATCAGGAACTTTTGGTTTTGGTATCGAATGTAAAGATTATCTTGATCTCAATAAAGTAGGAGCTATTTCTTGTAAGGGACTTGCCATTACTCCGTGGAGTGGTAATGATGGCGTGCGTATTGCTGAAACTCCATCAGGGATCTTAAATTCTATTGGATTGGAAAATCCCGGTGTTGATGTATTTAAAGAAAAATATTTGCCGGAATTAAAGCGATATAATTTGCCAATTATTTGTAATATCGTTGGTAAGGATATAGAGGAATATGGGAAGGTCGCAAGAGCATTATCGGTAGAGGGAGTTCATGCGTTAGAAGTAAATATTTCCTGTCCAAATGTAAAAAATGGGGGTATTTCTTTTGGTACCGATCCAAAAATGGCGGCGGAAGTCACACGAGAAGTAAAACGAAATACACATCTTCCGGTAATGATGAAATTGTCTCCTAATGTGACGGATATTGTAACAATTGCTAAGGCTGTGGAAGATAGTGGGGCAGATGCTATTTCCCTGATTAATACATTATTGGGAATGGCGATTGATATTCATACGCGAAAACCGATTTTAGGAAATATTACCGGTGGTCTTTCAGGTCCGGCTATCAAACCTATTGCACTCCGTATGGTTTGGCAAGTCAGTCAAGCTGTGCATATTCCTGTGTGCGGTATGGGCGGTATTATGACCGGTGAAGATGTGGTAGAATTTATGTTGGTCGGAGCGAAAACTGTACAAGTAGGGACGGCATCGCTTATAACACCGACGGCAATTACAAATATTACTGAAGAATTCAATTGTTGGTGTCAAGAAAACAGGGTAGATGATATTACTCAATTAGTAGGGGCATTACAGATATAATAGGAAAATGGTAAATGAAATTAAATGTGTTTTTTGTGATTGAAAGTTTCCTTTTTTATATTATTAAAGACAATGACCGTCAAGGTATAATAGTCTATTATCATTAAAGAAAAGATAAGAGTTTTCTTGAAATAGGGGGAACTCTTATTTTTGTGTCGTTTTTGTTTGAGTTTTCAACGCATTGATGATAGGATACATGTGTATTATTTTTATGCGAGTGATTTTTTTAATAGGTGATATAATTATGGTTATTCGTTATGAATTGATAAAAGAAGATAAACATACGGGAGCACGAGCAGGGCTTTTACATACACCGCATGGGACGTTTAAGACGCCTATGTTTATGCCCGTAGGGACACAAGCTACAGTGAAAACGTTAACACCTAATGAACTTTATGAAATGGGTGCACAAATCGTACTTTCTAATACTTATCATTTATTTCTTCGTCCCGGAACAGATTTAATTCGTGATGCGGGAGAGTTACATCGTTTTATGCGTTGGGATAAAGGAATTTTAACGGATAGCGGTGGATTTCAAGTATTTAGTTTAGGTGCGATGAGAAAAATTACAGAAGAAGGTGTTTATTTCCGGTCATTTTTAGATGGTTCGAAGCAGTTTTTATCTCCGGAAGTGTCTATTCATGCACAGGAAAATTTAGGTAGCGATATTGCAATGGCGTTTGATGAATGTATTCCTTATCCGGCTGATTATGAGTATGCGAAACATTCAACAGAACGTACATCACGGTGGGCAGAACGTTGTATAAATGCTCATACTCGTACGGATCGTGGAATGTTTGGAATTGTTCAAGGAGGAATGTATAAAGATTTACGAAAGCAAAGTGCTTTGGATATTTCTTCCTTGCCGTTTGATGGTTTGGCTATCGGGGGACTGTCTGTCGGAGAGCCACATGACCTGATGTATGACATATTGGAATATACGACAGAGTGGTTGCCGCAGGATAAAGCTCGATATCTTATGGGTGTGGGAACTCCGGATTGTTTGGTAGAAGGTGTTGCTCGTGGTGTAGATATGTTTGATTGTGTATTTCCTACTCGTGTGGCACGTAATGGTATGGCAATGGTACATAGCGGTCGTATGAATATGAAAAATAAAAAATATGAACGTGATTTCGCGCCTCTGGAAGAGGGGTGCGGTTGTTATACTTGTCAAACATTTACGCGAGCGTATATTCGCCATTTATACAAGTCTGAAGAACTTTTGGCATTTCGTTTAGTGACAATACATAATTTGTATTTCCTTTTGCAATTTATGCGGGATATGCGAGAGGCAATTCTTTCGGATTCATTCTCTGATTTCAGAGAGAATTTTATGGCAGGATATGTGAAATGATTTTGTAGAGTATTTTTCTTTTATTTATTACAGACAAGAGGCGAGGGCTGTGGTAAAATAGTAAGAAATGATGCATGGAGGTGAAAAAATGGAAGATATTATGAATATGCTCGGTATGTTTTGGCCCTTTTTGGTGTTAATAGCAGTGTTTTATTTCTTTATGTACCGTCCACAAAAAAAATTACAGCTTGAACGAGGCCGTTTTCTTCTTTCTTTACGTAAAGGAGATCGCGTTGTAACGTCAGGTGGAGTTCATGGAGTGATTAAGGTTTTACGTGATAAGTATGTGGAACTTGAAATTGCACCGAAAGTGGTTATTAAAGTAGAAAAGGCCGCTATTCATCATGGTGATGTAAAGCTTGTGGATGAAAAAATTGCGAAGGAAGAAGCAGCTAAAGCAAAGCATCAAGAAAATATGGAAACACAGGTAACTGAAGAAGTTATCGAAGTGAATGATCCTAAAGAGGCCGGCACAGAAGTTATTGAAGAAGTGATTGAAGTGGATGAAAACGGTAAGCCGATTAAAGAGGATAAGAAATGAGTAAGGAAGCTCTTTTTCTTGCAAAAGAGAAGAGCGGACTTCGAAGACGGATGCTCGCTTTACGGCGGGCTCTTTCTTCTGATGAAAGTTCTTATTTGATTAAATCGCTTTTTGGAAATTTGGTTTCGCTTCCTGAATATCAGAATGCTCGCTCAATTATGGCGTATTTAGCGATGCCGGATGAGGCAAATTTAGATTTGTTTATTCAATATTCACTTGAGCGTGGAAAAATCGTTTGTGTTCCTGTTTGTTTAGATGAAGGAAATATGGAAGCCGGGCGATTAGTAAGTATGTCATGTTTTGAAAAGGGACCGTTTGGTTTGCGAAATATTCCGTCCGGTTATGAAATTATTTCGCCAAAAGAGATTGATATGGTATTACTCCCGGCGGTGGCCTATGATTTGGATGGTAATCGTTTGGGTATGGGGAAAGGATACTATGATCGTTTTTTGGAAATGATTCCTTTCAAAAAAAGAATCGGCGTGGCGTGGAATTTTCAGATAGTGCCTAAGGTACCGACAGATGTTCATGATAAAAAGGTTTGTAAAATAGTGACAGAGGAAAGAATAATTACGGTAAAGGGGATGATGTCTTGAGAAAGGGCAGAGCAAACTCATTGAAAAAAGGATCATTAGTTCGCTTTTTTGTGGTAGTAATAGCTATTATAGCGGTCTTTTGTTCCACAGTAGGATGGTTGGCAGGACATATTCGCCAAGGTCTTGATTTGCAAGGCGGTACGCATATCGTTATGCAAGCAGAGGATACGGAACAGAATAAAGTGACACCGGAAGCTATCGTGCAGGTAATCAATATCATGCAGAAGCGTGTCAATGAAATGGGACTTACAGAGCCAATTATTCAACGTGAAGGCGCACGTCGTATTATTATTGAGCTTCCCGGTGAAAAGGATCCGAAAAAAGCTATTGAAACTATCGGGAAAACGGCTGTGTTAGAGTTCAAAGATGAAGAAGGAAATGTAAAACTTAACGGCGAGGATTTGAAAGATGCAAAGGAACAATTAGGACAGAATAAGCAGCCGGTGGTATCTCTTCAATTTAGTAGCGAAGGGGGAGAAAAATTTGCTCGATTGACTTCTGCTAATATTGGTCGTCATATTGGTATTTATTTAGATGGTGAACTTTTAACCAATCCGGTAGTAAACGAAGCTATTACCGGTGGCGCAGCAGTGATTACCGGACAGCGTACTTTGGAAGAGGCAAAAGATTTAGCTATTCTTCTTCGTAGTGGTGCTCTTCCTGTCAAAGTATCCACTTTGGAAGTACGTACAGTGGGTCCATCTTTAGGACAGGATTCTAAGGATAAATCTATGGTAGCATTTACTATAGGTTTGACACTTGTAGTTCTGTTTATGCTTGCAATTTATAGAATATCCGGGTTTGTGGCAGATACAGCGCTTTTAGTATATGTATTAATTTTGCTTAGTATTTTGTATTTGCTTCATGCTACTTTGACACTACCGAGTATTGCCGGAATTATTCTTTCCATAGGTATGGCAGTGGATGCCAACGTTCTTATTTTCGAACGGTTTAAGGAGGAAATTGCAGAAGGAAAAATATTAAAATTGGCAGTGCAAGCCGGTTTTAAGAGGGCTTTTGTTACCATTTTTGATGCAAATATGACAGTTATAATTACTTCATGTATTTTGTTCTTCTTAGGAAGTGCTACGGTTAAAGGATTTGCATTTACGTTAGGCTTAGGCGTAGCCGTTTCTATGTTTACGGCTATTACAGTGAGTCGTACACTTTTGATGTTCCTTATTGACGCAAATTGGATACATAATCCTTGGTGGTTTGGCGGGAAAAAAGGAGATGGTGAACATGTTTAAAAGTTTTGATGTTATTGCAAAAAAGAAAATATGGTTTGCTTTCTCCGGATTCATGATAGCATTTGCCATTTTTGCTCTTGTTGTGTTTCCTTTTAATTGGGGGATTGATTTTACCGGTGGTACAATTTTGGAATTAGGTTTTAATCAAAATGTATCGGTGGAACAAGTTCGTAACGGTCTTCGTGCAGATGGTTTGGAAACGGCAACTATCCAACTTTCCGGGGATATAGAAAATGAAGCAGGAAAAGATGTAATTATACGTACAAGAAATTTGAGCGCAGATGAAGCGCAAACAGTAGTTAATCATGTTAATGAAAAAGTAGGATCTGCCGAGGTAAAACGAATTGAGACAGTAGGAGCTGTTATCGGTTCAGAAGTAACAGAGAATACACTTCTTAATGTACTTATTTCATTCGCGGCGATGATTCTTTATATGACTATTCGATTTGAACATAAAATAGCGATTTCTGCTATTGTCGCGATTTCCCATGATATTTTGATGGTGCTTGGGATGTTTGCGCTGTTTCATTTAGAAATCGATGCGTCATTCTTAGCAGCGATTCTGACAGTGTTAGGTTATTCGATGAATGAATCGGTTGTTATTTTTGACCGTATTCGTGAAGCTATTCATACGCATAAGCGCACGGATAGTTTTGCAACACTTGCAAATGATTCTATTCATCAGACTATTCGACGTTCGATGTACACCTTAATTACTACACTTTTCTGTGTCACGTCTTTGTATGTTTTTGGCGGTGATACAACGAAAAATTTTGCTTTAGTCATGTTAATCGGTTTCGTTTCCGGTGCATATTCATCCATTTGTGTAGCTACATCTATTTGGGTCACTTGGCATGAACATGAACGTAGTGAGAGAAACGAGCGTAGAAGAGAAACAGCGGAAATTGCTGAAGCATAAATCTAATTAATAAAAGCAACTTGTCTTTTATAAGAGTGCAAGTTGCTTTTTATTTGTGTTGAATATGTTTTTATTTACTATTTTACAAAATAATAATCGAAATTTGTCTATGTGCCTATTTTTTTCACTCCATTTTTTATATAATGATGTTAGTGGAAGGAGTAGGTATGTATGAAAAAAATTGCATTTTATGGAAAGGGTGGAATTGGAAAGTCGACTACAGCTTCTAATGTGTCAGCAGCATTAAGTCTGTTGGGGAAAAAAGTTTGTCAAATTGGTTGCGATCCGAAAAATGATTCGACGCGGTTACTTTTGGGACATATTTGTAAGGAAACTGTGTTAGATAAAGTGCGAACAAAGGAAATAGATGAGATTGAAGTGGGAGATGTAGTGCATCAGGGCTTTAATGGCACTATTTGTGTAGAAGCCGGTGGGCCGGAACCGGGCGTTGGTTGTGCAGGTCGTGGTATTATTGTAGCGCTTCAGTTGTTGGATCGCCTTCATGCCGTGACTGATGTGGATTTGACATTGTACGATGTTTTGGGTGATGTCGTATGTGGAGGCTTTGCTATGCCGATTAGGGAAGGATATGCGACAGATATTTATGTAGTGTCGTCCGGTGAATTGATGTCTTTATATGCTGCAAATAATATAGCGAAAGGGATACGTCGTTTTGCTGTACGTGGGAATGTGCGATTAGCAGGAATTATAGGAAATAGTAGAAATACACCGGGGGAGAAAGAATTACTTTTGGAATTTGCTTCAAAACTTAATACGCATTTAATTGCGTTTGTTCCTCGGAATAAAATTGTAAATATTGCGGAAAATCAGAAACAAACGGTACTTCAATATGCTCCGGACTCAGATCAGGCGAAGGTGTATTTTAAATTGGCGGAAGATATATGGAATAATGAAAATTTAACTGTACCTACGCCGATTGCTTTTGAAGAGTTGGAAAAGTTGGTAGAGGATTATGGAACCGAAAACTAAATGGCTGATATCGAAAAACCGATCATGCAGTTGTACCATGACCGGAGTGTGGCGGGCGGTAGCATTTTGTGAAGGATGCGCAGTTATCTTTCATAGTCCGTTAGGCTGTGTTCACGTGGCAGATAAATTGGAATTAGGATCTTATTATCGCATTGTGGCAGAAGGCGGTAGAGAGCGTTTTGATTTGGTACCTTTGGTTTCTTCAAATATGCGTGAAAAGGATACGATTTTTGGGGCAGTTAATAGGTTGCATCAGTGTATTTCTTTTGTAATGGAGAATTATAAGCCGAAATGTCTTTTAATTGCGACATCTTGTGTAGCAGGGGTTATTGGTGATGATGTGGAATCGGAAGCAGAAGAAGCAGAAATGAACTACGGGATTCCTGTCTTGTGCATGCCTTTTGGTGGATTTTTGGGTGGAGAATATTCTGATGGGTATTATAAAACGATTGATATGATTATTCATCGGTTTTTTAAGGTGCAAAAAAAGGTGAAGGGGACGGTACTTCTTTTAGGAGATCAGATGGGACCGGAAGGTCAGTATGCTAAAGAGGTGAGACGTATATTGTCACTTTTTGGTTTAACCGTGAAATGGCAATTTCCTGCTTATGTACCTTTTGATGAATGGAGTACATTGCCATCAGCAGAGCTTATGGTTCTTTTGGGACGGTCCGGCGAGTCGGAAGGACTTATACGTACAGCAGAAATGCTGGAGGAAGAATATCATATTCATAATTTAGGATTTATATATCCTATTGGTTGGGAAAATACTTGTGCATGGATACGGAAAATTGCAGAATGGCAAGGAAATTTACCATTAGGTGAAAAAATTATTGATGAAGAGGAGAAAAGACTGACTGAATATGTAAAAACGATTTTACATGTAACGGAAGGGAAAATAGCATCTATTGGCATTGGTAGGGGACCTATATGGTATGATCCCGGAGATACTATTCGCTCAGTGAGTCGACTTCATATGAAGTTACAATGTGTAATTTTATATGATAATTTAAGTGATAAAGAAAAAGAAATTTATCGTGAAAGAATTCGGAAATATACAGATGTACCTATTCTTGATGGAAAAGATAGTCAAATGATGATGGATAATTCAGATTTGCTTTTAACTACCAATGAAATAGTAAATACTAAAGCGAAACAATTTTTTATTCCTATGGTGCCATTAGCAGGAACAACCGGGGAAATAGTAACGTTGCGTACGTTGTATCGCCTACTTTGTCGCTATGGAAATAAAGGGGGTATTGCTTATGCCACAGTATGAATGGGGAGCAGCTTGCCATTTTTCCGGCACATGTGCGTTAACAGGTTCAGCCACCTTTTTTGTATCTATTCCGGGTAGTTATGTAATGGTGAATGGGCCTTTATGGTGTTATTTTTATGCTATGCGACATGTGGAAAGTGTCATACCCGGTGCAGCATCGAGATTTTATTGTACGCAGCCATCACAAACGTCTTTAATTTATGGTACGGAGCAAGATTTGAATGAGGGATTTGAGTATTTAAAAAAGAACGTTTCACCTGAGCGTTTATTTATACAAAATAATTGCAGTATTAGTATGGTAGGGGATGATTTAAAGGGAATTGCTGCAAAAGCAAAGCTTCCTTATCCGGTATACACTATGGACAGTGGTGGATTAAGTGGTAGTTTTGAAGGCGGATATAGTAAAGCTCTGGTACTTGTCGTTAATGAAATGAAAGCACAAAAGACGGTGGATAATTCAGTGAATATATTGGGATTATCTAATACAATGTTTCGAGGAATGGCTAACGGTAAAGAAATCACACGGATTCTTGAAGAAAGTGGAATTTCTGTTATATCGACGCCGGGTTTAGGTGATAAATGGGAACAAATCATGGAAGCGCCTAAAGCAGCACTAAATGTTGTAGTGCGTGATGAATTGGGGCTTAGTGCAGCAGAAAAAATGAAAGAAATTTTTGGTATTCCCTACATCTCTATTGGACTACCTTTTGGCATTGATGGAACGATAGATTGGCTTTCACAAGTGAAGAAAGCTTTACCGGGGTTGGAATTATCAAAAGTTGAATGTGAGGCTAAGGAGAAAAAAGAAAAATTAAAGCATATTGGAAGTAATAATGAATCTATGTGGGGCCCGTTGTGGTTTGATCGTATTTTAGTTTCTGCACCACCATCGGAAGCTATGGGAATTGCTGATGCCATACGAAATGAGTGGGTCGATACGGAAAAATTGATAATCCATTTTTTAGTACCTTGTGATTTGAATCCACGATCAGCAGATATCATTCGTAATGTAGGAAAAGATGATCAGGGAATCAAGGAAGATTATGATGCATGGGTGGATGGTTTAGTATTGGGGAGTTCTCATGAAGCAGCAAGGCTTATCCGTTTACAAAAAAAGTTTATGAGTATTAACATTACACGACCTTCATATAATGAAGTAGCAGTGGATGATTTGCCTATTTGTGGATTAAGAGGAGCAGAGTATCTTTTTGGTCGGTTATGGAACGTGAAATTATTTAGGAGAATGGAAGAACAAAAGACATGAAAAAATTTTTTCTTTTTTTGATATTATTTATAGTATCCTTTACCACGGCTTGTAATTTTACAGGAAATTCCGGGTTTTCATCATCCGGTTCAGCGTATGAAGTAACCGATGATGAAAATCGTATTGTTCGATTACCTCATAAACCGATAAGAATAGTATCTCTTACTTATGGTACAGATGAAATCTTGCTTGGATTAGTAGATATTGAACGAATAAAAGGTTTATCAAAGTATGCAGGAAATCCGGATATTTCTTTTGTTTCAGAAAAAGAGAAGGAAATGGTTGGTGTATCGGTAGAGCTTAATGCGGAACAAATTGCATCACTTACACCCGATTTGGTATTGGCGTCACCGGCTATTTCTAAAGCATTAATTCATACATTAGAAGAAATGAAAATTCCGGTTTATATTGCTGCATCTCCTAATAATTGGGAGGAAATGGAAAAGCGTATACGTGGTATTTCGAGAGCGGTAGATGAAATTAAGCGTGGGGATGATATGATTGCAGAGATGAATGAAAAGAAAAAAGTATTGGATGAAAAATTATCTATTATCACTCCGGGGAAAGAACGAGTTGTTTTGGGATTATATTTTAGAGGAATTTTAGGGAAAAAAGGGACACTTTTTTGCGAAGTTTTGCGTATGGCTCATGTAAGAGATGGAGCAGAGGATATTGAAATACCTAGGGGATCTAACGCATATTTGTCTAATGAAATGATTCCACGCATTAATCCTGACGTATTGCTTATGCCGGTGTGGAGAGTAAAAGATGGGGATAATCCGGATGAATTTGCCAATGAGATGATGACGAATCCGGCTTATCAAAATGTGAAAGCTGTAAAAAATCATCGATTAGTTCCTTTGCAGGAAAAATATAAATATGTTATGTCGCAGCATTTGGTTGATGCGATAGAAGCGACAGCAAAAGCGGTGTATCCTGAATTGTGGGAAGATTGTGAATAGGTGATAACAATGGAAGGGAAAGTTTTATATATAACGAATATTGATCGTCGATTTTCCATGATGAGAAAAGCTTGCGATATACTTCATGAGGATAATTTGATTCCATCAGATTATGAAGTGTTGAAAATTGATGCGATGACGGCGTTTACCGATGTGTGGGAACGTAAATTAGTTCATAGTGATTTAGTGATTATCCGCTTTATGGGAAATACGATCCGCACGCTTTTCTGGGATAAATGCCTTCATTTTTTGCGTACTCAAAAAATTCCCTTTTACATGGATGCATCGGGATCGGCAGAAGGGGAATTTGGCGATGGAATTTCTGATGACGTAGCTGATTTAATAAAAAAATATAGCACTTATGGCGGAATTGAAAATTATAAAAATCTCTGGTATTATTTGGCTTCTCTTTTTAATCCTGAGATACAAAATGTACCTTTGCCTGAGTCTTATTGTTGGGCAGGTATATTTCATCCGGATTTGCCGAAAACTTATACAACTGATGTAAAAAATTATGTAAATAAATATATAGATCCACAAAGACCTACGATCGGTTTTGTTTTTTATCGTGATGAATGGATATGGGGGGATTTGGCGTATCAAACGGCATTTATACGAGAGGCAGAAAAGCAAGGTGTAAATGTTATTTCGGTATTTACAAATGGAATGCCTGATGCATCAGCAGGAATGCCTTCTATTAAAGAAGTATTCCAAAAATATTTTACTTGTAACGGGAATACAATTATAGATGTGATGGTGAATGTAATGAAATTTTCATTTACTACATCGGGTTCTATATCGGTAGAAGATTTAAAAGTTTTAGGAGTTCCTATTTTACAAGCGTATTCCCTTATTATGCCTAAAAAAGAATGGGAAGAGTCATCAGAAGGTATGAACCCCATGGAAATTTCCATTAGTATTTCTATTCCGGAGTTTGATGGAATCATTCATGGGGTACCTATAGCATATAAGCATTTTACGAAGAATGATGAAGTGGAATATTTACCTATGGAAGAACGGATGGCACGAATGGTCTCAAAAGCAAAAAAATGGGCCATGCTCCACCGAAAGGCAAATAAAGATAAGAAAATAGCAATTATATTTCATAATTATCCTCCCACTAATTCGTCTATTGGAAGTGCTCTCGGGTTAGATAGTATAGAAAGTATTCGTAAGCTTCTTGAACGAATGAAGCAAGAAGAGTATGCGGTAGATTTTATCCCTGAAAATACAGAATCTTTTATGGACATATTAACATCCCATGCGACTAATGATATGACGATGATGACAGAAAAACGTCTTGAAATGTGTCAAAAGGTATCAAAAGAAACGTATAAGAATTTTTATCAAACGTTTGAAAATTCTGTGAAGAAACAGATGGAAAAAGATTGGGGAGAAGCACCGGGAAAAATTATGTTTCATAATGATGGCTTGCTTGTACCGGGAACAATGGATGGAAATGTGTTTATTACGGTACAAGCACCTCGAGGATATGGGATGGATCCGGACAAGGTCTATCATGATCCTCTTGTAGCTCCTACGCATCAATATATTGCTTTTTATGAGTGGATCCGTGATGTATGGAAGGCAGATGCAGTTATTCATGTAGGTACACATGGAAATTTGGAATGGCTTCCGGGTAAAGGGGCAGGTTTGGATAGAGCCAGTTATCCGGATTTGGCATTGGGAGATTTGCCGGATCTTTATATCTATCATATGACGATTACCGGAGAAGGTATTCAAGCGAAACGACGTGGGGCCGCTTGTTTGATTGACCATTTGCCGGCACCATTAGCGGAAGCCGGTACTTATGATGAACTTACTGAATTAGATAAAACATTAGAAGAATATGCACATTTTAGGCAAACAGAACCGGGAAATGTGACGGCTTTAGAACCGCTTATTCGTGAGTTAGCAGTAAAAGCCAATTTAGATGGAGAGGTTCCATTGCATGATGGAGAGGATTTTTCTCATTATGCCGAAGAGTTACATGAGTATGTGGAAGAATTAAAAAATAGCGAAGTACATATCGGGCTGCATATATTGGGGAAAGAACCTGAAGGAGAAATTTTGATTGAAGATATTATTCAGTTGTTACGACTCCCTAATGGAGATATACCGTCTATTTATGCATTGTGGGCAGAGAAATATCAAGTGGAATATGATGCACTCATTGAGTCCCCCAGTGAATTTTATGAGCCTCTTCAGATAACTTATAGTCGACTTTTTGAAAAAATAAAAGAAGAAATTAAAGTGATGGTATCGTTTTTAGTGGCCCATGGATTTATGAAAGAAATACAAAAAGAAGCTCTTGCGTTGCCTTATATTTCAATCGGTGATGAAGAGTGGAAAGAACATGTGCATATGATGATTTCCTATATATGTGATACTCTTATTCCCTTATTATCTAAGACGCATGAAGAATTAGATCACTTAATGGATGGGCTTGCAGGTAAGTATGTATTACCCGGGCCATCAGGTTCACCCCATACCGGTGGTGTTTCATTACTTCCTTCAGGAAGAAATTTCTTTGGTATCGATCCACGTATTTTGCCTACAAAAGCAGCGTGGAGTTTGGGACAAAAATTAGGAAATCAAATGATTGAAGAATATGTAGCGGCTGAAGGAAAATATCCGGAAAATGTGGGGATTGTTTTCTGGGCCGGTTCTAATATGCGAAGCCGAGGACAATGCATTGCGGAATATTTATATCTTTTAGGAGTGAAGCCTATATGGGAAAAAGGAAATTTATATGTCAAAAGATTGGAAGTTATCCCCTTGGAAGAGTTGAAGCGGCCACGTATTGATGTGATGGGACGTATTAGCGGACTCTTCCGAGATACAATGCCGCAAGTAGTAAAGCTTGTTGATAAAGCCGTGCTTATGGTGGCTGATTTAGATGAACCTAAGGAATTAAATTATGTTAAAAAGCATGTAATAGATGATAGTCAGGAAATGATGGCATCCGGCGTATCGAAAGAAGAGGCATGGAGACGAGCGGCATATCGTATTTTTGGTGATGCACCGGGAACGTATGGCGCCGGTGTTTCCAAAGTTCTTGATGCAAAGAATTGGCAAACGATTGATGATTTAGCGGATGTTTATGTACGATGGGGCGGTCATGCTTATGGCGGAGATGCTCATGGAATGTATTCACCGGAACTTTTTAGGAAACGTTTATCCGTCACTGATGTAACCATTAAGAATGAAAATAATCACGAAACGAATGTACTTAGTTCTGATGATTATAATGCTTATCATGGCGGAATGATTGTTGCGGTGAAAAGCATTAGCGGAAAAGCGCCTCGTTCCTACGTAGGGGATACTACCGATCAATCGAAACCACGGACTACATCGTTACAAGCAGAAGTAAAGCGTATTTTTAGAACAGAATCTATTAATCCTAAATATATCGAAGGATTGATGAAACATGGATATAAAGGAGCTTCAGATTTAGCCAAAATGCTATCAGTTAGTTATCAATGGGATGCTACATCGGATGTGATGGATGATTGGATGTATGATAAATATGCAGAGAAATATGTATTTGATAAAGATGTACAAAATTGGATGCGACAAGTAAATCCTTGGGCATTGCAAAATATGGCAGAAACTTTATTAGAAGCACAAAAACGCGGAATGTGGAATACTTCGGAAGAAATGGTAAAAAAACTTCAAGCATTATATTTATCAGTAGAAGGTGATTTAGAAGAAACCGGTGATGATGATGGATGATAAATCGTTACCACCTATTCGGATGTTGGTACTGACACTTACAGGTCGTTGTAATTTTACTTGTCAATATTGTTATGCTTCGGAGCAAGAACAAATTGATATGGATGAAAAAACAGCGTTGTCTGCTGTAACGATGGCAGGTTTATCAGGGAAACGGTTTTTATTACAGTTTTCCGGCGGTGAGCCATTATTACAGTTTCCGTTAATTCGCAAGGTTGTTCATTTGGTAGAGCAAAATAATTGGAACGCACAAATGCAAATTCAAACCAATGGATCGTTATTAACTAAGGAAATAGGTAAATGGCTTTATGATCATCGTGTGGGAATTGGTATTTCTTGCGATGGTAGACCAAAAGTGATGAATCGTACACGGCAATTAAAGGATGGTAGACCGTCATCATCGGTGGTGGGATATGCCTTTCAAAATCTTGTGAAAAATGGAATTGAAACAGGAGTGACTTGTGTCGTAACTGATGATATGGTGAAGGAACTTGACGGTATTGTTGATATGGCATATTTTTATGGTAATGTTCATCAAATTGGTTTTGACATACTTCGTGAACAAGGTCGTGGTATGAGATTGCAAGCACCGACGGGACAACAAATGACCGAAGCATTAGAGAAAACTGCACGAAAAGTAGATGAGTTTACGAAATTAACAGGGCGGGAAGTGCATTTTACACAAGAGGACAAGGTGGCAATGCTTAAGCGGACAGGGAAATATGATTTTCCGCATTGCTTTGCTATGAATGGAGAGGCCGCTTTTGTTGATGTGAAAGGTGGAATTTATGCTTGCTCATCTTTAATGGGGCAAGAAAAATATTGTATTGGTACGGTAGCGGATGGTCGAGATGTAAAAAAAGTAAGAGCAGTGGCGTATTTTATTGAAAAAGCAATGAAACCTTGCCGAGAGTGTGAATATTTCTTTTTATGCGGCGGTGGTTGTTTTTCAAGATGGCTAGATAAGAATGGCGAAATACATATTTCAGAGGCTGAATGTGCTATGAAAAAATTTTTTATTCAGAGATATTTGAGGAGACATGGGGAGGCATTATGAAAAGACAAGAAACATTTCCATTTACAGCAATTATTGGTCAAGATGATATGAAATTAGCACTCATTTTAAATGTAGTGAATCCAAAGTTAGGTGGTGTATTAATTCAAGGCGAAAAGGGAACCGCCAAGTCTACGGCTGTTCGTGCTATTACTGATTTAATGCCCCTTCGTAGATGTATTGTCGGTAGTCGTTATCATGATGATCCGGATGATCCTGCTATATGGAGTGATGAAAGTCATAAATTATATGATGGGAAAGAACCGCCGGTAGAGTTATTGCCTATGAAAGTGGTGGAACTTCCTGTGAGTGCCACAGAAGATAGAGTTGTGGGCACATTAGATATTGAAGTGGCGATCCATGAAGGGAAACGATCTTTTGAGCCGGGCATATTGGCAGATGCCAATAGAAACATTCTTTATGTAGACGAAATTAATTTGCTTGATGACCATGTAGTTGATGTATTACTTGATTCAGCAGCTATGGGCGTCAATACCGTAGAAAGAGAAGGCATTTCCTATTCGCATCCGGCTCATTTTTCTTTAGTGGGGACAATGAATCCCGAAGAGGGAGACATTCGTCCGCAACTTTTAGATCGATTTGCGTTATCAGTAAAAGTGGTGGGAGAACAAAATCCGGAGAAACGAGCAGAAATCATTAAACGGCGATTAGCTTATGAAAGTGATCCTGAAAAATTTCTTCTATCATGGAAAACAGAACAAGAAAAGGAAACGAAGCATATCGAAGAAGCCATGACATTATTACCTAAGGTTACTACATCGGATGAGATATTACTTTTAGCAGCTAAAATAGCTATTTCTCTTGGGGTAGACGGACATCGTTCGGATATTACTTTAATAAAAACGGCAGAGACCATAGCTGCAGTAGAAGGACATAGTAAAACAACAAAAGAAGACGTACGGAAAGCTTCACGATTAGTCCTTCCTCATCGTATGAGACGCCGACCATTTGAAGAGCAAGTAGTTGATTGGTCAGTAGTGGATAAGGTTATTGATGATGAAGAATAATTATTTTCCCTTTGTGGCTCTTTATGGAATGGAGAAGGTAAAAGAAGCTATTCTTTTAGCACTTATCAATCCTTGTTCCGGTGGTATCTTGATATCAGGTCGTAAAGGGACCGGGAAGTCTACGGTTATGCGTGCTGCACGTGAATTAGTAGATGGACCATGGGCAGATGTACCTATTAGTGTCACAGAAGATCGACTTTTTGGGACCATTGATATGGAGAAAGCTCTTAGTAATGGTAAACGAGAGTTATTGCCCGGTTTAATTCATAATGTACATGGTGGAATCATGTATATCGATGATGTGAATCTTTTTCGTGAAGATTTATTGGCGACTTTATTGGAAATAAAAGATCAGCATTTATATTTTTTGGAAAGAGACGGTATTTCAATCCAAAGTTATGTGGATTTCTCTCTTATGGCAGTCATGAATCCGGAAGAAGGAACACTTTCTAATACGGTGTTGGATCATTTTGGGTTGTTTGTAGAAGTTGAAGATGATTATGATGAAGTTGGGCGTACAGAAATTATTAAACGATCACTTGCGTTTGAAAAAGATGGAATTGCTTTTGCCAAAAAGTATGAAAAAGAAACCGTTGAATTGAAAAATAAAATTTGTCATGCCAAAGAAATATTATCCGGTATGGAAGTTTCCTCTGCGATGATTCAATTAGCAGCGGTATATGCCTTGAAAGCTCATGTATCCGGACATCGGGCAGATATTTATTTAATTGAAACAGCCAAAGCTGTCGCTGCATGGAATGGTCGATCTTATGTACTGCCTGAAGATATAGAAAAAGCGGCAGAATTTGTTTTACCGCACCGTATGAGAAAAAATAATGAACCTAATAATTCTTCTGATTATCAAGAGAATGAGTCTGTGGATAATAATCAAAACCATTCTGATGATAAAGCACCTAAAGATATGAATGAAAATTCAGGAGATTCAGGAAAAGATCAAGAAGAAAATTCTCAGCAATCTTTTGCGGACAATCAAAATAATCAAGATAAAAAAGATAATACATCAGGTAATGATGCTGATACCAATTCAGACTTAGAGAATAGAGAAGAATCAAATGGCACATCTACTTCGAAAGATAAAGTGGAGATGCCTGATTGGCATGTAAAAATTCCGCCTATATGGATTGATCCCGGTGAAAATCATAGAGTAAAACGGGGTACAGGGAAACGAAGTTTGACACGTACATCTCTTAAAACAGGAAGATATGTTCGCGTGCAAATTCCCAAAGAAAAAACATCGGATATTGCTTTTGATGCTACATTGCGAGCTGCCGCCCCATATCAGAAATTGCGG
Source organism: Veillonellaceae bacterium DNF00626 (assembly GCA_001553355.1). Lineage (GTDB taxonomy): Bacteria > Bacillota > Negativicutes > Veillonellales > Dialisteraceae > Dialister. The sequence continues at coordinate 99,142 of KQ960828.1, forward strand.
AAACATGGAAATTGTACTGTGATGATTGAAAAAGAAGATATACGTAGCAAAGTGAGAGAAAAGCGTATTGGAAATATTCTGCTCTTAGTGGTAGATTCAAGTGGATCTATGGGAGTCGCAGAAAGAATGAAAACCGTGAAAGGCGTTATCTATAAAATTCTTATGGAGGCTTATCAGAAGCGTGATCGAGTGGGGCTTATTGCTTTTAGAAAAAATGAAGCGGAGGTATTACTTCCTGTAACACGAAGTGTGGACTTTGCAAAACAAAAACTTGAGAAATTGCCGGTGGGCGGAAAAACGCCTTTAGCCAAAGGGCTGATGAAAGCAGAAGATGTGTTAGATATGCTTTATCGGCAGGATAATACGCAAGAACCGGTGGTCATACTTATCACTGATGGACGTGCAACAAGTGCAGTAGAAAAGAATGGAAATCCTGTTGAAGAAGCCTTACAAGAAGCGGGAAGAATTGGACGGAGAAAATTGCCTACGGCGGTGATTGATACGGAATCCGGTTTTATTAAATTGGGATTGGCTAAAGATATAGCGAAAAAAATGGGGGCATCTTATTTTCATATGGATAAACTTACAGAAGAGGAGATTCTTCGCATATGGAAAAGCACAGTGGTTTCATGAAAATAATAAATATGACGATTTTAATATGAACAAATAAAAATTTATGTGGATTAAAATCGTCATTTGCCGAAATATTTATTCTCTCGTGATAACGTGGTAAAATTAAAGTTAATATTATTCGTTGAACTTTTTACATGAAATTATGGATATTGAAGGCAGTTTTAGACTCGAAATTGAATAGACAGGAGAATAAGATGATTAAACAATTTATGTACTACTATAAACCATATATGTCATATCTTATTGGGGTTATTTTAGGTACTTTTATCATGGCTATTTTGGATCTCATATTTCCTGTGGTTGTTCGTGACTTGATGAATCACGTATTGCCGGATAAAGATATGGTCGCATTATGGAAAGGTGCTATTCTTCTTTTGGTTTTGTATATGATAAGTTTTGCTATTTCTTATGCTGTTCAATACTATGGGCATGTTATGAGTGCATCCATAGAAAATGACATGAGAAGTGATTTATTTAGTCATATAGAAAAGCAATCTTTTCGTTATTTTGATAATGAAAAAACCGGACATTTACTCTCACGTATTACCGGGGATATTTCTGAAATAAGTGAGTTGGCATTTCGCGGACCAAATGATGTATTGCTTTGCGGTATTATCATGTCCGGGACTATTGTCGCTATGTTTATTATGAATTGGAAATTAGCGATTTTAATTGGAGCGCTTTTGGTTGCGAAATCTCTTCATACAGTGAAATTTAATACGAAAATGAAATATGCTTTTCGCGCGAATCGAGTGAAAGCCGGGGAATTGAGTGCAGTGACAGAAGAAAGTTTATCAGGCATTCGATTAGTAAAAGCATTTGCAATGGAGGATTTTGAACATAAAAAATTTGTCAAAAAAAGCGAAGAATTACGTAATAAAAAATTTCAATCTTACAAATTAGTTGCCTATTTTTCCGGAAGCATCAATTTTTTTACTAATTTTATTAACGTTGTAGTTCTTTTAGCCGGCGGATATATGATTGCAGTTGATATGTTGGCATTATCCGATTTTGTGGCATTTCTACTATACGTAAATATTTTCATGAAACCTGTATTCCGATTGACAATTTTGACAGAAGTATATCAACGTGGATTAGCAGGATTTGCACGATTTGAGGAAATTATGCATACAAAACCTTTAATTACTGATGTAAAGCATCCAAAAGAAATAAAAAATCTTCATGGAGATATTGCATTCAAAGATATGTCTTTTGCTTATGCGGATGACCGATATATTCTGAAACATCTGAATTTTCATATTCCTGCCGGTCAAACAGTGGCATTTGTAGGCGAGACAGGAGCAGGGAAAAGTACATTAGTTAATTTGTTACTTCGCTTTTATGATGTTACAAAAGGGGCTCTTTTCTTGGACGGTGTGAATATTAAAGAATATCGTCAACGTGATTTACGTAAAAATATAGGTATTGTTCAGCAAGATGTATTTCTTTTTGGCAATACAATTAGGGAAAATATCGGTTATGGAGACCCTCAAGCTTCTTTGGAGGAAATTAAAAGAGCGGCACAAATGGCGGCAGCTCATGACTTCATTATGGAACTTCCGGAAGGTTACGACACGAAAGTGGGAGAAAGAGGAATAAATTTATCCGGAGGGCAAAAGCAACGTATTGCTATGGCACGTGTATTTTTGAAAAATCCACCGGTGGTTATTTTAGATGAAGCCACTTCTTCTTTAGATACTGAAACGGAAAAAACAATTCAAGATACTTTAGATTTATTAGCTAAAGACAGGACAACACTTATTATTGCCCATCGTTTATCAACTGTGCGAAATGCCGATCGAATTATGGTGTTGGATAAAGGTGAAGTTATTGAAGAAGGCACACATGATGAATTAATGGAAAGACGAGGGAAATATTTTAGTCTTTATGAAGCTCAAAAAAAGAAAGATAAATGGAATGAAGATGATGATTGAAATAAATAGAATTCTTAATTTATACTTACGTTGATGGTTAAAAGTGTTATAATAAGTACGAACAACATCAAGTAAACGATGGAGGCATATAATGGATAGACAATTATCATTAGAAGTAGTACGTATTACTGAACAAGCAGCACTTCGCAGTGCGCATTTGGTAGGTTTAGGAGATAAAGAAGGAGCAGATCAAGCAGCAGTAGATGGTATGCATGCACAATTTCGACGTACATCTGTATCAGGTACAGTGGTTATTGGAGAAGGTGAAATTGATGAAGCACCTATGCTGTATATTGGAGAAAAAGTAGGAAAAGGTGGAGAAGAAGTAGATATTGCTGTGGATCCTGTGGAAGGAACAAACTTGGTAGCAAAAGGACAAAATGGTGCTATTGCCGTAATTGCCATTGCGCCAAAGGGATGTTTGCTTCATGCACCGGATATGTATATGCAAAAAATTTGTGTAGGACCTCGAGCTAAAGGGTGTATTGATATTGATGCATCAGTGACAGAGAATTTGAAAAACGTGGCAAAAGCATTAGATCGTGATGTTTCAGATGTGGTTATGGTTACATTGGATAGAGAAAGACATCAAGATATAATACGTGAAGCACGAGCAGCAGGTGCACAAATCAGATTAATTACTGATGGAGATGTAGTACCGTCTGTTGATGCTGCAATTCAAGGAAGCGGTATTCATATGGTGATTGGGTCCGGTGGTGCGCCGGAAGGTGTGTTGGCAGCCGTGGGATTAAAATGTCTAGGCGGAGATATGCAAGCACGTTTATTACCTCATACTGAAGAAGAAATTAGAAGATTGCATGCTATGGGCATAGAAGATGTAAATAAAGTACTCACCTTAGATGATTTGGTATCAGGGGATGATTGCATATTTGCAGAAACAGCTATTACAGATTGTTCATTGCTTCGTGGAGTACGTTTCTTCGGTGGTGGAGCCAGAACCAGTACATTGGTTTTACGATATAAAACAGGTACAGTTAGATTTATTGATACCATTCATCGTTTTGGAGAGAAACGTCCTAATGTAAGAATGTTTTAATTTCGTCTATGAAAAGACCGACAGTTGATCGGGATATCCGAAAGCTGTCGGTTTATTTTAAGTAGAAATTTTATTGAATTTCAAGTAAAATAAAAACATTAAGATCAAAGGAGATTATGATGCAAGAATTTTTTGATTGGATATATTCTATTGTTGTTGCTTTGTTTTTAGCGATGCTAATTCATATATTTTTATTTGTTCCGACTAAAGTGTCCGGATTGTCTATGTATCCCACATTAAATAATGGACAATATTTAGTTGTATCAAAAATAGGGCATGTACTAAGACAAACACCGGATTATGGGGAGATAGTAATTATTGATAGTCGGACACGCCGTGAAAGATCGTGGTTGGATGATTTTATCGAGCCGGCAATGAATTATATTTCTTTATTTAAAAAAGGTAATCCGGATCATACTATTTGGGTAAAGCGTGTTATAGGTAAAGCCGGAGATACTTTGGAATTTCATGATCATGCTGTATATAGAAATGGAATTAAATTGGAAGAACCTTATGTAAATGGGGAAATGGAATTTTCTATCCCCGGTTCTTATACCGTACCCGAAGGTACTGTATTTGTTATGGGCGATAATAGAAATCATAGTTCGGATAGTCGTTTCATTGGTCCGGTACCTGTTGATCATGTTTTGGGAACAGTAGTAGTTCAGTTATAATACGGGAATCAACTGATTTAGAAACTGCTTCATGTGCGTTTATAAAAAATAGTAATAAAGAAAGCATAAAAGTAGAGAGAATTTCACAACTATTCATTGACAGGTAGTGGACAATAAATTATAATTTAATTGTGTGCAATAGCACCCCATCAGTCTTATTGGGAGGGAGGGATATAGATGTCTGAAATTAAAGTTCAAAAGGGTGAATCTTTAGATAGCGCCCTTCGCAGATTTAAACGTTCCTGCCAAAAAGCCGGGGTTCTTTCTGAAGTAAGAAAACGTGAACATTATGAAAAGCCCAGCGTTAGACGCAAACTGAAATCTGAAGCTGCAAGAAAGCGTAAGTTTAAGTAGAAGGTGATGGTTTTGTCAATTAAAGAACAGCTTATGGCGGATATGAAAGAAGCCATGAAAGCAAAAGATGACGGGAAACTGGCTCTAAACGTGATTCGCATGGCAAGAGCCCATATCAAACAGGCTGAAATTGACAGCGGACACGCAGACTTTGATGATGATCAGGTTCTTGCCATTCTCCGGAAAGAAATGAAGCAACGAAAAGAAACGTTAGCAGAAATAGAAAATTCCGGCAGAGATGACCTGGTTGCGGAAACCAAGGCTGAAATGTCAGTGTTAGAAAAGTATTTACCACCGGAAATGAGCGAAGATGATATTCGTGCTGTGGTAAAAGATGTAATTCAGTCGTTGGGAGCGGAGCAGAAAAATATGGGCTCTGCAATGAAAGCCGTAATGGCAAAGTTAAAAGGGCAAGCCGATGGAAAAGTAATTAATCAAATTGTAAGAGAATTACTTTCTTAATTGCCTTGACAATGCAATGTACTTAGTGTATTGTTATGAACAAGTAAATATTGCGTCAATGATGACTCATTCCGAAAGGGATGGGTCATTTTCTTTGCAAGCAAATTTAATGAAATGAATATGTTTTATATGGAGGAGGACATCATGAAAAAAGAACTATTATATTGTATTCCTGCAGGACGATATGGAAAAGAAGGCGTGCTGTCTCTTTTAGCACAACACCCGGAAATTCGATTCGTGTCACTTATAGGTATTGATTTAGCGGGAAATGACACAGATGAGCGTATTCCTATTGAAGTTTTTAAAGAAGAATACGATGATTTTTTTGCCGGGAAAGCTGTGCAAACGGATGGATCCTCTGTGGTATTTATGAATATTGCTACACTAAACGATGCCAGAGTTGATTATGTCGCAGATAGTACCGTAAATTGGTATATTGACTATAACGATGAAAATATAGATGAAGCAACAGGACTTCCCGTTGGTACATTGCGCATACCCAGTTTCCTTATTCATAATGGAGATTTTATTGATTCGCGTTCCATTTTAAAAAAATCTTGTGAGTACGTAGCCGATGAACTTATGAAATTATTAGTGGGGAAGAAAATAAAAGGGATGGAATATGTACCATTTAATGATATACAAGATATTGTTTTCACTACCGGAACAGAATTAGAGTTTTGGGTAAAAACTCCGAGTGAGAAAGAAACTGTTCGTCATTTATCTACATCACAAAGGCTGAAAGAACAATATTGGCAGCGCATGCGTGGTAATGTGCGTACAGCTATGGAACAAGTTATTGAAGAATTGGATGCTCGTGGTATGCATGTAGAAATGGGACATAAAGAAGTGGGGGGTATCAAACCGAAATTGGATGATACCGGTCATATTTTTGATGTATGTGAACAATTGGAATTAGATTGGCTTTTTTCAACGAATCCCTTGCAAGCAGCCGATAATGAATTGGAAGCCCGTATTATTGTTCGCGAAGTATTTCGTCGTAATGGCTTAGACGTTTCATTTAAAGCTAAGCCTATTTTAGGTGTTGCCGGTAGTGGTGAACATACTCACGTAGGGTTTGCTGCTAGGTTAAAAAATGGAAAATTAATTAATTTATTAGCGCCGGAAAATTTGGAAGCGGATTATCTTTCTGTTGTTGGTTATGGATTTATTATGGGTATACTGAAAAACTATGAAGTCATAAATCCTTTTATCACTTCTACCACAGATGCATTCAATCGATTAAAGCCGGGATTTGAAGCACCGGTATGCATTGTTACATCGCTGGGTCATAAACCGGAATTACCTTCTCGTAACCGCAGTATACTCATTGGACTTGTTCGTGATTTAGGAAGTCCAAAAGCTACACGATTCGAGTTGCGTGCTCCAAATCCTTTTACTAATACTTATTTAGCTGTATCTTGTCTTTACTTAACTGCATTAGATGGAATTAGATATGCAGTAGAAGGCGATAAAACAGCAGAAGAGCTTCTAAAAGAATTATCTAAAAAAGCAGGGGAAGAAAGTGAATATTTAGAAAAGGAAAGAGAATATCGTTGTGAACAGAATGTATTTGAAGATTTTACACAAGAAGAACGCGATGCTCTTTTTGGGAAACCGCCGGCTACTGTATGGGAAAATGTAAAAATTATGCAATCAGAATCGGAAAAAATAAAAACACTCACACAAAGTGGCGCAATTACTGATGATATAGTAAACTCTTTTGTGGCAAGCATCTTGTATCGTTGGGAAAATGAACTTATGGATCGTTTGATTCCTGCTACAAAAGCAGCTATTAAGCAATATAAAAAATTGACGCATGAAAATACTATTGATGATGAACGCTGGGAAAAAGTTAATAAAAAACGAATAGAATTGGGAAAAGATACTCAAAGAGAAAAAAGTATTTGTACTCAATTGAAGGAAGCGTTAGAGAATGGGGATTATGATAGAGCTTCTGATTTACAAATAGAAATGGCAAGAAAAGTAGAGAGTTTAGAAGACGCATATAGAGTGTATGCAGAAAACATAATAGGTTAGTAGAAAAGAGATTTTCAAAATAAAAATACCCACTTTATTGAAGATTTGATAAAGTGGGTATTTTTTAGTAGTGCATTTCAATTAAAAAAGTATTGTAGGATGTGGTTATAAACAAAAAAGTGGATGATATTTCAATAATATTTTCACCGGTGAAGGCTGAAAATATTATATTTATAGAGAAAAACCTTGACAAAGGGGGAAGTGGTAGATATACTTATAAAGTAACTTGCGGCCCGGTGGTGTAGTGGTCTAACATGCCGCCCTGTCACGGCGGAGATCGTCAGTTCAAATCTGATCCGGGTCGCCATTGCGGAAGTAGCTCAGTGGTAGAGCACAACCTTGCCAAGGTTGGGGTCGCGGGTTCGAGTCCCGTTTTCCGCTCCAAGCGGCGGCATAGCCAAGTGGTAAGGCAGAGGTCTGCAAAACCTTTATCTCCAGTTCGAATCTGGATGCCGCCTCCACAATTTTCAGTTACTTTTCTCATGCCGGGGTGGCGGAACTGGCAGACGCAAGGGACTTAAAATCCCTCGAATCGTGAGATTCGTACCGGTTCGATTCCGGTCCTCGGCACCAAAATAAAAACTGCTTTCATGATGAGAGCAGTTTTTATTTTGCTTTATTTGTTATTGCTTTTTTGTAAAATCAGCCACATGAGCATTTATAAGTGTAATTAAATCTTTGGGAGCAAGGAGGACTTGTTTTCCTCGCAGTCCGGCGCTAATACTTATTTCTTCATGATCTTGGCAGTGAATGTCAATATAGGTGGGAAATTCTTTTTTCATTCCTATGGGGGAACATCCTCCGCGAAGATAGCCGGTAAGTGGAAGTAAGTCTTTGACGTGAATCATATCTATTCGTTTATTTCCACTTATTCGTGCAGCAGCTTTTAAGTCTAATTCCCGTTCAGATGGTAGGCAAAAGACTATGGGGCCGGTTTTATCCCCTTGAGTCACAATGGTTTTGAATACGCTATCGGTATCATATCCTAATTCAATTGCAGCGTGAATTCCGGATAAATGATTTTCATCGTAATCATAAGATTTTGCGGTATACGATATGTTTGCCTTGTCTAAAATACGCATGACATTAGTTTTCTTTTCTTTTTTCATGATGCCTCCTTGTGATAACGATACAAAGACAAATTCTTCTTGTCAAGAAAACGATAATAAAAAATTAGGTGGCATTTTAAGAGAGTTCAATATTTCTCGTGGTAGAGGGATTTTTGAGACTCTTCCTTTTTCCTTTTTTGTAAGCGTGTTATGATAGAAATAAAAGGAAGGTATTATATGCGTCTTGTGTTTGAAGTGCCACGCGAATGGGTGGGACATAAGTTAAAAAATTTTATTCGCAGTCGGGGCTTATCTGCTAAAATGTGGAAACGAATTAAATGGCAGGGGGTTGTTATGTTGAATGGAGAAGCAATACATAATGCTAATGAAATTTTACCGATTGGGAGTCAAGTGATTTGTGAATGGGAAGAATCTTTGGATATTGTACCGGCGGATATTCCTTTGTCTATCATTTATGAGGATGATTATTTATTGGCCGTGAATAAGTATGATCATATGTTAATTCATCCGACACAAATTGGGGTGTATGATACTTTAGTAAATGCTTTGGCAGGATATTATGAAAAAAATCATATTCATGGTGGAATTCATCCTGTGTATCGTTTAGATAGAAATACAACCGGTATCGTGCTGATAGCTAAAGCGGCATGGGTAAAGTATGCATTAGCCAAGCGTCATGATTTGATTTTTAGGGAATACATAGCTGTTGTATCCGGGCATTTAGATGTGACACAGGGATGTATTAATGAACCTATCGGACGTAAGGATGGTAGTATAGTAGAGCATGTGGTTAGGGCTGATGGGAAATCGGCAGAAACAGAATTTAGTGTAATTGGATACGGGAATAATTATACAGTGGTACGACTGCATCTTTTGACGGGAAGAACACATCAAATTCGTGTACACATGGCGTATTTAGGTCATCCTCTTTTGGGAGATACATTGTATGGCGGAAATGACAAGATAATAAAAAGGCAAGCACTTCACGCTGAATCGGCGAGTTTTATTCATCCGGTTAGCGGAAAGGACTTTTCTTTTACAGCACCTATCCCGGATGATATGAAATATTTCATGGAAGGACTTAAAAAATGAATATAATAAAAAAAGAACAAATGGCATTTGTTGATTTTGATATATTTTGCCGGCAACCAATGATAGGAGTCGTATCTTGTCGTACAGGAGGAGTGAGTGAAAATAGCTTTTCTTCGCTTAATATGAAATATTTACCCGGGGAGTCAGATTGTTGTGTACAAGAAAATCGGCGTAGATTTCTTTCATTATTTGATATTCCGTTAGAGTCGGTGGTGGCATGTGAACAAGTTCATGGTTCTCGTGTAGTCTGTGTAACAAAAGAAGATTGTGGTAAGGGTGCTATGACGGGAGATACGGCTATTCCTAATTGTGATGGACTTTGTACGAATGTATCTGATGTACCGCTTGTTATGTTTTTTGCGGATTGTACGCCATTATTATTTTATGATCCTGTGGTTAAAGCCGTGGGGATAGCACATGGAGGTTGGCGTGGAACTGTAAGAAATATAGCATCTGTTATGGTGGAATCTTTTAAGAAGCACTTTGGCAGTCGAGTAGAGGATATTCGAGTGGGGATTGGGCCTACTATCGGTTTCGATGATTTTGAAGTAGGTAGAGATGTGTTAGATGCATTTGCAAATCTCTTTACGACAGAGGAAATGCATGAATTGGTTAAGAAAAATAAGATGGGAAAATATTTCTTTCATTTACCTAAAGCCAATAGATTTCTTTTAGAACGGAGTGGAATAAAATCTTTAAATATAGAAGATTGTCATATTTCAACTTATAGTCGGACGGATTTATTTTATTCCTACCGGAAAGAAAAAGGTAAAACCGGAAGGCATATGGCAGTAATGATGCTTTGCTAAAGTTTTGAAATTATAAAATATTTCTTATGTGGGGTGTTTTTATGAATCCTGTATTTCAACGTACGGCACGTATTATTGGGGAAGACGGCGTAAATCAATTAGCAGTAAAAACGGTGGCAGTTTTTGGATTAGGTGGAGTGGGTTCCTATGCGGCAGAAGCACTTGTTCGTGCCGGTATAGGGCATTTAATTTTTATAGATAAAGATGTGGTAGATTTTTCAAATATTAATCGTCAATTGGTAGCAGACCAAACAACAGTGGGACAATTGAAGGTTGATGTTATGATGGCGCGGGCAAAGCGAGTAAATAAAGATGTGGACATAAAGGCATTTCCGATATTTTTTCGCCCGGAAGATATAGAGCTTTTAAAGGGGCTTAATGCAGATTATATTATTGATGCTATTGATGATGTGCCGGCTAAAATTGCGTTGGCTTGTCATTGCGAATTGTTGGGGATTCCTTTAATTTCTTCCATGGGAACGGGGAATAGATTACATCCGGAGAAACTTCATATTGCTGACATTTATCAGACATCAGTATGCCATTTGGCAAGAAAAATGAGAAAAGCATTGAAAGCACGAGGCGTGCGACATTTGAAGGTGGTGTATTCGACAGAGGAAGCAAAAAAAATACAAGGAGAAGGAAGTACACCGGGATCTATTTCTTTTGTGCCGCCGGTATCAGGTATGATGATGGCAGGATATGTAGTACGTGCACTCTTGGGGGTGAAGGAAATATGATTGGAATATCTCATCCGGAATGGCTTACAGTGACGAAGGAAGAAAAGCCATTTTTGGGGTATTCGCAAGAGTGGTATCATACTAAGCATCAGCGTCGGGCAGGTTGCGGACCTACTGTGGGAGCTATGATAATTGCTTATGAAGAAATGAAACTTAAAGGATGTAATATTTCTACATGTAAAGATGCGGTAAATTTGATGGATCAAATTTGGCACTATATTATGCCACGTATAGGTGGTTTATATAAGACAAAATGGATGGAAGAAGGATTGAATAGATATTTTAGTGATTATCATCGGCGAATGAAAGCCGAAAAATTATCTGTCCCGATATGTCGTTTTTCTCGGCCATCATTTTGCGATGTGAAATGTTTTATTAAAGAAGGACTTCTTCAGGACTTTCCGATAGCATTTTTAAATCTTCATCGTGGTGGAGAGTGTATTCCTTATAATTGGCATTGGATGCCTATCGTGGCAATGGAAGAAAAGCAGGGGCAGACAATAATAACACTTTGGGATGAGGGCGCAGAATGGTATTTTTCATTAGAAAAATGGCTGGAAAAGACTTTTTGGGGAGGCGGTTTTGTTCGTATCTCTCCGATGAAATAAGTGATTTGTAAGACAATAAGAATTCATTATTTAAAAGAGCAGAAGAGAATAGAGTGAACTCTGTTCTTTTTATTTCTTTTAGTTCTATGATATGATAGGAGAAATTTTAGAAATAGGAGTCCATAATGAAGGAATTTGTTATAGGAAAATGTCATGCAGGCAAGCGTCTTGATTATTTTATGACACACGAAGTGCGATGGCCCAAAAGTTTGGTAATGAAAGCTTGGCGAACAAAAAAGCTCAAAGTAAATGGAAAACGGGAACCTCTTTCTTATGAACTTTGTGTAGATGATCACGTCGTGTCTTATATTTTAGAGAAAAAGAGATTTCATTTTTCAGTAGTGTATGAAGATGATAATTTGATTGTGGTAGACAAAGAAGCAGGGATTCTTTGCATGGATAGTACCGGAGAAACACAGCATACTCTTTTTGACGAAGTTAATGAATATCTTCGTGAAAAAGGCGAAAATAATGGGTATATGGTCCATCGTATTGATTTTCATACGGCAGGATTGATGGTTATAGGGAAAACGCTGAAAGTGAAAGAAGAATTGGATAAAATCATTAAACATAGAGAAATGGAAAAGATTTATCACGCAGTTGTATTAGGGCATTTTTCTAAAAATGAAGGTACTTTACATCATTATTTATTTAAGGATGCTAAAGCAAATAGAGTTTTTTTATCAGAGAATTTTGTTAAGGGAAGTAAAGAAGCAACTACGGATTATAAGGTGCTTAGATATAGTGACGGTTTATCTCTTGTGGAATGTACACTTCATACCGGGCGTACACATCAAATTAGGAGTCAATTAGCTTTTGTAGGGCATCCTCTTTTGGGTGATGATAAATATGGAAATAAAGAAATAAATAGAAAGTATAAAAAACGGGGTCAGTTATTGATGGCATATCGTATTTCTTTTCATGTGGCACAAGCGTCTATACTTGCTTATTTAAATGATAAAGAGTTTATTTCTACAAGAATGCCTTTTAGTAATACATATTTTTCTAATAGAAAAAATATATGAAAAGTATTGTCAGATTTTATAACATGTAGTAACATGACAATAATTATATTTTTATAAAGGAGAGATAGTATGGGAAATAGGGCTGTTTTCGGATCAAGGTTGGGATTTCTTTTAGTCAGTGCCGGTTGTGCTATCGGTATAGGGAATGTGTGGAAGTTTCCTTATGTAGCAGGGCAATACGGTGGGGCTGTTTTTGTGCTCTTTTATCTAGCCTTTTTGATTCTTATGGGTATTCCTGTAATGACTATGGAATTAGCAGTAGGTAGAGCTAGTCGGAAAAGTGCAGTAGAAGCTTATAAAGCACTTGAACCAAAAGGCTCTTTCTGGCATATGCATGGTTGGTTTTGTATATTAGGCTGTGCCATGCTTATGATGTATTACACCACTGTGTCAGGTTGGATGTTGGCATATTTTTGGAAATTTGTCAGTGGTACTTTTTCTCAAGTGATGCATGGAGAAACGGCGGCTGTTTTTGGAGCCATGTTGGGTAACCCTTTGGAAATGGGATTATTTATGGCAATTACGGTGTTTCTTGGATTTGCTGTTTGCGGTTTCGGGTTACAAAGTGGTGTGGAACGAGTAACAAAAACAATGATGATGGCTCTTTTAGTACTTATTGTCGTGTTAGCCATAAACAGTATGTTGCTTCCCGGTGGTAATGAGGGACTTAAGTTTTATTTGCTTCCGGACTGGGATAGAGCAGCGAATGCAGGACTTTTTAATGTAGCAGCTGCTGCGATGAATCAGGCTTTTTTTACTTTATCTTTAGGTGTAGCAGCATTAGAAATATTTGGTAGCTACATGTCTGATGAGTTTACTCTTGCCGGTGAAGCTATCCGTATCACAGCTTTAGATACTTTTGTAGCATTTTTATCAGGCCTTATTATTTTTCCGGCGTGCTTTGCTTATGATGTAAAACCTGATCAAGGACCATCATTGATTTTTATCACTTTACCGGAGATATTTCTTAATATGCCTATAGGAGCTTTATGGGGTTCACTTTTCTTTATCTTCATGACTTTTGCTAGTTTTTCTACCGTGACAGCAGTATTTGAAAATCTTATTGCTTGTTCGATGGATAATTTTGGATGGACAAGAAAGAAAGCAGTTTTAGCGAATTTAGCATTTATATTTGTGTTTAGTATTCCTTGCGTTTTAGGGTATAACATACTCAAAGATGTTCATTTTATCGGGGCAAGAGATGTACTTGATAGTGAAGATTTTATCGTGAGCAACTTACTTCTGCCTTTAGGGTCTTTGATATATTTACTCTTTTGCGTAAGTAAGTGGGGTTGGGGTTTTGACAACTATTTAGCAGAAGTTAATAAAGGAACAGGTACTAAAATGCCCGGTTGGTTGAAATCCTATTTCCGCTATATTTTGCCTTTGTTAATTCTTTTTATTTTCATTAAGGGGTTGTTTTAATGGATAAAAAAGGGTAAAATAGCAAATATACTTCGTTCCTATATAAAAGAAGTGGTAGTAGCGTAGAAAAGTAGAAAGAGGAACGAAAAAAATGATTTGGAGGAGAGTAGCATGGAAGCAAGAGAGAGTTTTAAATCAAGATTAGGTTTTATATTAGTCAGCGCAGGCTGTGCCATCGGTATAGGGAATGTGTGGAAATTTCCCTATATGGCCGGTGAGTACGGCGGTGCTGTTTTTGTTTTGTTTTATTTAGCCTTTCTCATTCTGTTGGGTATTCCGGTAGTGACAATGGAATTAGCTATCGGTAGAGGAAGTTACAAAAGCGTACTTCGAGGATTAGAAAAAATTGAACCAACGGGGACAAAATGGCATTTGCATGGGTGGGTATGTCTGATAGGTAGCTATATCCTTATGGTATATTACACTACTATTTCCGGATGGATGGTTGATTATTTTTGGAAATTTATCAATGGATCTTTTCAAAATGCAACGCAAGAGAAAGTGGGACAAGCTTTTACTTCGATGATTGCTAATCCTTGGGAATTGACCTTCTTTATGGCTCTTACGGTCGCTGTAGGATTTTTTGTTTGTGTTGGCGGCGTACAGGGCAGATTAGAAAAAGTTACAAAATTCATGATGCTTGGCCTTTTGGGGTTAATTATTATTTTAGCAGTTAATAGTTGCCTTATTCCCGGGGGTGAAAAAGGATTAGAATTTTATTTGATGCCCGACTGGGACAGAGCTATGAATGCAGGTATTCTTAATGTGGCAGCTGCTGCAATGAATCAAGCTTTCTTTACTTTATCTGTAGGGCAAGGATCTATGGAGATATTTGCCAGTTATATGAATAAGGAAAATACGTTAGGAGGAGAAGCCGTTCGTATTACAGTATTAGATACATTTGTAGCACTTATGGCAGGATTTATTATTTTCCCGGCATGTTTTGCTTTTGGTGTTGATCCCGATCAAGGACCTTCTTTGATATTTGTCACTTTGCCACATATTTTTATTAATATGCCTTTTGGCGAACTCTGGGGTGCACTTTTCTTTATATTCATGACTTTTGCCAGCTTTTCTACGGTAACAGCAGTTTTTGAATCACTTATTGCTACCTGTATGGACAATTTTAATTGGAGCCGAAAAAAATCCGTATATATATTGTTATTCGCAGTTTTCTTTGGAAGTCTTCCTTGCGTTTTAGGTTTTAATTATTGGCAAAATGTAGAACTTATTAACGGTCGTGGTATTTTAGATAGTGAAGATTTTATTGTAAGTAATTTAATATTGCCGTTTGGCTCGCTGCTTTTTGCTTTATTCTGTACGACAAAATATGGATGGGGCTTTGATAATTATATTAATGAAGTCAATACCGGAAGAGGAATAAAAATTCCTCACTGTTTGAAACCTTATTTTCAATATATTTTGCCATTGTTAATTCTTTTCATTGCAGTAAGCGGACTTATATAAGTATTTTAAAAATGAAAAACGTAGTGTAAAGCTACGTTTTTTTATTGAATAAAGATGTCACTTTTGGTCATAACAAGAAATAAAAGCAATATAAATAACTCATGCAATAATAATTTAAGTGCAATTTATGTTGCTAAGTGGTATATTTAATATAGATTTACAAATATTATTTTATAGAGGTGATCAAATGGCTACATACAATCCGTATGAAAACATGTTGCATATTTTGGATAAAGCAGCAGAAGTATTGGGGTATGAAAAAAAAGACTATGAATTTGTGAGATATCCGGAAAGAGAACTCACGGTATCTATACCTATTGTGATGGATAATGGAGATATACAAGTATTTTCCGGTTATCGTGTACATCACAATACAGCACGCGGCGCAGCGAAAGGTGGTATTCGTTTCCATCCGGAATCTGATGAAAATGAAGTTAAAGCATTAGCTGCTTGGATGACCATAAAAAATGCCATAGGAAATATTCCTTATGGCGGAGCTAAAGGCGGGATAAAAGTTGATCCAAGGAAATTATCTGAAAGAGAATTGCAACGCCTTACACGTGCTTATGTGCGTAGAATATTTCCAATTATCGGAGTTGATCAAGATGTACCGGCACCTGACGTAAATACTAATGGTCAAATTATGGCGTGGATTGCTGATGAATATGCAGCGCTTTCCGGTACATGGCAGCCCGGTATTGTTACCGGAAAACCACTTTCAATTGGTGGTTCATTGGGAAGAAATGAAGCCACCGGTAGAGGGCTTACTTATACATTGGAAACCTGGTGTGAAAAAAATAATTTAAAAATCAACGAATTGACGATGCTTGTACAGGGATTTGGTAATGTCGGTTCTGTAGGGGCACTTCTTATGCATAGAAAAGGTGTGAAAATTACGACTATTGGAGATATTAATGGCACATGGCAAAATCCAAATGGCCTTGATATTGAAGCAATGTATATTTATGCTAATTCTCATGGTCGTTCATTAAAAGGGTATACCGAAGAAGGGGCTACTATGATTCCCGATAGTGAATTATTTGCGCAGAAAGTGGATGTCATTTTTGCGGCAGCTATGGAAAATCAAATCAATGAAAATACCATGAAAAAAGTACAAGCTCGGTTAATTTTAGAAGGTGCAAATGGTCCTACTACAGAGGAAGCAGATAATTATTTCGAAGAAAAAGGAATTGAAGTGCTTCCGGATGTTATGTCTAATGTAGGTGGTGTTGTAGGTTCTTATTTTGAATGGGTACAAAATCGTACCGGTTATTATTGGACTGAAGAAGAATATAACGAAAAATTGAAAAAGAAAATGAATCAAGGCTATGAAGACGTATGGGCCATGAAAGAAAAATATCATGTTACTTATCGTTTAGCATGCTATATGTTGGCTTTGCAACGAGTTGTTGAAGCACAAAAAACAAGAGGTTTCTTGGGTTAATATTTTTAGCGGTAATTCAGAAAATGCAGTCATCTATTGGTGGCTGTATTTTTTGTGAGTCAAAATTAATATATGTGGGTAATAGAAAATTTTATGAAGAATTTCTTTATTTGCATATTCTATTTTTGGTAAAATAAAAACATGTAGTAGTAGAAAAGAGGATAGATATGAAAATTACAGTAGCAGATGAAATATTTAGAAAAATTAATGATATTTGCATAGGTATTATTGCGGCAAAGGGAATCAATAATCACGGTTGTAATAAAGAAGTGGAAGCTTTTCGCCGGAGATGTTCTACGGAAGTAAATTTATTTCTGAAAATGCAAAAAGATATAGCCGTGAAAGAAAGAGCTTTTTATCAATTGTTAGGCAAAAAATTAGGAATAGAAGCAAGACATAATTTATTAGATTTGGTTTGTCGTGAGTATAAGGATGCTTTAGCACAGTATGGAATAAAGTCAGAAGCAAATGAATTAAACCGAGTTAGTCTGGATGAATTGATGGCATCCGATGTACTTCCTTCTAAAAATTCTTTGCTTGATTTGGTTCGTAGCGGTATGTTAAAATTTCATGTTCCTATAGATATATATGATGCAAAAGATAAAAAGGAAGAATTTTGTATTGTATATGAGAAATATCCTATTGTTAAGAGAGGAACGGAAATGATTGCAGTTCCTTGGTGTATTGATTCTGAAGCAGAAATCATTGAAGAAACAAAAAATGTATGGATAGTAATTGTTGGAACGTCAGATAATCGTAAAGTGGTAGCAGCGACACGAAACGAATTGGCACGACGGATAAAATCCGCCTTTAATTGTGATGTGGAAACCGGTTGGCTTGAAGGTTCAGTGACTGTATTTGATACGAGCATATGAGGTATTATAGTGAATTATGTGACAATTGATTTTGAAACGGCTTATTTAGGAAAAGGAAGTGCTTGTGCATTAGCTATTTCTACCAGCAATGGCGAGACGATTATTGATGAGTGGTATCATTTTATAAAGCCGTATTCGATGAGATTTGATTTGAATAATGTCCGTATTAATGGAATTTATCCTGATATGGTAGAAAATGAGCCAACTTTTCCTTATTATTTTGTCGATATTTATAAGCGTTTAGAAGGGCAGATTGTTTTTGCTCATAATGCTCGTTTTGATATGAGTGTTTTAGCAGATGCTTTGGCACTTTATGATTTACCGGAAATTCCTTTTTTCTATGGCGATACAGTAGCTATAGCGAGAAAATTATGGAAAAATCTATCAAATCATAAATTAAATACGGTAGCGGCATATCTTCATTTTAATTTTACCCATCATCAAGCAATGGAAGATGCTTATGCATGTGAATGGATTGTTCGTCAAGCGTTAAAAGAAACCGGAACCATTACAGTGGAAGACATGATGAATGAATTAAATCTTCCGCTAAAAGCTTTTTCGATAAAAAAGTTTTCATTATCAAAGAACTAGAGCAAAGACAATAAAGTATATAAAGTGAAATTAATTTGGAGTTTTTATAGTATGGATGCTATCCGATATTTTATATATGGCATCCATTTTGTTTTGTTTGTTATTGTAATAGTGCCTATGGCACTTTATTTTTTGCGGATGTTAGGAAATCTTTATATGAATTACAATTATCGCACATAATAAAATACCCTTTTTATCGGTTTGCCGGATAAAAGGGTATTTATTAATTCGCTGTTTGTTTGAATTATTTTTTTATTTCAATGGAAAAATAATTCTTTTTACCTTTTCGGATGATAATGAATTGTCCATTGGTGTTGGGGTGAGCATCAATAGTTGCATCAAGATCTTTTATTTGATTTCCGTTGACTCTTATCGCACCATTAAGAACATCTTCTCGGGCTTGTCGTTTAGATGTTTCTACACCACTTTCTACTAAAGCATCAATAATATTTAGAGGAGCTTTGAGAACGGTACCACCTTTCGTGTTTTTAAAGGTACCGGCGATTTCATCACCCGTTAAATCTTGAATTTGACCGGAAAAAAGTGCTTCAGTAACTTTTTGTGCTTCTTTAAGACCTGCTTCTCCATGAACGAAGGAAGTAATTTCTTCTGCCAATCGTCGTTGTGCTGTACGATGTTCCGGATGAGCAGTTACTTCGTCGCTAAGGGATGTGATTTCTTCTTTTGAAAGGAAAGTGAAATATTTTAAGTATTTTACTACATCGCGATCATCTTGATTGAACCAGAATTGGTAAAATTCGTAAGGGGAAGTTTTTTTAGGATTAAGCCATACAGCGCCTCCTGCGGTTTTGCCGAATTTTGTGCCATCAGCTTTTAGCATGAGAGGAATGGTAAGACCGTAAGCTTCCGGATTTTCCGTAGTTTTTCGAATAAGGTCAATGCCGTTAGTAATATTTCCCCATTGATCTGCGCCACCAATTTGAAGTTGTACATGATGTTTGTCATAAAGCATTTTAAAGTCAATAGATTGGAGAATCTGATAGGAAAATTCCGTAAAGGAAATACCGGTTTCTAAGCGTGAGGCAACTACATCTTTTGCCAACATGGTATTGATGTTAAATAATTTTCCATAATCACGAAGAAAATCAAGAAGGCTTATTTTTGATAACCAATCATAATTATTAACAAAAGAAAAATCTCCATCGTCACCAAATAATTTTTTCATTTGTGCCATGAGACATTGTGCGTTGTGTTCTACTTGTTCCATAGATTGAAGAACACGTTCCGATGTGCGTCCGCTGGGGTCTCCAATAGAGCCGGTGGCACCACCGATAAGAATAATAGGATGATGGCCGGCTAATTGGAAACGTTTTAAAATCATAAAAGGAATGAGATGACCTATATGCATACTATCGCCGGTAGGGTCAATACCGCAGTAAAGAGAAATATGTTTTTTCTCGGTTAATTCGTATAATCCTTTTTCATCTGTTTGTTGGTTGATGGCATCGCGCCAAGTTAGTTCATCAATAATATTCATCAAACTCCACCTTTCTGTCATATTACTCTTATCATAGTATCATAAATAAACGATACGTAACATAGGGAACATACTTTCTTATCGGTTTTCATATTACAAAAATAGCAAAAATAAAAAGTAGCTTGTCAGATGCGTCTTTATTTCGTACTATACATATAGGAGGATATATGAGGAAATATTTCTTTTTTGATATTGATGGAACATTGACGACGCCACTTACTGCAGATTATCCGAAGAGTGCACAAGAAACGATACGAAAGCTGAAAGAACAAGGACATTTGGTGGCTATTGCTACAGGTCGCATGCAAGCGGATGCTGCAGAAGTAGCAGAAAAATTAGGGATAGATACTATTGTATCTGATGGTGGCAATGCAGTAACAGAAAACGGGAAGATATATTTTCACAAAAGCTTACCCATAAATAGTTGTTTTTCTTTGTTGGATGATTTGGATATAAAAAAGCATCCGTGGGCAGTAGCACCGATGAATAAAAAATATAGAAAAACGCGGTGTATTAATTATTTGCAAAAAGTTGTTGATCGCTATTATGAAACAGAAGTTGATCCCAATTATGATTATCATAGTGAGGATACTTTATATAAAATATTTATTTCTTGTAAAAAAGATGAAGTGAATGATATTTTCCTTCACGGATTGCCTTATGTATGGTTTAGTACAGATACGATGATTATTGAATCGACCAGTAAAGAGAGAGGCATTGAATATCTTCAGCAGAAATATAATGCTTCCGATGACCAAATCATAGTTTTTGGTGATGGGCTTAATGATAGGAGCATGTTTAAGCCGGAGTGGATGAGCATTGCCATGGGAAATGGTAAAGATGAATTAAAGAAAAAAGCCAAGTATGTTACAGATAATGCGGAAAATGATGGGATCTATAAAGCGTGTAAGCATTTTGGCTGGATATGAAGAGAAAATTATGAAATTTAATAATTGGGAAAAGGATATTATGACGAAAAAAGTGGGGGAAATATTATGAAAAAGAGTATCTGCTTCTAATTTCCTATAAATCGGTTGATGAAGAAGGTTTTGAATAAAAATGAGTTTTTTAAATAAAAAGTAGGAATTTATTTCAATATTTTTGATATAACTTTACGAGGAGGGAACAATTATGGAATTTGATGAAGTTCTTCGTATGCGGAAATCATCTCGCAGATATACTGATGAAACAGTTTCCGTAGAAGATGAAAAGGAAATATTAAAAGCTATTATGGCATCGTCAGTAGGCAAACATAATGATGCCGGGTATATGATAGCTGTGGTGAGAAATAAGGAAATATTAAATACTATCACAAGAGAAGATATGGAAAAAACAGGTGGCGGAGATCCATTGTATGGAGCGCCATTACTTTTTGTGATTTGTACAACTAAAGAAACTATTGATTATTTAGAACGATTTGATTCCGGTATTATAGCAGAACACATTCAACTTAAAGCGGCGGAATTAGGGCTAGGATCAGTAATTTTATTTGGGTTTGTTCGTCATTTGGGACATGATGCTGAATATATTAAGAAAATGGATTTGCCTGAAGGAGTTTTCCCGATTTTGGCGGTGGCAGTGGGACATGCTCCGGGCGCAGAAAAAGAACGAAAAGGTGATAGGAAATTTCAAGTAATTCATTTAGACTAAAAACAGTATTGTCTGTTTCGTGTCGAACTTAAAAAGTATAAATGATAGTTCCTCTTCGGATTCCCCATAAAAGGATGTGACGATATGACAGATTTCGATTATTTTTGTGAGATGCTTCGTACACATAATAGAATAGTTTTCTTTGGCGGAGCCGGTGTATCAACGGAATCTGATATTCCTGATTTTCGTGGCACGGATGGGTTGTATACCAAGAAGACAAATTTACCTTGGACACCGGAAGAAATGCTTTCTCATCATTTTTATGTAGAACATCCGGTAGAATTTTTTACCTTATATAAAGAACGCGAAGGGATTATGCTTAAGGCAAAACCTAATCGTGCACATTATGCATTAGTAGAATTAGAAAAACAGGGAAAACTTTCAGCTATTGTTACTCAAAATATTGATGGTCTACATCAAAAAGCGGGAAGTCGAAATGTATTTGAACTTCACGGATCTATTTTAAGAAATATTTGTCAAATTTGTGGTCATATCGTGGGAATGGAAGAATTTATTTCCTTATCAAATCCAATTCCGTATTGTCCATTTTGTCATAAAGGGATATTAAAGCCGGATGTAGTGCTTTACGAAGAAGCACTTAATACGGCGGTTATTGATGGAGCGGTAGATGCTATTCGTAGGGCAGATATGTTGATAGTAGGTGGTACGAGTTTGGTGGTATATCCGGCCGCCGGATTTATTCGATATTTTCGTGGAGATGCATCAGTGATTATTAACAAAGATGTAACACCGCAAGATGATTTTTGTGATTTGGTTTTTCGTAATAGCATAGGAGCAATCTTAGAAGAAGGCGTAAAACGAATTTCACAATGACGGAAATATGTGTAATTTTATTTCTCCATGTTTTTGTTATAATTTTTGATATTGACGCAAGTGTTAGAAATATTTATAATCAGGATAAATGTGAACAGGTCTGTGGTTGAAAGTCGAAGCCAGTCGCAGGCAAAACGATCCACGTAAGGTATACAAAGGTGTACTGAGCATGGTGCGGCTTAGAAGTAAGTCCTGCCGAGAAAATCGAGAGAGTGAGTTGTGAGAGGTAAATACCGGGTAGCTAAAATTCCAGCAGGCGAGTGTGGGGTCAAAAACCAGGTCAGCTGTTTATATTTTCCATAATGAAATAAAAGCTATGATCAAAAAGAGTAGATAGTTAGGATTTCTTCAGAGAGATCGGGACAGTGGAAACCGATTGAAATGTAATTATTGAAGTGCGTTTGTGAGCTAAAGTGGTGAAAAAATAGTAGCTTCTTTCGTGAATCTGCGTTAATGAATCGGCTTTATAGCTGCAGAGTGGATTGCGGACCACCGTCTCTGTGAGGCGGCGGTTTTTTGTATATAGGAGGGGTTTATGGAGAAGATTAAAGTATATGATACACTTTCAAAAGAAAAGTCATTGTTTGTGCCGGTGACACCTGGTGAGGTGAAGATTTATGTATGTGGCGTGACGCCATATAATCATCCACATATTGGAAATGCTCGTCCGGCTGTGACATGGGATGTTATACGACGCTATCTTATTCATGTAGGTTATAAAGTGCAGTTTATACAAAATTTCACTGATGTAGATGATAAAATTATTAATAAAGCTCAAGGTGAAGAAACTGACTGGAAAACTATTTCTGATAGATATATTGAAGCATATTTTAAGGTGATGGATGCACTTCATGTACGTCATGCTGATGTATATCCACGAGTGTCTGATCATATGAAAGATATTATTCAAATGATATCCAAACTTATAGAAAAAGGGCATGCGTATATTTTAGATAATGATGTATATTATGATATTTCAACTTTTAAAGCTTATGGAGCATTATCAGGAAGAAAAATAGAAGATATGTTGGCAGGAGCACGGGTAGAAGTGAATGAAGGAAAGAAAAATCCCGGAGATTTTGCCTTGTGGAAAGGAGCTAAACCCGGTGAACCATCATGGGAAAGTCCTTGGGGACCGGGACGGCCCGGCTGGCATATCGAGTGCTCTGCTATGTCGATTCATTATTTAGGAAATAATTTTGACTTTCATGGGGGTGGTAGTGACTTGATATTTCCTCATCATGAAAACGAAATAGCGCAAACAGAAGGAACAACAGGCACTAAATTTGTAAATTACTGGTTGCATAATGGATTTATTACTATCAATTCGGAAAAAATGAGTAAATCATTGAATAATTTTTTCTTAGTAAAAGATGCATTAGAATCTTATTCCGGTGATGCACTCAGATATTTCCTTTTATCCGTTCATTATCGGAATCCCCTTGATTATTCTACTGAACGTTTGGACGAGGCGGAAAAAAATATGGAACGATTGAAGGAAGTAATTCATCGTATCCGTGAATTGGCTATTTTATCAGGAAATATGGAGACGGAAGAATCTCGTGCATTGGCTGAGGCATCTGATGAAGCATTAAAGGGCTTTCATGAAGCAATGAACGATGATTTTAATACAGGTTTAGCTACAGGGGCATTGTTTGATTTAGCACGAGCTATCAATACGTATAGTGCAATTATAGATACCGGCGTAACAGTAGATGCAGTGGCCGTAAATAAAGCTTATGAAGCTCTAAAAATAATTACTGATGTATTGGGGATTTTGGAAAAAGAATGGAATGATGATAACACTGCGTCTGATGGAGATTATCAAGCATTGATGGATGTGATTTTATCAGTGCGCCAAGAAGCACGGAAAAATAAATTTTATCAGGTGTCAGATAGTATTCGAGATAAATTAGGTGCTATCGGTATTATTATCGAAGATACACCGACAGGAGTTAGGTGGAAAAAACGTGGAATTTAAGAGAGTGCTATTTTTAAAAAAACAAATGGTAGAGAAAATAAGTACGCAATGTCGCAATATGTCAGAAGAAGAAATATTTGCATTAGATTCACTTACTTTGGCATATATGGGCGATGTGTGTTGGTCTTTCTTTATTCGTCGTCGACTGATAGAAACAGGTATTTGTCATGTGCAAATTTTACATAATTTGGCGGCAGAAATTGTTTCAGCTAAAATACAAAGTCAGATTTTCTTTGATTTGAAGGATATGTTATCAGAAAGAGAATTTAAGCTTTGTAAACGGGTCAGAAATGCGCATTCTACAGTACCAAAAAGTGCTACGGTTGAAGAATATCGAGAAGCTACTGCATTTGAAGGACTCTTAGGATATTTATATCTTTCGGGACAAGAAGAACGATTGCAATTTTTTATGAAAAAGGCATTAATGGTAGTCATCAAAGAACTTAAGACTGATAAATAAATATAAACATAGAAAGGGTATACACATAATGCGTAAAACAAATGATACCTTGTATATCGGAGGAAGGAATCCGGTACGAGAAGCTCTTATGGCAGGACAAATAGAAGCGCTTTTTGTTAAAATGGGAGAAACGGATAAAAAATTAAATGAATTGATAAGAGAGGCAGAAAAAAGAGATATTCCTGTAATAAATATAAAAGAGCAGCTATTATTCGCACTTTGCGATAATATTAATCATCAGGGCGTGGTAGCTCAATTGCCGTCATATGAATATGCATCTCTTGAAGATATATTAGATAATGCCGAGCCTGATCCTATTTTAGTTCTTCTTGATGGGGTAGAAGATGTACGAAATTTAGGAGCTATCGTCCGAACGGCTGAATGTGCCGGAATAACTGCCGTACTTATTCCAAAACATAAAAGCGCAAAAATTACAGCTGCTGCTATAAAAACGGCAGCCGGGGCCTTTTCTTATTTTCCGGTTTGTCAAATAGGAAATATCCGTCAAACATTGGTAAATCTGAAAGAAAAGGGCTTCTGGGTCGTAGGGGCAGATATGGATGGTGATTCTATTTACGAAACAGATCTTAAAGGGCCTCTTGTCATTGTTATGGGTGGAGAAGGGAAAGGAATTAAACCTTTAACGAAAAAAATGTGTGATTTTATGGCAGCTATTCCGATGAAAGGAAAGGTATCCTCACTTAATGTATCCGTAGCTGCAGCACTTTTTATCTACGAAGCTATTCGACAAAGGAAATAATATGAAAGATTTATATTTAATTGATGGATATAATGTAATTTTTTGCTTGCCGGAAATTTTTGATTCTGATGATTTAGAGGCAGAACGAAAAAGATTAATTGATTTAATGGAAGATTTTGGTGCACATAATGATTTAGAAGTAATAGTAGTTTTTGATGGAAAGGGAAAATATCTTAAGTCCGATGTGCAAAATATTTCACAAGAATTTCAAGTTGTATATACTCCGGCAAAAATGACAGCTGATAGTTATATTGAAAAAGAATCTTATTATCGACGAAAAGAATATAGATCAATTTATGTTGTTACTTCTGATGGGGCAGAACAAAACCAAATTTTAGGAAATGGCGCTTATCGCATGGCAGTAAGTGAATTATTTCGTATGTGGAAAGAAGATAAAGAAGTACAAAGTAAGTTTATCAAACAGCATAATTTAGCTAATAAGCGAAATGAAATCGGTAAAAATGTACCTGAATATGTGAGAGATAAACTTAATCAGTTGCGTAAGAGGGAAAAAAGATAATTTTTTTGAGAACAATCGAATTTTGACGTATATATGAAGTGCGTCTTATTTTCCTGCGGTTACTAACAAAATAAAGAGGATTTGACAAGTAAAATCAAGTTGTATATGATAGAAAACGTAAACACAAGGATTGAGATAGTATTTTTGCTTTGCTTTACAGAGAAAAGGTGGTTGGTGCAAACCTAAGCAAATAAAAATATGTCCCCTCAGGAGTGGTCGGTGATGAATCGGACGGCAAGTAACCGTTATTACATTGAGTTGGCTTATGCAATTTGGGTGGCACCGCGATGACTTCGTCCCATGAGGAAGAGGTCTTTTTTTATTATCATTATAGTGAGTGGAAAAGGAGTGGTTGTATGTTAGATATGAAATTTATCCGAGATCATATTGACGATGTTAAGAAAAATTTGGAGAATCGTCACAATTCTTTTGATTTGAATGAAGTCCTTTCTTTAGATCAAAAACGGAGAGAACTTTTACAAGAAACGGAAGCATTAAAAAGTAAACGAAATGCAGAAAGCAAAAAAATAGCGGTAGCAAAGAAAAATGGTGAAGATGCATCTTCTGCTATTGAGGCTATGAGAGTTGTAGGAGATCAAATTGCGACTATCGATAAGGAATTAAATGAAACACAAGAAGCTTTGACAAATTTATTGCTTCATTTGCCAAATATGGCAGATTCCTCTGTGCCAATAGGAAAAGATGATACAGAAAATCCGGAAGTGCGTAAATGGGGAGAAATTCGCAAGTTCGATTTCCCTGTAAAAGAGCATTATGAATTAGGTGATGAATTAGGAATTTTAGATTCTGAACGAGCAGGGAAAGTAGCAGGAGCACGTTTTTATTTTTATTTAGGAATGGCTGCACGTTTGGAACGAGCTGTTTATAATTTCATGCTTGATGTACATACAAAAACAAGTGATTTTACTGAAGTAATACCGCCTTATATTATTAATGGGAATGCTATGCAAGGAACAGGACAACTTCCAAAATTTGCGGATGACATGTATAAAGTGGAAGGCGAAAATATGTATATGACGCCGACGGCAGAAGTGCCGCTGACTAATTATTTTGCCGGAGAAATTATTGATGGTGATTTACTTCCTGTGCACCTAACGGCATTAACTCCCTGTTTCCGTAAAGAAGCCGGGTCAGCAGGAAAAGATACTCGAGGATTGATTCGTCAGCATCAATTCCAAAAAGTAGAAATGGTGAAGTATTGTAAACCTGAGGACAGTTGGGCTGAATTAGAAAGTTTGACCGCTGAAGCAGAAAAGATACTCCAACTTTTGAATTTACCATATCATGTAGTTTGTCTTTGCACCGGTGATATAGGATTTTCTTCAGCAAAAACTTATGATATTGAAGTTTGGATGCCGGGGCAGCAAAAATATAGAGAAATTTCTTCATGCTCTAATTGTCTTGATTTTCAGGCACGTCGTGCAAATATTCGCTTCCGTCGAAATAAAGGGGATAAACCGGAGTTTGTTCATACGTTAAATGGTTCAGGTTTAGCGGTAGGGCGAACGGTGGCTGCGATTATGGAAAATTATCAGCAAGCTGATGGAAGTATTGTAATCCCTGAAAAATTACGGCCATATATGGATGGTTTGGAAGTAATCACTAAAAGAGAGGGATTTGTAAGTTCGAAAAAATGATATGAAATAATTCTTATGCGAATAGAATATATTTCCTTATTATTCTGGAACTCAGTAAAATATTGTATAATGGAAAAAGATGATAGATCCTACCGGATATGATGAAAGGAGGTATTCATGATTCGACTTTTATATCGGGCATTCTTGGGATGGATAGGGTTTTTATGTATACCGACTATCGCTTTTGCCTCAAATGAAAATTATGTGGTTGAATGGATTCGTTATCCTGTTGTAGAAGCCGTTTTGGCAGCTATTATTTTTATTTCTATATTGGCAGAAATAAAAACAGCAGGATTCTCCGGGGGCGGATTAATCGCTGTAGTAGCAGGTGGTATGCTATTAGGGGTTAATTGGTATATCGGAGTAGTAGATTGGTATGAATTTCTATTATATTTCGGGGGATTAGCTCTTATACTTTTTGATTTATTTATTTTAGTATCAGGATTTGGTGTGGCTGTCGGCATATTGTTTATGCTCACCGGACTTTATTTTACTTTTGGTGGAAACGTAACAGCTCTTTGGGTACTGACGTTGGCTATTATATTAGCTATTGCCGGGATGTATTTCATTGCAGATCATTTGCCTGAAAGCTATTTATGGAAAAAAATAGCACTTCATTCTACCTTGACTTCGTCGAAAGGCTTTGTATCTTCCACAAGAAATTTATCTACTTATGAAGGAAAAGAAGGTGTAGCAGTTACCGTTCTTCGACCTTCAGGGAAAGTGAAAATTGATGGAGTTATATTAGATGCCGTTACAGATGGAGATTTTATTAATCAAGGAATACCAATTAAAGTATTACGTATTGAAGGAAATCGTTTAATTGTAGGACAGTAAAGGAGACACTATGGAAACATTATTGATTGCACCTATTCTTACTATTGTAGTAGTTATTTTTGCTTTATTGATATTATTGCATTTTGTGCCTGTCGGACTTTGGGTATCGGCATTAGCTGCCGGTGTTAGTATTTCGTTATTTAATTTGGTTGGTATGAGAATTCGTCGTGTTGAACCACGAATGATCGTATTACCCTTGATTAAGGGTACAAAAGCAGGTTTAGGACTTAATGTCAATCAATTAGAAGCCCATTATTTGGCAGGTGGTAATGTAGATAATGTGGTAGATGCTTTGATTGCGGCGCATAGAGCGCAAATTGATTTGACTTTTGAGCAAGCCGCAGCTATTGATTTGGCAGGACGTAATGTGTTGGAAGCTGTACAGATGAGCGTTAATCCTAAAGTTATAGAAACACCTACTATATCAGCAGTGGCCAAAAATGGTATTGAACTTAAAGTTAGAGCACGTGTAACCGTTCGCGCCAATATTGATAGATTGGTAGGGGGTGCCGGAGAAGCGACTATTATTGCTCGTGTAGGAGAAGGTATTGTTACAACAGTAGGTTCTTCAGAAAAACATACCGATGTGTTGGAAAACCCGGATCACATTTCTCGTACAGTATTAGGGAAAGGACTTGATTCCGGTACAGCATTTGAAATATTATCCATAGATATTGCGGATGTAGATGTAGGAAGAAATATTGGTGCACAATTGCAGACTGACCAAGCAGAAGCAGATAAAGAAATAGCTCAGGCGCGTGCAGAAGAGAGAAGAGCAATGGCAGTAGCACAGGAACAAGAAATGAGAGCTTTCACGCAAGAAATGCAGGCAAAAGTGGTAGAAGCGCAGGCCGAAGTTCCGAAAGCATTAGCCGATGCACTTCGAAATGGAAATTTAGGCGTTATGGATTATTATAATATGAAAAATATTGCTGCTGACACGGAAATGAGAGAAAATATTGCAGGTCATTCGGATGCAAAGAAGTGATAAATCATGGATATGGATTTTAAAAACATCATATTTCTTTTGATTTGGGGATATGTGATATTTCGAGCAGTAAATTTCAAATTAGAGGCAGATAGGAAGAAAAAAGAACCGGAAGATGAACCGCAACCTATAGAAATTCCGGAAGAAAATAATTCTACTGCAAAAGAAACGCAATCTGACTATGATTTTGCGGCACTTCGTAAAAGGATACAAGATTCTTGGCAGACTAAAGAAGTACAGGAAAGTGTTCTGTCGGATATAACACAAGAAGTTTATGAAGAAAAAGAAACATCGAAAGAGGAAGAAAATCCTTATCAAGCCTATTTAGAACATTCAGGAGAAAGAAAGAAAAAGACGACCGTTCCGACGGCGGCTATTGATACTCCGGTTGTTGCATTTTTCGAAAATAAAATTTGGACCGAAAATGATGTGCGCACTTGGGTGAAGTACAATGCAATATTTGGTGAACCAAGAAGTAAAAAGAAATGGGTACCTTTTGAAATGTAAAAGGGAGACAATACAGATGGAAACGTATAACAAAGATATACATGGAGAAGTTTTGCATGCTTATACTTATTCACAGTTTTATATGCGATCCGTTTCTTTGTTTTACGTTTTGATCTCTGTGTTTGCTATTGTTTTGCCGGAATATATTGATATTTGTGATTATTTCTTTACCGGTAGTATCATTCTATTTTCTTTGTGGCGCATATATCGGGTACATCGAAATATAGTAATTGCTTGTGAAAAGAAAATATTATTTAATGTGCCTATGGGAGTGCCGGGTTGGAAAAATATGGCATTTTTTCAGAGTATGTATATGAGTTTTGATTATGATGAAATTGTAGGAGTATCAGATGACTGGGCATACTTATTTTTAGGAGAACGAGTAGATGGTGGAATTGTAGAGGCACCTATACAAATAAAATTTGTGAGTAAAGAAAATAAAAGAAGCATACAGGAATGGATACAAAAAAAGAAAAGGGAAAACGAATGATATTATGATACATTCTTACAATAAACAGATTTCATATAAATTTATTTTTTGATAAAAATAGTATCTTTTATGATCCGACTGAGTGTCTGAACTCAAATTTAAGCAAAAATAGAAAAGAAAGGGAAGCTAA
The DNA here is from genome assembly GCA_001553355.1 of Veillonellaceae bacterium DNF00626. GTDB lineage: Bacteria > Bacillota > Negativicutes > Veillonellales > Dialisteraceae > Dialister. Next base: position 129,755 of record KQ960828.1, read on the forward strand.
TGTCTGAACATAAATCACGTAGATTTTTTATTTTGACAGCTAGCATAGGAACCGGGCATAGTCAAGCTGCACGTGCCATTGCAGAAGCGCTGAAAGATGAACATCCTGAAGACTCTGTTCGAGTTCTTGATTTTGTATCGCGTGATGCATTGTCAGTAGATCAAATCATTAAAAAAACTTACTTGCAACTAATCAAAATATTGCCGGAAATTTATGATATTTTGTATAATAATTCGCAAAACAGTAGTTTTGGAAAAACATCACAAACGTTACTTTCTTTGAGCTTTCGTCGACGGATGAAACGATTAATTCAAGTATTAAAACCGGATGCATTGATTTTTACACATCCTTTTCCGGCAGGGGCTGCAGATTTATTAAAAAAACGTAGAGATATTTCTACACCCCTTTTAGGTGTCGTGACAGATTTCGATATTCATCAATTATGGATTGATAGACATCTTGATGGGTATTGTGTCGCTACGCCTGAATTGGTAAACTCTCTTGTTGGATATGGTATTTCACAGGATATCATTCATGCTACTGGGATACCGGTAAGAAAATCTTTTTACACCGAGAATATAGCGAAAACATCTGTGGAAAAAGGAACTGTTTTGATAATGGGTGGCGGCTTAGGACTCGGAAGAATTATTGATGATATTAAAATACTTGATCAAGTAGAAGAAATATCAAAATTCATTGTAGTAACCGGGCAAAATATAAGACTTTATGAAGAAGTAGCTGCTTTAGCTGATCAGTTGGCACATCCTGTAGAACTTCATAGTTACACGAATAAAGTGGCGACACTTATGGGACGCTCTGAATTATTAGTAACCAAACCCGGAGCTTTAACCTGTACAGAAGCTATGCTCATGAAATTACCCATGGTGTTGGTAAATACACTTCCGGGTCAAGAAAGAGCTAATGCAGCATACCTTATGGGATTAGGTTGCGCTGACGAAGCGAAGCCTGAAGAGTTGGCGGAAAAAGTAAAATTTATTCTTCATGATAAATCGAAAAGGGAAGTTATGAAAGATGCATGTCGATTGGTGTCTCCTTATAGTGCTAAAGCAGTAGTAAAGGTACTTTATGACATGGTGAAAACCGGGGACCAGTGATGTATAAATATACTTTATGTTTTTATTGAACAAAAATGAATAGTATGAAAAATCAAGCATCTACCGATGAGGTGGGTGCTATTTTTTTATAATTTTTCGTATAATCATTTGACACTCATGCATATTTATGCTAATATTTGTATATTATAACAGGAGGGACGTATAATGAGTGAAGTGATATATGAAATCAAGCATATAAAGAAAAGTTATGGTACAACGATGGTATTAAAGGATATCAATCTATGTATAAAAAAAGGAGAAGTAGTAACAATAATTGGTCCGTCAGGATCCGGGAAAAGTACATTTCTTCGTTGCTTAAATTGTTTAGAAATTCCTGATGAAGGAGATTTAATTTTTAACGGAGAAAAAATTAATAGAAAGAGTGATATGCAAAAATTACGAAAGCAAGTTGGCATGGTATTTCAAGCATTCCATTTATTTCCTATGTGGACTGCAGTAGAAAATGTTATGTATGCGCCAATTCATGTGAATCATTTAGATAAAAAAGAAGCGAAGGAAGAAGCTTTATATCAACTTCAGCAAGTAGGTCTTCTTGATCGAGCTGATTATTATCCTTCTCAATTATCCGGAGGACAGCAGCAGCGTGTGGCTATTGCAAGGGCATTAGCAATGAAGCCTGAAATGCTTCTTTTTGATGAACCTACTTCAGCTTTGGATCCGGAATTAGTAGGAGATGTACTTAAAGTGATGAAGCAGGTGGCAAAAAATGGTATGACCATGGTTGTAGTAACGCATGAAATGACTTTTGCGCGAGAGGTATCTGATAGGGTGGTATTTATGGATAAGGGGTATATTTTGGAAGAGGGAAATCCGGTAGAAATATTTACACAGCCTAAGGAAAAACGAACGCAAGAATTTCTTCAGAGACTTTTACACTTGGATATATAAGGAGAGAAGACATGGAATCAGTTATAAATATCGCCATTGAGTATCAGGATATTTTTCTGGCAGGTATCAAAATCACTATTATTATTTCTTTATTGGCTTGTTTATTTGGTTTGCTTTTGGGAATCATTTTGGCATTTATGAAATTATCAAAATATAAAATATTACGATGGATTGCAGTAGCGTATGTAGAAATTGTCAGAGGTACACCAATATTGGTCCAAATCGCATTAGTATTTTTCGGATTGCCTGTGTTGGGTGTAGAATTTCCTCATTTTGAAGTGTTAGGGGTAGATTTTGAACGTCTTTCCGCCGGTGTATTTGCTTTAATTCTTAATTCCGGTGCTTACCAATGTGAAATTGTTCGTTCCGGAATACAAGCAGTTCCTAAAGGTCAATTGGAGGCTGCATTATCTCTTGGATTTGCCCGATGGAAAGCAATGCTTCATATTGTAATGCCTCAGGCTATAAAACATATTTTACCGGTCATCGGTAATGAATTTGTTACATTAATCAAAGAGTCGTCTCAAGTTTCTGTTATTGGTATTGCTGATTTAATGTATACAGCGACAACAATTCAGGGTATTAGTTTCCAGGCATTTCCCCCGTTGATTATCATAGCAATATATTATTTTATTTTAACGTTTATAATGTCTCAAGCACTGCGATTATTTGAAAAAGATTTGCAGTGTCGGACAACGAAAGGATAAAGGTGAAAAATGATGAATAAGTGGATAAAAAGTATTGTATGCGGTTTATTTTTAGTAGGAATTTTTACAGTATCCGGTTGCGGATCTAATGAAACAAAAACAACATCTGCACCACAAAATTCTGTACATCTCTTGGAGAAAATTAAAGAAAGAGGAACCTTAGTGGTAGGAACGGCATCAGGATACCCGCCTTATGAATTTGTTGATACATCAGTGGCAGAGAAAAAAGTAGTGGGTGTGGATATTGAATTAGCACAGAAAATTGCAGATGAATTAGGGGTTAAACTGGAAATACAAGATATGAATTTTCAGGCTCTGCTCAGTTCATTAGGAAGTGGTAAAGTGGATATTGCTATTGCCGGTATGAATGAAACGGCAGAAAGAAAGAAGTCTATGGATTTTTCTCACGGTTATTTACCGACACATGCGAAAATATTAATAAAGAAAAGTGATGCTGCTTTGTATCCGGAATTATCGTCTTTTGAGGGAAAGGCAATAGGAGTACAAAAATTATCCATACAAGAAAATTTAGTTAAGCAAAAAATGAAAAAAAGTCAGATTATAGCATTGGCGCATGTTCCTGATGTGATTATGGAATTAAAACATGGTAAAGTAGCTTGTGTGGTAACAGATAGTTTAATTGGAGAACAATATTTATTATTCAATGATGATTTGATGCTGTCTTCTATTGACTTAGGAGAAGAGGCACTATTATCAGCTGTTGCTATACCCAAAGGAAATAAAGAACTTTTAACGGTTATTAATAAAGTGATTGACAAAGAAACAGAAAACGGGAATATAGAAAAATGGAAGACTTATTATAATCAAAAAGTAGTAGATAATGTAATGAAGAAATAGATGTCGAAATAGAGAGTTATATGGAAAAGAGAACTCTCTATTTTTATCGGTTAGCATTAATCGTCCTATAAATATATGGAGCGGAATAAATGTTTATGTTATACTCAAGTAACAAAATAAATGACATCATAGGAAGGTGATCGGAATGAATGTAAAGAAAATACCGTTTAGCGATGAGTTACTAAGAGAAATTGCAACCACATATGGTACACCATTTCATATATATGACGAAAAGGGTATGAAGGATAATATAAAAAAATTCCAAGAAGCATTTTCGTGGCATGCAGATTTTAAGGAATATTTTGCTGTTAAAGCTACACCGAATCCATGGATAATGAAATCTTTAAAAGAAGTAAATGTAGGTGCAGATTGTAGTTCGATGGCGGAATTAATATTAGCAGAAGCAGTAGGTCTTGAGGGCGAGGATATCGTCTTTTCCTCTAACGATACGCCGGATGAAGAATTTATAAAAGCTAACGAGTTAAATGCTATTATCAATTTAGATGATGAATCCAATATAGCGGATCTGGAAAGACTTAATATTTGTCCTAAACGAATTTGTTTTCGCTATAATCCGGGCCCTGATGTGAATAGGGGCAATGGTATTATTGGAAAACCGGAAGAAGCAAAATATGGAATGACTCATGAGCAGCTTTTGCGTTCCGTACACTGGGCGAAAGAAAAGGGGATTTCTTATATCGGTATACACACGATGATTATTTCTGCCGAGTTGGAACTAAAAGGACTTTTGGGAACTATTGAACTTATGTTTGATCTAGCCAATGAAATAAAAAATAAAGAAGGAATTATAGTTAATTTTATTGATTTTGGCGGAGGTATAGGAATTCCTTATAAACCGGAAGATACAGCTGTAGATTTAGAAAGATTAGGGGAAGAAACACGGAAATTATACGAGAAAAAAATGAAAGGGTTTGATAATACAAGAATTTGTTTTGAATGCGGTCGTTCGATTACAGGACCTTATGGATTTTTAGTTACTGAAGCGATTCATTATAAACATATTTACCGAAATTACATTGGAGTAGATGCTTGTATGGCGGATTTAATGCGCCCCGGAATGTATGGCGCCTATCATCATATTACTGTATTAGGAAAAGAAAACACCATTCATGATCAAGTATATGATGTCGTTGGTTCACTCTGTGAAAATTGTGATAAGTTTGCTATACAAAGAAAACTACCTGAAATAGAAAAAGGCGATTTGCTCATCATACATGATACCGGAGCTCATGGACATAGTATGGGATTTAATTATAATGGACGTCTTAGGCATCAAGAAATATTAGTACATAACGACGGGTCTGTGCAACAAATTCGTAGAAATGAGACATTGAAAGATTTATTTAGTACTCTTGATTTTCCGAAATTAATAAAATAAAAAAAACCGCCATAAAGGCGGCTAAGAACACTCATGACTAATGTTATGAGTGTTCTTTTGTAACGGTCGGTTCACCGTGATAAAGTTCTCCACCGATATTTGGACAAATACCATAGCGGATAGCCCACTCAGTTTTATACATAACAGCTTGATTGTGAATATTATCTATGCGATTTATGGTAGCTTTTACTTTTCCCGGAACGCCTACGACTAAAGAGTTCGGAGGAATGACTGCATCTTCCAACACAACAGCACCGGCAGCAATAATAGAACCGCGACCGATATGTGCGCCGGTAAGAACAGTGGCATTAATTCCAATCAAAACATGATCTTCAACGGTACAAGCATGAACACAAGCACCATGACCGATTGTAACATAATCACCGATAATACATGGGGCGTGGTCAGCTACATGTAAACAAGCTAAATCTTGCAAGTTTGAATATTCACCAATAGAAATATAATCCATGTCGCCACGAGCCACGGCACCGGGCCAAATGCTTGCATATTTACCCACACGGACGTCACCGAGGACTACAGCTGTAGGTGCTACAAAAGCATCGGCATCAATTTGAGGGATAATTCCCTGAAAAGCATTAGTAGAAAAAGTATGCATAATAATACCTCCTTATTACACTCAAAAAGAGAGTGTATTCGTATAATATTAAATTTTGGAAGTAGCTTTTTGAAGAACTTCTTCCGTTTCTTTGGTGATTTGGGCAATAATATCACTTACCGGTTCTATTTGACGTAAATGAGTTAAAGACATTCCTGCCAAAACGAAGCCATTTTCCACATCACCATCAACTGCCGCAATTTTATTAGTTCCACGAGAAAGAGTTTCTAAATCCTCTCGGGATGCACCTTGATATTCTGCTTGTAAATATTTTTCTGTAAAGGTATTTTTTAGTCCACGAACACTATTATTTTTTGAAAAACCGGTAACGGTGGAATCGGTATCAGCTGCTTGAATAATAGCTTGTTTTGCATTGGGATGTAAACGGCATTCTTCGGCTAAAAGGAAACGTGTTCCCATTTGAACGCCGGATGCTCCCATGACTAAAGCGGCAGCAATACCACGGCCGTCAACAATACCGCCGGCAGCGACAACCGGAATTTCAATATCAGGAAGTACATTTTCCATAAGAGCCATTAAAGTAATTTTTCCATCATGTCCACCGGCTTCCATGCCTTCGATAACTAAAGCATCAGCGCCTGCATCTTGTACACGACGAGCCAATTTTGCATTAGGGACGACAGTTACACATTTGATGCCATGAGCGTGAAGCGGTTCTAACCAAGGAACGGGATTTCCGGCGCCAATAGTAACAAACGGAACTTTTTCGTCACATGCAATTTGCGCGATGTCGTCTTTATTTCTATTTTGTAACATAAGATTAACGCCAAAAACTTTATTAGGTCCGGCAATATCTTTGAATCGACGAATTTCATTACGGACTTCATCAGGCGAAAAACCACCGGAAGCAATAACTCCGGCACAACCGGCATGACTCATAGCCGCAGCTAATTTGCCATCGGAAATATAAGCCATTGCACCTTGTATAATGGGGTAATCAATATTTAATAGTTGAGTGAATTTCGTTTTCCACATCATCATAATCCTCCTTTTAGGGCTAATAATTGAAAATAATCATCATTGATTGATACTCCATGATTTATATTCATTATAACGCCTTTTTGATTGTTTTGAAAACATCATTGTATTTATATTTTCTTTAGTTCTATATAGAATTTTTTATATAAATGAATCACTTATAGTAGAAACACAATGAAATATATTATTTTGCTGCGCAAGGTAAAAAGTGTACACTAATGCATCGATTTGGATACAGTTATTGAGGCAATTAATTACCCGTGTTATACTATATTAAACAGACTTTTATTATTAAAGTCGAAATTTCTTAGTGGCAGTGAGCACAAGATTGTCTAAATTATTACAGTTATTAGTTTGGAGGGTGCAATATGACAAAAGTAGCAATCAATGGATTTGGCCGAATCGGGCGTTTGGTATTTCGCGGATTATTGGATAGAGATGATTTAGATATTGTTGCTATTAATAATCCGAGTGGACCGGAAACAGCAGCATATCTATTAAAATATGATACAGTTCATGGTCGTTTAAATAAAAAAGTAGAAATTGATGGAGATGATTTACTCGTAGACGGGAAACGGATTCATGTCCTTCATGATCGAGATCCTGAAAATTTAGACTGGAGTGCATATGGAGTAGAAATAGTTATTGAATCTACCGGTAAATTAAAAGATCGTGCCGGTGCATCTAAACATTTGAGAGGTACCGTAAAAAAAGTTATCATCACGGCACCGGGAAAAGATGAGGATGCTACTATTGTTATGGGTGTTAATGAAAATATTTATAATCCGGATGAAGATCAAATTATTTCTAATGCATCATGTACAACTAATTGTTTGGCACCGGTTTGTAAAGTATTAGAAAGAGAATTTGGCATTAAACGTGGACTTATGACTACTGTTCATTCTTATACGAATGACCAAGCTATTTTGGAAAAAGCTCATAAAAAAGATCCTCGTCGTGGAAGAGCAGCCGCAGAAAATATGGTACCTACCAGTACCGGAGCAGCAAAAGCTATTGGTATCGTCATTCCGGCGCTCCAAGGGAAATTAAATGGGTTGGCTATTCGTGTACCGACACCGGACGTATCTCTTGTAGATTTAACAGTTGAATTAAATAAAAAGGTAACAAAAGAGGAAGTTAATGAAGCTTTTAAAAAAGCTGCTGACAGTGATTTGAAAGGAATTTTAGCTTATACCGATGAACCGCTTGTGTCCGGTGATTTTAAAACGACATCAGTAAGTTCTACCATTGATAGTCTTCTTACAACGGTAATTAATGACAATTTAGTAAAAGTTATTGCATGGTATGATAATGAATGGGGATACTCTATGAGAATCATTGATTTGGTAGCTTTTGTTGCCAAGAAAGGGCTGAAATAAGGAAGGGCTTTATGAATAAGAAAACAGTTTATGATATTGATGTATCAGGGAAAACAGTATTTCTTCGGGTAGATTATAATGTTCCGCAAGATAAGAATGGACATATTTTAGAAGATCGTCGAATTCGAACGACAGTTCCTACTATTCGTTATTTACAAGAACATGGTGCAGCTATTGTTATTGGTGCTCATTTAGGTAGACCAAAAGGTGAAATCAAACCGGAGTTGTCTTTAAAGCCTTGTGCCGAACGATTAGGGGAATTATTAGGGCAAAAGGTAATCTTTGCTCCTGATTGCATAGGGGAAGAGACCAATGAATTAAAGAAAAATTTAAAGGCCGGTGATGTATTGCTCTTGGAGAATCTTCGTTTTTATAAAGGTGAAGAAAAAAACAATCCGGAATTTACAAAAGCTTTGATTTCTTATTGTGATATCGCTGTAAATGATGCATTCGGAGTTTCTCATCGTCCGCATGCGTCCATAGTTGGAGTAGGACAATCAGTGCCGATGGTAGCAGGTATATTACTGCAAAAGGAAATTGATTTCCTATCTAACGTAATTGATAATCCGGAAAGACCATTTGCTGCTATTATTGGCGGAGCAAAAATTGCAGATAAAATACAAGTAATTGCTAATTTGATGGAAAAAGCTGATGTTATTTTAATTGGCGGAGGTATGGCCAATACTTTTGTTGCTGCTGAGGGCTATGATATGGGACAATCTTTACAAGATAAAGATCGTTTTGATTTAGCCAGAAATTTGATGGAAAAAGCTAAAGAATTAGGTTCCAGTATTATTCTTCCGGTAGATTTTACGGCAGCAGATTCTTTTTCAGAAACAGCACAAACTAAAGTATTAGAAGCCAAAGATTTTGGAGATCCTTGGATGGCACTTGATATCGGGCCCAAAACAATACAAATGTATGCTGATATTTTGCGAAAGATGAAAACAGTGGTATGGAATGGACCTATGGGTGTTTTTGAAATGAAACCTTTTGCCACGGGAACAAATACCATTGCTAAAACCATTAGTGAATTAGATGCTATTACCGTTATTGGTGGTGGTGAATCAGCGGCTGTTGTAGACCATTTGGGCATTTCCGATAAATTTTCTCATGTGTCTACAGGTGGAGGCGCATCGTTAGAAATGTTAGAAGGAATGATTCTGCCAGGCGTCAGCATTTTACAAGATAAGGAGTGATAATAATGCGGCGTACACTCATTGCGGCTAACTGGAAAATGAATCATACCGTGGCAGAAACAAATGTATTTTTTGGAAATTTTACTGTTTCGTTACATACTGATATAGAACTCTTATTTTGCGTCCCCTTTACTGATTTATATCAAACCAAGCATATATTAAAAGATACCGGTATTAAATGGGGTGCACAAAATGTATTTCCGGCACCTAAAGGAGCTTATACCGGTGAAATATCGCCATATATGTTAAAAGAAGCAGGATGCACTTATGTTATATGCGGACACTCTGAACGACGGCAAATTCTAAAAGAAAGTGATGAATTTGTAGCGAAAAAAGTAAAAGCCGTTTATGATAATGGGATGATTCCCATTTTATGTGTAGGTGAAACAGAGGCAGAACGTAAAGCCGGTAAGACTAAAGAAAGATTACAAGAGGAAACTCAAGCTATATTTTTACAATTTGAAGAACCGCCTACGAAAGAAATAGTTATTGCCTATGAACCGATTTGGGCTATTGGCACAGGAGAAGCATCTTCTCCTGAAAAGGCTGAAGAAGTCGCACTCTATATTCGGGAATTAATAAGTACTGAATGGGGAAAAGAAACATCTCAAAAAATTCGTATTTTATATGGTGGTTCTATTCAGAGTAACAACATTTCATCATTTATTACACAAAAGAATATTGATGGGTGTCTTATTGGCGGTGCCGGATTAAAGCCTAATGAATTGCATAAAATTTATCAAAAAGCTTCAATAAAGGAGGAAGAATAATGGCAGCTATTGTTGATGTTCATGCTCGGGAGATTTTAGATTCTCGTGGCAATCCCACCATAGAAGTGGAAATGATATTGGATGATGGAGCAATGGCATTGGCCGCTGTACCTTCAGGTGCATCGACCGGTACATTTGAAGCTACAGAATTACGTGATGGTGATCCAAGCAGATATAACGGCAAAGGCGTATTAAAAGCTGTAGAAAATGTTAATAATAAAATTTCTGAAGCCATTTTAGGTTGGGATGCTTCTGATCAAAGAGGACTTGATCATATTCTTATCAATTTAGATGGAACCACAAATAAAAGTATTCTTGGTGCAAATGCTATTTTGGGGGTATCTTTAGCAGCAGCACAGGCATCTGCTATTTCTTCAGGATTACCATTATATCAATATTTAGGCGGCGTAAATGCCTATAATTTGCCGGTACCTATGATGAATATTATTAATGGTGGAGCTCATGCAGATAATAATGTAGATATTCAAGAGAGCATGATTATGCCTATTGGCGCAAATAGCTTTTCAGAAGGATTACAAATGTGTGCAGAAATTTATCACACATTAAAATCTGTATTAAACAAAAAAGGTTTAGCTACGGCAGTAGGAGATGAAGGTGGATTTGCACCGAATTTACCTTCAAATGAAGCGGCAATGGAAATTATATGTGAAGCTACGGAACAATCAGGATATACAGTGGGCAAAGATATTATCTTAGCAACTGATGTGGCAGCTTCTGAATTATTGAGAGAAGACGGATTGTATCATTTATCCGGTGATCATGTAGCCAAAGATGCGGAAGGAATGATTCGTTTTTACGAAGAATTAGTTAAAAATTATCCTATCATTTCAATCGAAGATGGACTGGGAGAAGAAGATTGGGATGGGTGGAAAAAATTGACAGAATCTTTAGGAGCTAAAGTACAATTAGTAGGTGATGATTTATTTGTAACAAATACAGAAAGATTAACCAAAGGTATTGAATTAGGTGTAGCCAACTCAATTTTGATAAAATTGAATCAAATCGGAACTATTACTGAAACTTTTGAAGCTGTACAAATGGCCCAAAGAAGCGGATATACAACGATTATTTCCCATCGAAGCGGAGAAACTGCAGATACTACAATAGCTGATATAGCCGTGGCTTTGAATGCCGGCCAAATTAAAACAGGTGCACCGGGACGAATGGAACGAGTTGCTAAATATAATCGCTTACTTCGTATTGAAGAGTGTATGGATTCAGATGCAGTTTATGGAAGTTTGGCACTTAAGCGAAGAAGAATTGATTTAGCAAAATAAATAAAATACTAAAAAGATGGTAAAGCTTCTAAAGCTTACCATCTTTTTAGTATTAAAAACGATTACAGTATATGGTTTAAGGCATAATAAATTTTTTCTATATCGAAACTGAAAATAAAAATTATGATAAAAAGTCATAATAAAGATATTTATTAATTGAGATACTCTATCAACATGATTGAGCGTCGATTGATAAATCGTTTATTTAAGCAATAAAATATGATATCAAGGTAATATAGGTAATTATAAATTTAGGAAATAATGCACACTATTTGCAAATCAGCTATGATTTAAACTAATTGTAAATTACATACCAACTAATTTCAAGATAATAAATTGAAAATAAAATACTTGAAATTATGTAAAATTATGATATGATTAATAAGTAAACAGAAAACCCTTGTCTATTTATATACTGTCAAAAAATTATTTGTAGTATGGCTCGGTAATATATTTAGTAAAAATAATAATAATTCACGAGGGGGATTTGTATAGTTGTTTTTGTTTTTATTTTATAGGAGGGTTTATAATGAGAAATTGTGTTTTGATTGTTGAGAGTGATCCAAGTGTTAGTCGTTTCATGCAAATGAAATTAGAAGAAGAAGGATTTACCTGTATTATTGATAATACAGGCTCAGCTGTTATCGATTTAGCAGGACAACGCCAAGCTGATGTGATGATTTTAGATCCTGATGAACCGATGAAAGATGGGAAAAAGATTTTAGAAGAAGTTAGAGAAATTAGCAGTATGCCTATTATTTATTTATCTGCTGATAACGATGTTGACACTAAAGTAGAAGTGCTTAATGCCGGAGCTGATGATTATATTACAAAGCCATATGTAACAAAAGAATTAATTGCTCGCATTCGTTCTTCTATTCGTCGTCATAAAGAACCTAAAATTATTGTTGATCCATCTTTTACTATTGGCGATTTATCTATTTATCCTGACCGTCATGAAGTACGTGCCGGAGAAGGTTCTATTGATTTGACGAAAAAAGAATTTGATTTATTATTGTTCTTAGCTAAAAATAAGAATCGCGTTTTGAAGAGAGAAGAAATTTTAGAAAAAGTTTGGGGTTATGGATATGCAGGTAAGACAAATATCGTAGATGTTTATGTTCGTTATTTGCGTAGTAAAATTGATGAACAAGTAGGGAAGAAGTATATTCATACTGTTCGCGGTATTGGTTACGTAGCAAGAGATTAATATGATAAAGCAAGTCATCGTTGTAGAGGGCAAATCTGATATAGCCCGAGTGAAACAGGCGGTGGATGCGGATATAATAGCGACCGGAGGCTTAGCCCTCCGGTCTGTTGTTATTGAAGATATTCGCCGAGCATATGAAAAACGCGGAATTATTATATTAACGGATCCTGATGGACCGGGAGAACGAATAAGAAGAAAATTAACAAAATTATTTCCTAAAGCTTTGCATGCTTTTGTACCAAAAATGGATGCAGTTACTTGTGATGATGTAGGTATTGAAAATGCATCTCCGGAGGCCATACAAAGAGCTTTATCACAAATTCATATTTTAATACAAGAAGATAAAGAAATATTTACCATGAACGATTTATGGAATGCTGAATTGGTAGGTGGAATTAATTCATCAAAGAAACGAGAAGAAATAGGTGCTCTTTTAGGCATTGGTTATGGAAACGGAAAACAGTTTCTAACGAAATTGAATCATTTCGGTATTACGAGAAAAGAATGGGAAATAGCTTTACAAAAATATAGGGAGATAAAAGATGAAGGATGCTAATTTAGCGGATATAGAAGTTATAAAATATATTATTAAACGTTTTGGTATTCGGGCAAAACATAAATTTGGGCAAAATTTTTTAATTAGGCCGGATGTACTGCAAGAAATAGTAGAAGCAGCTGAAATAAAAGAAGGGTCTCATGTACTTGAGATTGGAGCCGGTATAGGAACATTAACTCAAGCATTGGCAGAAACCGGAGCAAACGTGGTAGCTTATGAAATTGATCAAAGTTTAGAACGTGTTTTATCACATACCCTTGAGTCATATGATAATGTACAAATTGTTTACGAAGATATCATGAAAGCTAATTTAATAGAACGATTAGGCAATCAAGATTGGCATGTGGCAGCTAATTTACCTTATTACATTACTACACCCATTTTATTATCCCTTATTCAATCTGAATTACCCTTATCGATTTTTGTTTTTATGATGCAAAAAGAAGTAGCTGATCGAATTTTAGCAAAACCCGGTACAAAAGATTATGGTGCTTTGACATTAGCCGTACAATTTGATTGTACGGTAGAGCGTATTATAGATGTTCCTCCGACAGCCTTTATTCCTCGTCCGGCAGTTACTTCTACTGTGTTAAAAATAAAGAAAAGGGAAAAACCTGCTATTACCGTAAAAGATCGGAAACTTTTCTTTCGTTTAGTTAAAATGGGATTTGGGCAAAGAAGAAAAATATTTACTAATGCCATGAAAGGCGGAGGTATAAATGAGGAATGTATAAAGGAAATAATGAGTATCACCGGTATTGATGGAAATCGTCGTGGTGAAACCTTTTCTATATCCGAATATGGCTTATTAGCTGATGCCTGGTATGACTGCATTCATGGCTAAGTTATAAAAATCAGTGAGCATATAGGAAATTATTCTTTTTTATGATTAGATAGAAAATAATAAATACGGTTTTTCATTTTATATCTTGAAATAAATTACAAATCATGTATAATATACTTTGTATGAACCGTGTCTCAGTATTTCGATACTCCGACGATTTACCTTGACATGGCTATTTTATTTATAGGAGGCATAATTATGTTAACAGCAGAACAAAAGAAAGAAATTATTGAGACCTATGCTGTCCATGAAGGCGACACAGGATCTTCGGAAGTACAGATTGCTATTTTATCAAAACGAATTGCACTTCTTACGGAACATTTAAAGACTCACAAAAAGGATCATCATTCTCGTCGTGGATTACTTAAATTAGTAGGGCAACGTAGAAATATGCTCAACTATCTTCGTCGTAGCGACTTGGAAAGATACAGAATTCTAGGCGAAAAATTAGGACTTCGCTTAAAATAATTTGTAGTTATAAAAGGCAGTGATACGAGATAAAATTTTATTCATAGTATCACTGTTCTTTTTTGTATTTATAAATTTTGCTATATGTCAATACTTATGGTAAAATAAAATGCATTGCATAATGGAATATTGAAATTGATATAATTGTTTTTAGATAATATATTGTGATAGAGGGAGAAGAAAGAACAAATGATTAGAGAAGATATTCGTAATATAGCTATTATTGCACATGTCGATCATGGTAAAACAACTTTAGTAGATGCCATGCTTAAACAAAGTCACATTTTTAGAGAAAATCAAAAAGTGGAAGAACGTGTGATGGATTCTAATCCACTTGAAAGAGAACGTGGCATTACAATTTTAGCCAAAAATACTTCAGTTATGCATGATGGTGTGAAAATTAATATAGTAGACACCCCGGGGCATGCTGATTTTGGCGGTGAGGTAGAACGTATTTTGAATATGGTAGATGGTGTATTGCTTTTGGTGGATTCACACGAAGGCCCTATGCCGCAAACAAAATATGTACTTCGTAAAGCATTGGAGCATCATCTTAAACCTATTGTAGTAATTAATAAAATTGATCGACCGGATCAACGTATTTCTGAAGTAGAAGGAGAAATATTAGAGCTATTTCTTGAATTAGAAGCGGATGATGAGCAATTGGATTTCCCTTTGATTTATGCATCGGCAAGAAGCGGTATCGCTAAACTTCATATGAATGATGAAGCAAAAGATTTAACACCCCTTTTCAAAACGATTTTAGAAAAAATTCCGGCACCGCAATGCGATCCTGATGGAGGTCTTCAGGTAATGGTGACAACTCTGGAAGCTGATGATTATTTAGGGAAAGTTGCTATAGGACGAGTTACACGCGGTACGGCTAAACAGGGAATGACGGTGGCTATTACTGACGGAGAAAAAATCCGGACAGATCATATTGGTCAATTATTTAATTGGCAAGGTATGAAACGTACCGCCATATCTGAAGCTAAAGCCGGCGATATTATCGCTATGGCAGGGTTCAAAGATATTAACATAGGAGAAACAGTAGCTGATTCTACTAATCCTGAAGCTCTTCCGGCTATTCATATTGATGAACCTACTCTTTCTATGGTATTTCATGTAAATAAGAGTCCATTTGCCGGACGTGAAGGAGATTTTGTTACATCTAGGCATATTCGTGCCCGTTTAATGAAAGAAATTGAAACGAATGTAGCACTTCGTGTAGCGGAAATAGAAACATCGGATGCTTTTTTGGTATCGGGTCGAGGTGAATTACATCTGTCTGTTTTGATTGAAACAATGCGTCGGGAAGGTTTTGAAATGGAAGTATCAAAACCTCAGGTTATTTATAAAACAATCAATGGAAAGAAATGTGAGCCGTTAGAACGATTAACCATTGAAGTACCACAAGAATTTATGGGATCAGTAATGGAAGGATTGGGGCCACGGCGTGCAGAAATGATTTCTATGGAAGAAATTGCCGGTTATATGAAAATGGAATTTTCTATTCCGGCTCGTGGACTTTTAGGTTTCCGTAATGAACTTCTTACAACTACTCGTGGTACGGGTATTATGTATCATGTATTTCAAGGGTATGCACCTTATAAAGGCGATATTCCTGAAAGGACAAGAGGCTCTTTGGTGGCTTTTGAAGGAGGAACAACTACTGCTTACGGTTTGAATTCTATCTTAGATCGTGGCGAATTATTCTTAGAACCCGGTATAGAAGTGTATGAAGGAATGATTATAGGTGAAAATGCACGTGAGCAAGATATGGATGTTAATCCTTGCAAAAAGAAACATTTAACCAATACTCGTGCATCCGGTTCGGATGATGCTATTAAATTACCACCTTGTCGGAAATTTACCTTAGAAGGCGCATTAGAGTGGATAAATGATGATGAATTGGTGGAAGTAACACCAAATAATATACGTATGCGTAAAATGATTCTTTCTCGTCAACAACGCTATAAAATTGCTAATTCCAAAAAGAGTCAAAAATAAATTTGGACGTCTGATGTCTGTAAATATAAATATAGATATTGCATGTAATACTTATAGATGTTCAATATAACAAGAAATATAATATGAAAAATCCCCTTCTATGGATTGACTTCAGTCCATGGAAGGGGATTTTATTAATATCCTTTTCCTTTATCAACTATATTTTTTAAAGGCTTTGATTCATAAAACGCTTTCAGATTATCTTTGAGTAATTCTAAAAGTCTCTGCCACGTATCCGGAGTCCATGAAGCTACATGAGGGGTAATAATGACTTGCTTCATTGCCCAAAAAGGATGCTCATAGGGGAGTGGTTCTTTATTAAATACATCAAGACCGGCACCGGATAAATGACCGGAAGTTAATGCAGCAAGTAAATCTTTTTCATTGACAATAGAGGCACGGGCAATATTTATAAAATAAGAATTTTCTTTCATCAAATTAAATTTTTCACTGTTAAAAAATTGATCGGTTTCCGGAGTAGAGGGAAGTGCTGCAATAGTTACATCTGCTTTTGGAAGAACTTGGTTAATTTCGTTAGTAGTATATATTTCATTTACTCCATCTTCTTTTGTATGATGATTTTTAACTGCGATGATATGGCAATTGAATC
The DNA here is from genome assembly GCA_001553355.1 of Veillonellaceae bacterium DNF00626. GTDB lineage: Bacteria > Bacillota > Negativicutes > Veillonellales > Dialisteraceae > Dialister. The sequence continues at coordinate 146,702 of KQ960828.1, forward strand.
CCTGGAGACGTTTAGCTATAGCGCGTCCAATATTTCCATAACCTATAATGGCGATAGTTTTTCCATGTAAGAGAAAAGCACGTGGACGTTTCCAAATATGTTGTTCTTGTTGACGTATTGCAGTAGGAATAGAACGTGTGAGGGCAAGAAGCAATGCGATTGTATGTTCTGCAACCGCAATATCATGAACTCCACGAGAATTGGTCAAAAGAATAGAGCGATTCAACATAGAAGGAGATAATAATCGTTCTACTCCGTCAGACAAAGAATGAATCCATTTTACCTGTGGAGCAGCTTGTAAGAGTGGCTCTACATTTTGAAATCCCCATAAGGCAATGATATCTGCATCATGTACATGAGGAAGTGCTTCTTTCGGAGATAGATACCATTCTACGGAAAGACCGGGAATGAACGCTTCAAATTCTTTTTGTTTTTCCGGAGATAATTTATTGATGATAATTAATTTCATAAATTTTACCTCTTTTCGTTTTCTTCAGTATAGCACAATCATATTTATAAGAGATAAAAAATATTATAATTTACCATCAGGTTATGATACTCAAAAAAGTTGAAATATGTGATTTTATCGTACATAGTAAATAATCCGTATTTTACAATAAAGCAAAATTGTATATAATAAAATATATATGTTGACAGATGATGAATTAATAGTATTTTTTGCATTATTCGGAAAGGGTGATGGTCCATAGCTAAGGTAACAAAGGATATTGTAGTATCTGATATGAATATAGCTTCTTATTTTTTTGAACGTGACAATGGTTGGCTTAGTGCAGTTTCTCATCATTACGGTATAGAGCTATTTGGCAGAGGAAATTTAATTCGCCTGAAGGGCGATGAGTTAGTAGTAAAAAATGCAGAAGCAGTTATTTACGCAGTTATTTCCATGATTAAGCGACAAATACCTGTATCAGTCAGGCAAGTGACAATGATTATGAAACTTTATGATGCAGGAAAAATGAATATTCTTCGTGATATGGAAGAAGATGTTATTAATGTAACGAGAAGTGGTGAATCTATACGACCTCGTACATTAGGACAAAAGCAATATATAGATACTATTCGTCACCATTTGATTACGTTTGGCATCGGTCCTGCCGGTACGGGAAAAACTTATTTATCTGTTGCACTGGCAGCATTTTATCTAAAAAATCATGATGTATCCCGTATTATTTTAGTAAGACCTGCCGTAGAAGCCGGAGAAAAATTGGGATTCTTGCCCGGCGATATGCAAGAGAAAGTCAATCCTTATTTAAGACCATTATTTGATGGATTACTTGATATGTTTGGCCCGGAAGAATTTATTCGATTGCAACAAAAGGGACAAATCGAAGTGGCTCCTTTAGCGTATATGAGAGGACGCACCTTGGAGAAGTCTTTTATTATCTTGGATGAAGCGCAAAACACAACAGTAGAGCAGATTAAAATGTTTTTAACTCGTTTAGGAAATCGTTCAAGAATGGTGATTAATGGAGATATAACACAAATTGACTTACCCGATCATGTAAAGAGTGGACTTTCTGATGCTTGTAAAGTATTGAGAAACATTCCGAATATTGCCACGGTCACTTTTTCTGAAGATGATGTGGTAAGACATGATTTGGTGGCTGCTATTATTCATGCTTATGAAGAGTCAGACAAAAATAGGAATAGGAGATAAATTATGGATATAACTATTAGTTACAGTGATATGAAATTTTATCATTCTGATTTAGAGGAATTAATTTATCGTGTACTTACGAAAGGGGCAGAACTGCAGAATGTATCAGAAGATGCAGAAATAAGTGTATTGATTTGTGATGCAGATACTATTCATGAATTGAATAAAACTTATCGGAATATTGATGCTCCTACAGATGTTTTATCTTTTGCGTTAAATGAAGGGGAAGATGATATTCCGGAAGAAGAAAGAGCATTAGGCGATATCATCATTAATATAGATCGCGCTGAGTGGCAAGCAAAAGAGTATGGGCATAGTAAAGAACGGGAAACAGCTTATTTGGCAGTACATGGATTTCTTCATATTTTAGGCTATGATCATTATGAAGCAGAAGAGAAAAAAGCTATGAGAAAAGCTGAAGAAGATATTTTAAGTGCCTGCGGCTTGGAACGAATTGTAACGGAAGGACAATTAGATCGTGGGAAAAAATGATATACAAGAATTAATTGAGCAGACATTACAGATACGAGATTGTGCATATGCACCTTATTCTGATTATCCCGTAGGAGCTTTAGCCGTTACGGAAGATGGAAAATATTTTTCCGGTTGTAATGTAGAAAATGTATCTTATCCTGCCGGTTCTTGTGCAGAAAGAAATGCAATAGCCGCCGCCATTGCAGCAGGAAATAAGAATTTTGCATTTATTATCATTGCAGGAGATTTGAAGCATCCCACATATCCCTGCGGTATTTGTCGACAAGTGATGGCAGAATTTCAGATACCCTATGTTATTATTGTGAAAGAAAATAAACAATATGAAAAAATCGCTTTGGAAGAATTATTGCCACATTCATTTACTGCCGCACTGGTTAAGAATATAAGGAGTTATAAATGACAGAAAAATTTCATTCAGGTTTTGTAGCCTTAGTGGGGCGACCAAATGTGGGCAAGTCTACATTGATGAATACTATTTTAGGTGAAAAAATCTCTATTGTATCTGTTCATGCGCAAACCACAAGAAATAAAATCACCGGTGTATGGAATGGAAAAAACTCACAAATTGTTTTTTTGGATACACCCGGTATGCATAAACCACAGAGCAAACTGGGAGAAGTTATACGACAAAATACGGTAGATGCCTTAGATGAAGTAGATGCTATTATATTTATTTGTGCCTGTGATGATCCTTTAGGTGCAGGGGATAGATATATTTTAAGCCTTTTAGAAGGTAAAAAAGTACCGGTTATTCTGGTATTGAGTAAAATTGATTTGATTAAAAAAGAACAATTATTAAAAAAAATTGAACAATATAAGAAACTATTCCCCTTTGCAGAAATTGTTCCGTTATCAGCAAAAAGTGGAGAAAATATAGAGCGGTTCACCGGTATAATTGAATCTTATTTACCGGAAGGGCCTAAATATTTCCCTGATGATATGGTAACTGATCAACCGGAACGTAATATTGTGCAAGAAATTGTGAGAGAAAAATTATTACTTCGTACGCGTGAAGAAGTACCTCATTCTATTGGTGTCTTCACTGAAGAATTTAAAGAAAGAGAAAATGGTAAAGTGTATATTCGCTGTACAATTTATGTAGAGCGTGAATCGCAAAAAAGAATTATTATTGGTAAAAAGGGGACACTTATGAAAGAAGCCGGAAAAGAAGCACGAGAGGAAATACAAAATTTAATTGGCGCTCCGGTATATCTTGATTTATGGGTCAAAGTAACTAAAGATTGGAAAAATAAAACATATCTTTTACGTGAATTGGGCTATATCGAGAGGAAATAATCTTATTAGCGGAAGGAATAGGAAACGATGCATATTAAAATGGCCATTAGTTGGCTCATAATTGCCATTTTGGCAGGATTAATGAATTATGCTTGTACAGCAGTTAATTTTTCATTTTCACGAATGCGAAAAAAATATATTGAAGATAATAATGAATTAGACACTGTATTAGTAAAAAAAGTAGCGCCTTTTTACCAAAAGACATCTTTTCTCTTAGGCTCTACACAATTTATGGGACTTTTTTGTACGGCTATATATACATTATCCATATATCAATTAATTAGTGAAATAGAAACTTTAATGACAATGATTTATCCGATGTTGTCAGAAGCATTGATAACAACTATAAGTATTTTATTTTTTATTATTTCACTATTCTTTTATTGGGTGCTCACCATATTAATACCGGGCGCCATAGCATTAGTGCGTCCTATTTTTCTTTTAGCAGCTTTTACTTGGTTCGCAAGATTTATTATTAAATGTTGGAAACCTTTAACCACCATCGGACTTTATGCAACCAAAAAGATAATGGCTGCTAAAAAATTACCATTTCGCGATGAAGTAAATTTTACTTATACAGAAGATGAAATACGGTGTATTGTAGAAGAAAGTAATCGAGGTGGGCGACTAAATAGCTTAGAAAACACATTGATAAAAAATTCTTTTGATTTTTTTGACTTAGATGTACGCGATGTAATGATTCCAAGAAATAAAATGGTGGTACTTGATTTTGATGACACTATGGAAACCATGCGAAGTGTAATTTCTCATACACATCATACTTGTTATCCTGTTTGTATGGATGATAAAGATGAGATTTTGGGATTTATTCATGTAAAAGATTTTTTAGAAAGTCTTTTACGTAATGAATATAATATTAAACGCATTATGCGCGAAATTCTCATTGTCCCGGAAATAATGCCTGCTGCGGCATTGTTAAAATTGATGAAAAATCGTCGTATTTATTTAGCTGTTGTAGTGGATGAATATGGTGGTACGTCCGGATTAGTAACTTTAGATGACTTATTGGAAGAATTAGTGGGTGAAATACCACAAACAGAAGATCCTGCGCCGGCAGAAATTATGAAAATAGATGACAACCATTATGAATTTGATGGAACAGTTATTATTGAAGATGTATTCGAATCACTTGATATGGATTTAGTGGGAGAAGAGAGAAATAATACTATCGGTGGGTTTGTTTTTTCTCATTTAGAACGAATACCGAAAGTAGGCGATCAATTTATTTTCGATGGATGGATATTTAAAGTCCTTCGAATGGAGGGATTCCGTGTGGTGCGTATTGGGGCAGAACGCATGGAATCAGATGAAATAAAAAAGGAGAAACATGAAATCGACGTGGAAAAGTGATGAAGGGATTTTACTTTACGAAACTGATGGTAAATCCGGGAGTCGAAAAATTGATATATTTACACCGAATAATGGTCGAAAAATATTTTATGTACCGAAAAATATCATTAACAAAAATGGTCCCGGCGGATTATTGCCATTTTCTTATATACGCTTTTCCTATACAGAAAACGATGAACAATCTTTAGTAAATCAATATGAAAGTCAAAAAATATTTCATATCATGAATTTATCTTATGAAGATTTAAATGCTTGGTATTATTTTATAGAAGTGGTACAAACATTTTATCCGTTGAACGCTGTTGATCAAAATGCATTTCGTATTTTATTACAAGTGCTGGTAAAGGGGAAGAATAAAAATAATCGAGTAGTGGTGCTCATTGCTATTTTTCAATTATTACAAGAATCAGGCTTTTTTTCTCAGGATATAAATAATATTCCGTTATCGGATGAAGGGATACATTTATTAAATGCTTGTTTATCGTATGACTGGCAAGAAGATTTTCCGGTATCTATAAAAAAAGAAACTTGCAAAGAAATTATTTCATTTATGGAACGATGGATCTTAACAGAATGCGATGTAACTCTTAAAATGTCAGGATTACTTGTCATATAAAATTTATAAAAATATTTTTAGACTAAAAAAGTCTATTCGTTATCATAAGAAACGAATAGACTTTTAAATTTTATAAATTATGCATGAGGAGTTAAATCAGCAGATGAAAGTGTTCCGGCTTTTCTACGCTCTGCAAACTCTGCCGTGGCAGTGAAAAGTACGTCACTCGAACTATTTAATGCAGTTTCAGAAGAATCTTCCAATACACTGATGATGAATCCGATCCCTACAACTTGCATAGCAATGTCATTACCGATACCAAATGAAGCACACGCTACCGGGGTAATAAGAAGTGATCCTCCGGCTACACCGGAAGCACCGCAAGCGCCAACTGTAGAAATAAGACAAAGCAGTAAAGCAGTAGGTAAATCAACTTCAATCCCCAATGTATGAGCGGCTGATAATGCTAATACAGAAATAGTAATGGCTGCCCCTGCCATATTAATAGTAGCTCCTAAAGGAATCGAAATAGTGAATCTATCCGGAGTAAGTCCTAAACGTTTACAAAGTGATAAATTTACCGGAATATTAGCAGCGGAACTTCTGGTAAAGAATGCATATACGCCACTTTCTTTAATAGTTGTCCAAACTAATGGATAGGGATTGCAACGAATATGATAATATACAATTGCCGGGTTAATAATGAGTGCTACAATGAGATAAGCACCGATAAGTACGCCTAAGAGTTGTATATAACTTAAAAGTGCTTCGATACCGGCTGTTCCTACAGAATCAGCAACAAGTCCCATAATACCCAAAGGAGCGAAATGAATGATCCATGTTACAATTTTGGATATGGCTTGTGCTAAGTCATTAATGACTGATTTAGTAGCACCTGTACCATAACTACGAAGTGCTAAGCCTAAGATAATAGCCCAAGTTAAAATACCTATATAATTAGCATTTAATAATGCATTAACAGGATTATCTACTATAGACATGATTACATTATGTAGTATATCAATAATTCCGGAAGGTGCAGATAGTTTCGTATCCGCAGCTACCTGCAGATGCAAAGTACTGGGGAAAAGAAACGCCATGGTAACGCCTACTAAAGAAGCAAAAAATGTACTGACGACATAAAGCATGACAATTGGCTTCATTGAATCACTACCGTCAGATTTTTTCTGTGCCATAGCATTCATGACTAAGAAAAATACAAGAATCGGTGCAATGCCTTTCAACGCTTTAATAAAAAGGTCTCCGAACAATTTAACAAACGGAATAACTGATGGTGCATAAATGGCAATAATAATACCAATAACAAGGCCCACCGCAATTTGCTTGATTAAAGCGATTTTGTTCAATGATTTAATAATAAGATGAATCAAAACGACATCCTCCTTTTTTATAATCCATAATGATATTTTTTAAAGTATACTGTTTACCTCGATAAATTGCAAGCTATTATACCTAATATGAATAATTTGTGTAGACTATATAAGTTGCAATATATTTTTATCATAATAAATTTTGTTTGAAAGAAGGATTGATACAGCTTCTGATAAATATATATGTAGATAAGGAAAAATATGGTAAAATAATAAAGAATAAAGGTTCGGGAGGAAATATGAAACGAGTGGGATTATTGGCAGGTGTTGGGATATTGCCTGTAGAATTTGTTAAAGCTTGTCATATGGAAAATATCGAAGTAGTATGCATAGCAGTTATTCCCGGAGTAAACCCGGCTTTGAAAAACTTATCTGATAAATACTACGAAATTAGTGCATTTAAGTTGGACCAAGTAATTCGGACATGTTTAGATGAAAAAATTGATGAAGTAACCATGATTGGTAAAGTTACAAAGGAATGGCTTTTTAAGAATCATGTGCTTCCGGATTGGCGAACAATAAAACTATTGAATCGATTGAGAAAAGCAAATTGGAAAGATGATACTATTACATTAGCCATAGTGGACGAATTAAAAAAAGATAATATTGAAGTAGTAGATCAGACCAAATATTTACGCCCTTTTATGCCGGGTGCACAAATATTTACTAAGAAAAAACCGACCGAAGAAAATTTACAGGACATTCGATTGGGATTTGAAACAGCAAAAGCAATCGGCGCAATGGATTTAGGGCAAACTGTGGTTGTAAAAAATGGTGCCGTCATGGCTGTGGAAGCTATTGAAGGAACGGATGCTTGTATCAAACGTGGTGGAACATTGGCTCGTGGAAATGCAGTGGTAGTAAAGGTTGCAAAGCCTTTGCAAGATACTCGTTTTGATATGCCTACCGTAGGATTAACAACTATTTATTCTATGAAAGAAGGAGGATGCTCCGTATTAGCAATAGAAGCGCACTGTACATTATTGGCTGAACGGGAAAAGGTGATTAACGAGGCTGATCGTTTAGGTATGGTAATAGTAGCAGTGGAGCAAAATAATTTATGAAAATCATGATATCCGCCGGTGAAGCATCCGGTGACATGCATGCTTCAGCTGTTATAAAGGAAATAAAAAAAATAATACCATCAGCAGATATATTTGGTATGGGCGGAAGTCAAATGCAAGCTGCCGGTGCACGTATTATTTATGATATAAATAATTTAGGTATAATAGGGATTGTTGAAGTAGTGAGGCATATCCCTTTTTTCCTTAAATTGAAAAAATATTTAAAAGAAACAATGAAAAAAGAAAAACCGGACGTTCTTGTTTGTGTGGATTATCCCGGGTTTAATATGAGGCTTGCAAAAATAGCACGAGAACTTTCTATTCCGGTGGTTTATTATATTGCTCCCACTATTTGGGCATGGCAAAAAGGGCGAGGGGCGAAAATCACAAGAGATGTAAAAAAAGTTATTTCCATATTTCCTTTTGAAAAAGAAGCCTATGAAAAGATTGGTGCAGATGTAACTTATGTCGGAAACCCATTGATTGATACTGTGAAGCCTTCGTTATCGTATGCTGACGCTATGGCATATTTTCACGGAGATTCTAAAGCAAAACGAATTTTACTCATGCCCGGAAGTCGACTAAATGAAATTGAGTCACTCTTACCGGCGATGTTAAAAGCGGCTCGATTATTACTGCAAAAAATGTCATGTCAATTTTTTCTTCCTAAAGCTTCTACTATACCAAAAGAAAAATTAACGGACATTTTAGAAAAATATCCGGATGTACCGGTGAATATCACAAATGATAAAACTTATGATTTGATGCAAATTTCCACCGTTTGTATAGCGTCATCAGGAACTGCAACCTTAGAAACGGCATTAATGAAATTACCCACGGTCTTGGTATATCGATTATCGCCTTTGACTTGGTTTTTGGCTAAACGTTTAGTACATGTATCTTATGTTGGTCTTCCGAATATTCTTTTAGGGAAAGAGATAACACCGGAGTTATTACAAAATCAAGTAACTGCGGAATCTATCGCCCATATCGTAGGTAAGTGGATAACAGAGGAACAACTTCTTGAGGAAAACCGAAAAGCGTTAGAAGATGTTAGACGATTATTGGATATCGGTGGTGCGGTACGACAAGCAGCACAAATTATTATAGAAACAGCAGGAGATGCTCATGGATAGAAGTAAATGGCAAAGCTATAAACGATTATTAGCCTATTTATGGCCATATAAAAAACGCTTGGGATTATCTATTATTTTCATGATTTTTGTCGCATTTTCCAATTTAGTTGTGCCATGGATTATTAAAGATGTGATTGATGGTGTTTTGGGAAATAAAGACATATATATGCTCTATTTAATTATTCTTGGCATTTTATTTATTTTTTTCATTCGAGCATTAGCCACTTTTGGTCATCGATATTACATGGGATATATCGGACAGTCTGTGATTATGGACATTAGAAATGTACTTTACCATCATTTGCAAACGTTATCCGTATCTTATTATGACCGTCGTCGTACCGGTGATATGATGAGTAATCTTACTAATGATATTGCAGCTCTTCAGACGGCAATTGTGGCAGATTTTGTTAGCTTAGTACAAGAAGTAGCAATTTTTATCGGATCTTTTGCATCCATGCTTTATTTACAATGGAAATTAACCATTTTATGTTTAATTATTGTACCTTTGGTTTCTTATGTAATCAATTTCTTTGGGAAAAAATTACATGCCAGTGGATTAGATGTACAAGCCGCATTGGCTGATGTAACATCTATGCTTCAAGAAACTATACAAGGCGTTCGTATCGTAAAAAGCTTTAACCGAAGTGATTATGAAGAAGAGCGTTTTAATAATGTAAATAAATCAAATTTTCATGCCAATGTACGCACTATCAAACAGCAAAGTCAATTAACGCCATTAGTGGAATTTTTTGCGGCTTTAGGAATTTGTGCCATCATATGGTATGGTGGAATATCAGTTATCGATGGAGTCATGACTACCGGAGAATTGATTGCATTTTTAATTTATGCGATTAATTTAGCCAATCCCACTCGACGCATTGCGGAAAGTATGGGAAATATTCAAAAATCATTAGCAGCGGCAGATCGTATTTTTGATATTTTAGATGAACAACCGGAAATAGAAAATAAAAAAGGAGCGCGCCCCCTTATAATAAAAAATGGAGATGTAAAAGCTGAACATGTATCTTTTGCTTATGAACCGGGACACTGGATATTGAAAGATGTTAATTTTATAGCTCATCCCGGTGAAACGATCGCTTTAGTAGGTCCTTCAGGATCAGGAAAAACAACTGTAGCAAACCTATTACCACGTTTTTATGATGTAAGTTCAGGTTGTATCAAAATAGATGGAGTGGATATTCGTGATGTAACTATTGAATCACTTCGCGAACATATTGGCATTGTACCGCAAGATACATTGTTATTTAATACAACCATTAGGGAAAATATTTTATACGGTAAATTAGATGCTACTGATGAAGAAATAGAAGCAGCCATTAAAGCGGCTAATGCAGAAGAATTTATTCATGCTCTCCCTGAAGGTATATATACTAAAGTAGGAGATCGTGGGATGATTCTTTCCGGTGGGCAACGCCAAAGAATCGCTATTGCACGTGCTATTCTAAAAAATCCGGCCATACTTATTTTAGATGAAGCTACATCAGCATTAGACACGGAAAGTGAGAAAATCGTGCAAGAAGCTTTAGATCGATTAATGAAAGGTCGGACATCTTTTGTTATTGCACATCGTTTATCGACAATCAAAAAAGCTGATCAAATATTAGTTCTTCATGATGGTTGTGTGGCAGAACACGGCACTCATAAAGAATTAATTGCGCAGCATGGTTTATATTATGAATTATATACTTTATCCGATCGTAAAAAGGAAGGAGATAAGTAGTGTATTTCCTATATAACGCCTGTTTATTTTTCCTATGGCAAGTTATCTATCGCCCGCTACGAATTTATGGAAAGTTAAAAGGGAATGGTGTTTATCTTCGTGAAAAGCATAATAAAAAAATATTAGATTCATGGATTGGTGGAGACACCATTTGGATTCATGCGGCATCAATTGGCGAAGTAATTGCCGCCATTCCTATTATTAAAGAAATAAAAAGGCAGCATCCTAATAAGAAAATTTTCTTATCCCTTTTGACTGAAAACGGTTTTCACATGGCACAAAAGAAATTATCAGAGGTAGATGGATTTTTCTATTTTCCCTTTGATTATCCTGCTAAATTAAAAGAAATATTTGACATCATTCAGCCAAATTCGGTTATCTTGATAGAAACCGAATTGTGGCCTAATTTCATTTCTATTGCCCATAAAAGATCCATCCCTATTTTCTTGATGAATGGACGTATTAGTGAAAACTCAATGAAATATTATAAATTCTGCCGACGGCTTTTTTCAAAGATTTTACCATATATATCCATTTTTTCTATGCAAACACAAGTTGATCAAGAGCGGATTATCAAATTAGGCGCATTACCAAAACAAGTAACAGTTACAGGAAATACAAAGCGTGAACAAGAATGGAAGTCTATGACGGAAAAAGAATGGCATCATTGGTGTCACTTATTTTCCATAAAAGAGGAACCCATCATCGTTGCAGGAAGTACACATCAAGGAGAAGAAGAAATATTATTAGATGCTTATGGAAAAATATTGAAAAATATTCCTACTGCACGACTTTTTATTGGTATTCGCGATATAAATAGACGAGAAGAAATAAGAAAATTAGTTAAGCAACGAGGTTATAGCGTTGCTTTGAGAAGTGAAATAAAGGATATTTGCGATACACAAATTATTATTGTGGATACTATTGGTGAATTGGGATATTTTTATGGTCTTGCTACGGTAGTTGTCGTTGGCGGTAGTTTTGTACCTATAGGAGGTCATAACATTTTAGAACCGGCTGCATGGGGAAAGGCAATTATTGTAGGACCACATATGGAGAATTTCAAAGAGATCTATCAATCATTACTAACAAAACGAGCTTGCATTACTGCGACAAACGAGAAAGAATTGACGGATATATTATTAGATTTAATACGCCATGAAGAAAAAAGAAATGCAATGGGAGAACAAGCAAAAAAAATGGTAAAACTTAATTCCGGTGCTACTCAAAAAAATGTTGAACTTTGGGCTAATTATCTTACGGAGTTCTATTCAACGCAAGGTGAAAAACCATGAATATAGTAACTTATATATTGAAACTCCAAAACAAAAAGCATCATAGCGGAATAGATCGATGGATATGGATAAGCCTTAGAGCATTAGAAAAGATATATGCCTTTAGCCTGAAAAATAAAAGAAAAAGAGATATAAAAAATCAACAAAAACTTTCAGTTCCGGTAATTAGTATAGGAAATATTACTGCCGGTGGCACAGGGAAAACCCCATGTATGATACGAATAGCTAATGAAATAAAAAAAGAGGGACATCACCCGGCCATTCTCTTAAGAGGTTATAAAAGTCAATGGGAAAATAAAGGTGGAGTTATATCCGATGGTATCCATATGCTTGTAGATAGAAAAATTGCCGGTGATGAAGCATACATGACAGCGCTACGAGTACCCGGCGTTCCTATCTATATAGGGAAAAACAGAGAATTATCTGCTAAAAGAGCAATAAATGATGGTGCTGATGTTATACTTATAGATGACGGCTTTCAATATTGGAAACTTCATCGAGATTTAGATATTCTGCTTATTGATGGTATAAACCCATTTGGGAATACACATCTTCTACCGTGCGGGATTTTACGGGAACAATTGTCCGAATTAAAAAGAGCAAATTTATTTATTTTGACAAAAAGTGATCAAATAACGGAAAATGAAAAAAATGATATTAAACTCATATTGAAGCAATGGGCACCATGCACACCAATTATTGAAGGGAATCATACGCCCAAAGGATGTATAGCTTTATCTGCTTGGAAAGAAAAAAAATACGAAACCATAACGAAATTTACGAATGACAATGTTTTATTAGCATCAGGGATTGGAAATCCAAAATCCTTTTCACATACCGCAAAAGAAATAGGACTTCACCCGGTAGCAGAAATACATTGGGATGATCATCACGACTATACCGAAAAAGATATAAGGGAAATAGCACAAAAAGCCAAATCCCTTTTTCTAAATAAAGTAATTATTACTGAAAAAGATGCCGTAAAAATAGGTGATTTTTCTTTAGCTTTTAACTGTGGAGTTGATTTTTACGTACTGCCTATTGAGATGACTTTTGCATTAAAAGACGAAGAAATACTAAGGAAGCACTGGGAGGATTTATTATGAAAGTAGCATGTATTATCCCATCGCGCTATGGATCTACTAGATTACCGGGAAAACCGCTTCGCTTGATTGGGGGAGAACCATTGATTCGTCGTGTCTATGAACGAGTTATATTAGCTAAAAGCCCGGACTTAGTAATGGTAGCTACTGATGATGAAAGAATTTTAAAAGAAGTTCAAAATTTTGGCGGGCGGGCTATCATAACTGCTAAAACACATCGAACCGGAACAGATCGATTAGCAGAAGCTGCAGAAAATCTGATTGATTATGATATTATAATCAATGTACAGGGGGACGAACCTTTTATTTCTCCGGCCATTATTGATCAATTAGTAAATGTTCTAAAAAATAGTAGAGATTTATCTATGGCGACTGTAGCTACACCAATGAAAGAAAAAGAATATAATGATTCATCAGCAGTAAAAGTAGTTATGAATCAAAAACAAGAAGCGTTATATTTCTCTCGCTCATTGATTCCTTATCCACGCGAAATAAAACAATTTCCGGTATGGAAACATGTGGGAATTTATGCCTATCGAAGAGATTTTCTACTACATTATGCAAAAATGGAACAGACTCCCTTAGAAAAAGTAGAGTCATTAGAACAACTTCGAGCATTAGAAAATGGGTATAAAATAGGTGTTATTATTACACAAACAGAAAGTATCGGTATTGATACGGAGGAAGATTTAATTCGTGCCAATGAATATTGGAGGAGGAGCAAACAATGAAACCTATTCAAGTAGGATCTTTGACATTAGATACGAATCACTTGTTTTTAATAGCCGGTCCTTGTGTTATTGAAAACTATGATCGTACATTAATGATTGGTCGTGAAATAAAGAAAATCTGTGCGAAGCTAAATATCCCTTATATCTTTAAGGCTTCGTATGATAAAGCTAATCGATCTTCATATCGATCTTTTCGTGGGCCGGGATTAGATGAAGGATTAGAAATATTAGCATCAATAAAAAAAGAATTACAGGTGCCTGTACTTTCTGATGTTCATGAAGTAAATCAATTGGAAAAAGCAGCAGATGTATTAGATATGATCCAAATTCCTGCATTTTTATGTCGCCAAACGGATTTGGTTTATGGCGCCGCCAAAACAGGAAAAGCGGTAAATGTCAAAAAAGGACAATTTATGGCTCCTGAAGATATGAAAAATGTTATTGAAAAAATGGAAGAAGCACATAATGAAAATTTAGCATTAACGGAAAGAGGAATTTCCTTTGGTTATCATAATTTAGTTGTAGATATGAGAGCATTACCAACTATGAGACAATTCGGTTATCCTGTAATTTACGATGCAACTCATAGCGTACAACTTCCCGGAGGTATGGGAACGAGTACCGGAGGCATGCGTGAAATGATTCCTTATTTAGCTCGAGCCGCAGCGGCTACAGGTGTTGATGGCTTTTTCATGGAAGTGCATGATAACCCACCGGAAGGATTATCTGATTCAACAAATATGCTTTATTTATCTGCGCTGGAAGATTTACTTAAGGATTTAATTGCTATCAATGATGTTGTTAAACATGATAAATAATACACGTAGAGGAGGAAACTATGGCTGCTATTGATATTGCTATTCGTGTACTTCGAGATGAGGCAGCTGCAATAGAAGAAATAACCTGTCAATTAGATGATTCTTTTAATCAAGCCATTGATTTAATTTTATCTACCAAAGGACGCGTTATTCTTTCCGGTATGGGAAAATCCGGTCATGTAGCGCGAAAAGTAGCTGCTACTATGGCTAGTACAGGAACTCCGGCATTTTTTCTTCACCCTGCGGAAGCCATACATGGTGATTTAGGCATGGCAACAAAACATGATGTGATAATTGCTTATTCTAATAGTGGGGAAACAGCAGAAATATTACATATGATTCCTTCTATCAAACGTATCGGGACATCACTCATTGCTGTTACAGGGAAAATAAAATCTACTTTAGCCCAAAATGCTGATATTTCCTTAAATAGTCATGTGAACAAGGAAGCGGATAGCTTAGGATTAGCTCCTACTAATTCTACTACGGCAGCATTAGCATTAGGAGATGCATTGGCTGTGGCATTGATGGAAATGAGACATTTTACCTCAGATAATTTCGCAGTTTTTCATCCCGGAGGCTCATTAGGTAAGAAATTACTTCTTACGGTAGATGTGCTTATGCATAAAGGCCATGATAATCCCATTATTAATAAAGATGCATCAGTGAAAAATGCACTTTTCATAATGACCGATAAAGGATTAGGCGCAGTGTCTGTTGTTGATGAAAATAAAAAACTTTTAGGAATTCTCACTGACGGAGATATTCGAAGAGCTATTGAAAAAGGCATAGATTTTCTTCAATGTCCCGTAGAAAAAGTAATGACTGCATCTCCCCGAGTTATTTTTCCAAGCCAACTGGCAACAGAAGCACTCCGCATAATGGAAACACATACACCGCGACCAATTACGGTATTACCGGTAACGGATGAAGAAAATCAAGTAATAGGAATGATTCATATTACTGATTTATTAAAACGAGGTATAGTATAATGAGCGATGTAAAAAATATAAAGTTATTGGCTTTTGATGTAGATGGTACATTAACTCCGGGTGATCTTATATTCGGAAAAGAAGGAGAAGTTTATAAATCCTTTTGTGTGAAAGACGGTATGGCCATGGGACTTGCTCATTATGCCGGATTTATTACCGGATTTATTACCGGCCGATCTTCCGATATCGTAAAAAAAAGAGGAGAAGAATTACATATCGATTTTCTTCTTATGGGAATAGAAAATAAAGAAAAGGCATTGGAGAATATTTTGAAAAAGTACCGTATTTCATGGGAAGAAGTGGCATACATGGGTGATGATTTAAACGATCTGCCCTTATTTTCTAAAGTAGGTCTATCCGGATGTCCGGCAGATAGTTGTAAAGAAATTATCATGACTGCCGGATTTGTTTCTCAATATAACGGTGGAAAAGGCGCTGCTCGAGAATTTATTGAGAAAATTATGAAAGCACAAAATCGATGGAATCAGGCAGTAGAACATTTTATTTCATTACGAAAGTAAAGGATATTTAATAGAGGCTGTATATGAAATGGCGATGGAAATATAAAATATTAAAGGGGCTTAGTTATTTACTTTGTTCTTTATCTTATGAGCGAATACTCATCATAGGAAAATTTATTGGCCCGTTTATTTTAAATCATATTGAGAAACAGAAAAAACGAGGGATTTCTCAAATTATGACAGGCATGGAATATAAACAAAAAGAGGCTGAAGCTTTATTGCAAAAAGTTTATGAAAATATAGGCATGACTGTTATGGAAATACTTTATATGCCTCGTCTATGCAAAGAAAAAGAAAATTTATCCAAATATATTACAATCAACCATGCAGAACGCTTAGAAAAAGCATATGCAGAAGGGAAGGGGATTGTTGGCCTTACTGCACATATAGGTAATTGGGAATGGTTAGGTGCAGGCTTAGCACTTTCAGGATACGCTACATCAGCTATCGGGAAAAAACAAGACGATAGTGGGATTATGGAAATTTTGAACAACTATCGTTCAGCAGCAGGAGAACATATTTATCTTACCGGTACAGGCGGATATCAAATGATTGCTGCTGCTAGAGCCATAAAAAATAATCACATTTTAGGATTTCTTTCAGACAAAGATGCCAGAAAAGATGGTGTACCTGTCAGGTTCATGAATCGAATTTTTTCTTTTCCTTTAGGACCGCTTACATTTGCTGATAAATTTCAAGCACCTATTATTCCTCTTTTTATTGTAAGAAATAATAACGGAATTGGTCATGTTATTCATATAGAAGAACCTTTTCTCTATGAACGAACAGGTAATAAGGATAAAGATATTTTGATAAATGCACAACGAATGGCTTCATTATTAGAAAACTTTATCAAGGCATATCCTGATCAATGGATGTGGTTTCAACATCTTTTTTGGACAGAAGCTAAAGATATTAAACGATATACAGTGTTAAGTGCGGAAGAAAAAGAGCAGTATGGATTGAATGAAAGCTAAAAAGAAAGGATCATGATGATATTACATAGTAAAAAATTATGGTTGATTATAATCATGGGGATTTTTATAGGGTCATTTTGCTTTTTCTTTTGTAATAAAGAAAAACCCACAGAAGAAAATCAATCCACTATTGAATTTACCGGTGTAGAGTTAAAAGAAGAACAAAATGGCAAAGTTATATGGAAACTAAAAGTAGACCATGGTAAAGTAGATAGAGAAAATAATATCATTCAACTAACAGGTATTGATGGCTATTTCATCAAAGATGATAATCAATTACAGATTGTAGCAAAAGAAGGACGTTGGGAGAAAAATGATAAAATTATTTTTCTAGAAGGACATGTAGAAGGGAAAACAAGCGATGGCGGGCATGTTTCCGCAGAAAATATCAAATATGATGAGAAAATAGATACGCTTTCCACAGATAAACCTTTTACTATAGAAAAAGATGGACGCATTTTATCTGCCGATTCCTTTACAGCTGATAGAGTGTTAGAAGAAATAACGGCTAAAGGACATGCAAAATTGAAAGATAAGGAGAAATAAAAATGAAAAAAACATATAAATATTTATGGATTATGCTTTTCCTTATTTTTAGTATGAGTACTGTATCCGCTGATGAAATTACTGCTGATAGTCTTACCTATAACGGAAAATCACAAATCGTAACTGCCACAGGAAATGTTATTATTCAAAATAATGAGGGAGCAATAATAACCGGTAATGAAGGTGAATATAATTTCATTACTCATACAGCTTATATAACAGGAAATGTAGTATATGAAAAAGACTCTATCCATATGACAGCAGGGAAAATATCTCTCTATTCAGACCATACCATCCATGGTAGTGGACATGTATCTATCGAAGATAGTTCAGGTCCTCATCTATTGAAAGGAGAAGAAATAACATACCAAGATGAAACAGGATTTGGTAAAATAATAGGTAATGCATATTATGAATCAGCCAAAGGATATTTAAGCGCTCCACAGATAGAAGGAAATATAAAGGAAATTCATATAGAAGCTATTGGTGGAGTTACTTTTTCTTATCCTGCACAAAATGCGGAGGGAAGATCTGATACAGCTGTATATACACGAAGCGGAATGAACGGAACTGATGGACAATTAGTACTTACCGGAGCAGCACATGTGATACAGAATGGAAATATTTTCGATGGCCCGGAATTAATTATTCGTGATAATGAGCAAATTGTAGAAACCGGTGGACGTAGCACGCTTGTTATTCAAACGGATAAATCATGAACATAAGGAAAATTTATGAAAATACAAACTTTAGATTTATTAAAAAAATACGGAAAACGTACCGTAGTTGATCACGTTAATATAGAAGTAGAACAAGGCACTATTGTTGGACTTTTAGGCCCAAATGGTGCCGGAAAAACTACAACATTTTATATTATTGCCGGTATTATTTCTCCGGATGGTGGCGAAGTGTATGTTGATGAAGTTCTGTTAACTCATATGCCCATGCATAAGAGATGTCAATTTGGTATTAGTTATTTACCACAAGAAGCATCCGTATTTAAAAAAATGACAGTTTGGGAAAATTTAATATCACTTTTAGAAACAAGAACTGATTTAACAGAAAATCAAAAAAAAGAAAAAGCGGAACAATTGTTAACGGAATTTCACATTATGCATGTGAAAGACACAATAGGAGAAGCTCTCTCCGGGGGAGAAAGAAGAAGAGTAGAAATTGCAAGAGCGCTTACTATGGATCCTGCATTTATCTTATTAGATGAACCATTTGCCGGAGTTGATCCTTTAGCCGTAGAAGATATACAAAGTGTTATCAAGCAACTTAAAACAAAAAATATAGGCATCTTAATTACAGATCATAATGTACGTGAAACATTACATATAGTAGACGAAGCATATATTTTATCAGAAGGAAAAGTACTTTTAAAAGGGACAGCAGAAGATATCTCTCAAAATCCTATTGCAAAAACATATTATTTGGGAGAAAATTTTAGTTTATAACAAGAAAGAAGGGGGACTTATGCGCATATTAGATAAATATATACTAAAAGAATTTATAAGCCCTTTTCTTTTTGGCGTAGCTGCCTTCACATCTATTTTTTTAGGAGCAGATACTTTACTTAAAATCGCTAATTATGTAACTACATATGGTGCATCCACTCTATCAGCACTTAAAATATTTTTACTCGCATTACCACAAATTATTATCTATACTTTTCCTATGGCTATTCTATTAGGTAGTCTTATGGCTATGTATAGACTATCCGGTGATAGTGAATTAGTTATTATGCGTACATCGGGACAAAGCTTTTTACGACTTGCTCGACCTATTTTTATTTTTGCATTTATTATTAGCATTGGAACTATATTATTTAATGAATATGTAGTACCATGGACAAATACACAATATGAATATGTAATTAACCATGAAATAAAACAAAATTTAGAACCTAAATCGGCTGAACATGTAGTTTTACGTGACGTAGAAGATGGGCAGATAAAACATTTACTTTATGCACGAAGATATAATGCAGAAACAAAAAAATTAGAAAATATAACAATACAAGAATTTCAAAATGATAAAGTTATACGCATAGAAAACGCCCCCTTTGCTAATTGGCAAAATGGGATATGGAATATGACAAATGGCATTATATATGACTTATCTGATGATGGCGTTCAACGTATGGTTACTTTCAAAAATCAAATTATCCCTTATATTCAGACCCCGGAAGAAATAGCAAAAACGCAAAGAAGTTTTGATCAATTAACAATTAGAGAACTTATAGCCATTTATAAAGCCTATGAGTCAGCTCATACAGATACAACAGCCGTTATTATGGAAATTGAAAAACGATTTTCTTTGCCGATGGCGAGTTTCCTTTTTGCTCTTATTGGTGCCCCTTTAGGTGTAAAAAAAGGACGCTCATCATCCTCTTTAGGATTTGGATTATCAGTAGCAATTATTTTTGCTTATTACGCTATCATGACATTTTTAGAAGCTATGGGAAAGGGGCATATTTTACCGGCAACCTTAGCCGTGTGGCTTCCTAACATAATTGTTTTTTTCTGCGCAATATATCTAATAAGACAAAAAGACGGTAAAATATAACAAGGAGGATTTCTATGTTTATTGGTGTAGCCATATTTCTCATTCTTATGCTTATGGGCGGAATAATTGCTTTTTTGGGAGATAAAATTGGCTCAAAAGTAGGAAAAAAAAAGATGACTCTTTTTGGCTTACGCCCGCGATATACATCTATCATTGTTACCATTATCTCAGGTGTTCTCATTTCTTTTCTCACTATTGCAGTATTGGCAGTAGTTAATGAAAACGTGCGAGTGGCTCTTTTCGGTTTAAATAAATTACAGACAGAAATGGCTCACTTAAATCAAGAAATTAAAGTTAAAAATCAAGAATTAGCAGAGGGAAATCGACGCCTTGGTGAAGGTCAAAAACAATTAGAAGAAAGAAATAAAGAATATGATGAAGTTACACGTCGCGCAGAATCTACATCTCGTACATTAGCAAGAGTAGAAAGCCAAAGATCTTATATAGAAAATGAATTAACCACAGCACAAAATGCTTATGAAGAAGCAAAAAAAGGTGTTGAAAAATCTGCTGAAGAAATCAAAACATTGGAAAACGTTAAAACTGAATTATCCGGAAACATTGAAAAATTGAATAAAGAAAAACAAACACTTATTGGCAGTATAGCAGCTATTCGAGAAGGTGTTGTTGTTTTTCGTGCCGGTCAAGTGCTTACCGATGCAGTAGTTGATGAACATATGACAAAAGAACAATCAGAACAAGTTCTGGCAAGCATTTTAAACGATATTAACAACATGCTTATAGAAAAAATGAACATTACCGATAAAAATGCTTATTTAATTCGTATCTCACAAACAGATTTTGATGAAGCGGTAAACAAAGTAACTAATTCGGAAAAGAAAAAATTACTTCGGATTATATCTGTGGGAAATATTATTTTAGGTGAACCGGCTGTGGTTACTTTTGATGTACATGACAATAATCTTATTTTCCATAAAAATGAAACTATTCTGACTGCTTACATGTACGAATATAAAGGATTTAAGCAAGCTGATGCCCAAGTATTAAGTCTTTTAAGTGAACTAAATAGCTTAGCACAAAAAAGGGGAGTATTGTCTGATCCGATTACCGGAAAAGTGGGAAAATTAGAAGGTCAAGAACTTATTAATGTAATTGAAAAAGTAAAAAATGCTAATAGTCGTTGTACGCTTATTGTAAAAGCCAAGACCGATATTTATACCGAAGGACCGCTTCTGATTACAGTAAAAGTGAAGGAAGACAACTAATGATACTTGCTATTGATCCCGGAACAATAAAAAGTGGTATAGCCATTATAGAAAATGATGGACAATTGGTGATGAAAACTATTATAGCCACTGCAAATTTAGAAAAAGAAATAATCACATTGCTCACTAAATATTTAGTGCATGTTATAGTATCAGGAAATGGAACAAATCATAAAGCCGTAAAAAAAAGATTAACGGAATTACTAAAAGCTGAAAACATATCATTATCTATCGAGTTAGTCAATGAAAAATATACTACAGAAATGGGTGAAGAATGGTATTGGAAAGACCATAAACCAAAAGGATGGAAACGCATTATCCCTAAAGGATTTCGCACTGTTCCTGTACCTATTGATGACTATGTGGCTTGGATTATAGGAAATATCTACATTGGTCGAATAAAAGAAGAAGACGTAAATCATAAAAAAACATAAACTAATTAGATTAAATAACTATTTTCTAAAACAAAAAAGAACGTTCAACGCAAAATCGTTAAACGTTCTTTTTTTTGGTGACCCAGGGGGGATTCGAACCCACGACCTACCGCTTAGAAGGCGGTTGCTCTATCCAACTGAGCTACTGAGCCATGAAATTGGTCGGGGCAGCCGGACTCGAACTGGCGACCCCCTGCTCCCAAAGCAGGTGCGCTACCAACTGCGCCATGCCCCGTGATACCGAATAATTATAGTATAAATATTCGATTTTGTCAATGAAAATCAGGATATTTCAAGAATTTTTGGTTAAATCAAAAACATAGGAATAATTCAAAGTCACATTACTTCCGATAATTTAATGTTATCGGAAGTAATGTGACTAATTAGAATAACTTCTTTATTTCATCTTCCATGGCATATGGAGTTTTTATCGGTTCGAAACGAGCAATGACTTTTCCTGTTCGATCAATTAAAAATTTAGTAAAATTCCATTTTATATCGTCCCCAACCAAGATTTTAGGAAAGTTATTTTTGATAAAATTCTCTAATTTTTTAGCTGCAGGATACTGTGTATTGAATCCGAAAAAAGGTTTTTCTTTAACTAAATATTGAAATATAGGTTGTGCTGTTTCGCCGCGAACATCCCCTTTATCAAAGAGTTGAAAAGTAACTCCATAGTTTATGCGGCAAAAATTTGCTGTATCATTATTCGTTCCGGGATCTTGCCCGGCAAACTGATTACTGGGGAATCCTAAAATTTCTAAACCTTGCTCTTTATATTTTTTATATAGGTTTTCTAATTCTTCAAATTGCGGTGTAAATCCGCATTTACTGGCAGTATTAACGATAATCAACACTTTCCCTTTATAATCAGATAAAGATTTCTCTTTACCATCAATTGTTTTACATGTGAAATCATAAATAGACATGATACCCTCCTTTATAAAATAAATCAAAATATATCCATATTACATACTTTCATTTATCGATAAAAAATGACATTAACATAAAATTACTTTTTTTACTGGGAATGATTCTGCTCCAATATTATATTATGATAAGCATCATAACATTTTACTCATCATATCTTTCAAATCATCCGCGCTTAATTTTTTCATTGCTTCAGCCATGCGTTTCATAGATTCTGTATTACTACTACCTCCCATTTTCATAGCCTTGTCCATAGCTTTTTTCATTAATTCATCTTTTTCTGTTGCATCTTGTGCTGCTACTTTGTCCATAACAAAACTAGTCTCCCCTGTCATAATATGCTCTAACGCCTCTAAGGTAGATTGTCCTATATTAATATTCCAAAATTCACCGGCTTCTGTCAAACTATATAAAATACCATTATATTTTACAAGTCCTCTTTGTTCCCAAAATTGATATAGTTCATGCAACATAGATATTCGTGAATCTATTTTTGCTATAGCATCTATATTGAGATAGTTCATATCTAATTCTGATAAGATCCGATAAATTATAGGTTGCAATTTGGGCTGACGTATAAGCCCCATAAAAGGTTTTTTCCCTAATTCTACCATTGCTTCATAAGGTTTTAGTGCTCTATAAAGCATGGTGGTATAGCCATCTATTGAACCACCTGCACCACTACCAAAAGGAAACATAGTTGCGCCTGATGTAGCCAAGCGATTATATAAACTACGTTCTCTGTTACTTCGTGACCAGTGGCAATTACTAATACGTCGATAAGCGCATTTCATCAGATATGATCTACCGAAAGAAAACATCTCTGATTGTTGTGCAGTTGTAGCAGCCGGTGGTACTTGTCCCGATTGAATTTGCCTATTTAAATCACTATCTTCAAATACATTAAGTTGGTATAAATCAGCACCATCAATGCCTGATGCAACTAATAAGGATAAATCTTTTTCCCAAACGTCCATCGTTTGACCGGGAAGTCCATACATTAAATCAATAACCACACTACATTGAGCATATTCCATTAGCGCAGATAGTCTTTCTAATACTACATCTTCTGAATCAAGCCGCCCCACCAATTTGCGTACTTTGGTATCAAAAGACTGCACACCAAGTGATATGCGATTAACTCCATTAGACATCCATATATCAGTTTTCTCAGGAATAACATCATGAATACGACCTTCTAAAGTTAATTCGTAGTCATTGGCAAGCGGTAAATATTTTCTAATAGCCTTTAATAGCTTTTCTGAATTTTCAGGTGTTAATGAAGTTGGCGTACCTCCTCCTATAAAAACGGAATGAATCAAGCCATTTTTGAGTCGTGGAGAATCAGAGGCCATTTGCATCTCTTTAATTAAAAAATTTATATATTGATCTTCTACATTCTTGCTATTTGGATTGATAAAAAAATGGCAATAAGTACATTTCGTACGACAAAAAGGAATATGAATATATGCCGCTTGAATTTGCCCTTTTTTCGGTATATTTTTCATCAATTTATCCCATATATTTTGAGAATCTTTGGGCGGTACAAAAGTCCCGTTTAATCCGGGATGTACTACTCTTTTATAAGGAAATGCATTAGCTAATGGTGTATCAGTTTTTATACCAAGTTGCAATATTTTCTTTTCTTCCGGTAGTGCTTCAAAATATTCTAATAGTGACATTATTTCCTCTCTATACAAATTTTATTCCACACGTTTTTCGCAAATATTTTTGCATTCTTTAAATCTATATCATCGGGATGGGTAGATGCTCTTTTATGAAGTGCATCATTTTCCGGTGTTTTTCCATGCGGATGACCTACAGGAAACATTTTATACATCATTTCAATAATTTTTGGATCAATAGCTCCTTGACATATGAAATTGTTCATTGATGTAATTCCTTTTGGCAACAAATTTGCTGCATTAATTAAACATTTCCTTGCATGTTCTGACTCAGGATCAGCTCCCAAAGTAGCAAATAATGCAATATAAGGATTATGTAATTTCTTAATTTGTTCTGCTGCTAATGAATCCGCTGTTCCTTTGTCGATCCAAAATCCCATAAAAATACAATCGTAACTTTCTAAATCTTCAGGTGAATTTTTGATATCTACGCAATTTGTGCCTTTTGGTAATACACTACAAATAGCTTCGGCTACTTTTTTAGTATTCCCTGTTCTTGATGAATATAATACAATAGCTTTCATCATATCCCCCTTTTTATCTTAAGACTCATCATATCCCGATAATTAATAATTCTTCTTTATTTATCTATTATAATCGACTCTATTACTTTCTTCAAATATAATTACTACATGATAACCATTACTTAAATATTATTACTTGTTCTACATTTTTATTTATAAATTAATGCCATAAAAAAACCGTGGTCATTTACCACGGTAATCATTTACTGGTGGATCATCAGGGGTTCGAACCCCGGACACCCTGATTAAGAGTCAGGTGCTCTACCAACTGAGCTAATGATCCGTTCAACGAAACTAATTATATCATCGTAATTCTCCACTGTCAAACAAATTTCAGTAAGAAGATTGATATATGAATCGTAAAAAACATCATAAATAAAATTTTTTCCATAAAAGACAATTTATCAGTACTGAAATTATAAAATATAGTAATTTTTATTGAGGAGTACTAAAGAGTATGATATAATGTGTTTCGATAAGCGCCTATAGCTCAGCGGATAGAGCACTGGTCTCCGGAACCAGAGGCGAGGGTTCGATTCCCTCTAGGCGCTCCACAAAAATATTGGATAGATATTATTTATTTGATACGATACTAAAATCAGAGTTAATATCTATCAAGTTCTCATCAAAAAGCAGAGCAATATCTTTTACGATAATTGACTCTGCTTTTTGTGTTTCTAACCAATTCCTTATTCTGTAATTTAACTAACTAATATCAAAATGCACTCTTTATTGATTCAATTTGATAAAGAATGCATTTTGATATTACATGATATTTTCATGGTGGGGTTATGAGGAATCGAACCTCAGACCTCAGCGATGTCAACACTGCGCTCTAACCATCTGAGCTATAACCCCTTATTGGGCGTCATATACCAAGAAAACAATTTATATAGAAATAGTCATATGATTAAGATTTTTACATTCATTGAAAGATATTTCGTTGCATGCCTTTTGTGCTGATATAGGTTCTAAATGTGAAATAGCGCCTGCCCAATATAATAATTGCCCGATAATTTGTTCCGGCGAGATATGATTTTGTTTTAATTCTTGTATTGTTAAGCCTTTTTGCCGTTTGGATAATCGAATTCCATCTTTATCCACTAATAACGGAAGATGTCCGTAGACCGGTACCGTATAATTTAACTTTTTTAAAATATAAATTTGATAAAACGTAGATGGCAATAAATCTGATCCACGAAAAACATGTGTTATTTTCATCGCTCCATCATCTGTTGCCGTAGCCAATTGATACGCTACAGCACCGTCAGCTCTAAAAATAGCAAAATCATCTTTTTCGCGTTCTAAATTTTTTGATTGTAAATGATGGAATAAATCATTAAATTCTATGGATGTATTTTCTACTTTTAATCGCCAAGATGGTTTTTTGGTTAAGGCCTTTTGTTCCTCTTGTGAAAGATATCTGCAATGACCATCATAATAGGTTATTGTTTCACCCTTATGAGGAGCTGATGAAATTTGATGCAAACGAGTACGCGAACAGAAACAGGGATATATTTCTCCGGAGTGTTGCCATCTTTGTTTTATTTCTTCATAAATAGGAATTCGTTTACTTTGTAAGGGTTCCCCATAGAAATAGCATGTCCCCGGCTCTTCATCCCAATCTATTCCCAACCATTCTAAATCATTTTTTATAAAGGAAATATAATTTTTATGGCATCGGGTTTCGTCAATATCTTCAATACGTAATACAATTTTCCCTTTATGTTGTCGTGTCCAAAGCCAATTAAGAAAGGCGACCCATATATTGCCTAAATGCAAATAACCCGTAGGACTTGGAGCAAATCTTGTACGAATATTCATTATTTTGGCATAGATAAAATAGCGTGGAAGAGATTTTTATTCTTTTTGATTTTTTCCTCTCCTCCCATAACGCAAATATAAGGATCATTCATAATGCTTTGAATCATTGGTGCCAATTTTCTTATATCTTGCGGCTCACAATTGATAATTTCATTTCTGATTTTCATTCGTGCTTCTTTTGTATTACCTGTTAATTTATTCAGAAAAGCACGATCGCCTTTCATTGATGGTGTTAATTGCGTTTCAAAAGCCGCCATCGTCCCTATTACATATTTTGTCATTTCTCTTTCTGATAAATCAAATTTTTCTAAATATTCAGGTAATTCAGTATATGTAGCTAATGTTTCTGCCAAATTAGGATCTCTATAGGAGCACAGTATTGCATTACCGTTACGTGTGAATTGTGTGAAGGCGCCATATGCACCTCCTAATACTCTCACTTTTTTCCATAAATATTCGTAACGTAAAATAGTTTCCATGACCGGAATTGCCCCGGTATAGTTAAACCCGTGTGTTTTGAAATTGCTACCTTTAGTCACATATTGAACTTTTCCTGAAGTGAGAAATGCTTCATTAATTTCTGCATCATGAAATGTCCACGGCGTAAAATCTTTTATTTCACCATCAGGAAGTACATCCAATAAAATCGGCAAAGTATTTTTCAAGGATACTTGTTCACCATCTAAACCGGTTGTATGAATGCAGAGATTTGCTTTGGTAAAAATTTTAGCAGATAAATCCCTTAATTTTTTTACCAATGTTTCATATTCATCATCAAAATGGCTTATTAAATTCGACAAGAAATAATAATACGCTAAGCCTGATTTTTCCGCCACTTTGCCGGTTTCAGAAAAATAGGAAGACAAACGTAGCATGGTTAATATATGCCCTCTATCGAAAGCTGTCATATCCCAACCGGATTTTTCCTCATATAATATTTCTTTTAATCGATTTTTGTTGTCATATTTTGTTGATGAAATAACTTCCCCCATTAATTGCATGAGCTCCTCAATTTGAGTAGTCAATGCTTTTCCTTTTACTATAAAATAAGGTGTATATTTTTTATCATTTTCTATATCACTGATCGTATTAAAACAAAATTCAATCCCTCCGGTATGTGCGTTGGAACGACGAATCAATTGCGGATAAGTTGATTTTTCTGTATCCATTGACATTAAAATACGAGTTAGAATATTCATATAAGAAATATCTTCTATCGCTATTTCCGGTGTTTTGAAATATAAATTAACATAGGAAATTCCATTGGTATCTACCTGTGCGTGATAATTTTTTATTCCATCAATAGTATATTCAAGTAATGGCGTATCATCTATGGATCGGGTTAGATCTTTTCTTGTTAGCAATGGAATACTTTGTAGTGCTTCTTCCGAATCCATAGATGATTGACGTTGTTTTAATGCTTGTGTACTTTGTATTATTTCTTCTACTTGTTCATCAGATAAACTATTTTTATAAGTTGCTAATTTATTTGCTAATTCCGCATTTTTCTTTTCCGTTAACCCTTTTTCTGCGTTCATGGTAATCAAAACTTGATGAGTATTTTTTAGCAAATATTTCAAAATCAAATTTTCAAAATATCCTGTATCGATATCAGCACGTAATTCATTAATATCATTTTCATAACGAAGTGCAGTTATGGGGTTTTTATCATATAGCCAAAGTTGCATAACTCTAACGCCGTAATATAATCCTTTAGGACGTCCTTGATAATCACTTTCACGAGAGATAAATTCCGTTCGATTTAATGCAGCATGAAGCATATTTTTATCAATACCTTCTACCACCAAATTTCGTAAGGTTTTATTTAGTGTTTTATAAAATTGTTCTTGCTGATTTTTTTCTGAACCGATTAACTCTACAGACCAAACCGGTTGTTTATAACTTTCTTCATATGCCCCGATGATGTCATTACCTAATTTGGCATCTAAAAGGGCTTTACGCAAAGGAGCTCCATCCATTTCAATGAGAACATATTGTAAAATACGAAAAGCCAAAGATTCCTTTGTAGTCATATGATCAGTCATCGCTGTATATAAAGCATGAATACTTTTATTCCGTTCATCTTCATCATTAGCAATACCATAAGAATGTTCAGTTATAACTTTCTCTTTGAATGGTTCTTGTGTCTTTATAGTAGAATCAATTATTCGTTTATCAAAAGCTGATAAATATTCATTATTTAAATACGCTAATATATTTTCTATATCCATATTTCCATAAAGATAAATATAGCTATTCGATGGATGATAGAATCTATGATAAAATTCAGTAAATTCTTTCATTGATAAGGTGGGAATAACGTTAGGATCTCCACCTGATTCTACGCTATATGTATTATCAGGAAATAGTTTTTCCATAGCAGCATCTTCTAATAGGGCTTCCGGAGATGAAAGTGCACCTTTCATTTCATTGTATACTACCCCATTATAAGTCAATTCTCCTTGTTTATTATTTAATTCATAATGCCATCCTTCTTGCATAAGAATTTGCGGGTCAGTAAGACAATTGGGATAAAAAACTGCATCTAAATATACATCCATTAAATTTCTGAAATCAATTTCATTTCTACTGGCGACCGGATACATTGTTTTATCCGGCCAGGTTATGGCATTTAAAAATGTATTTAAAGAACCTTTAGCTAATTCCACAAAAGGCTCTTTAACATTATATTTTCTAGATCCACAAAGTGTAGAATGTTCCAAAATATGTGGAATACCCTTGGAGTTATTTGGTGTAGTTCTAAAGCAGATATAAAAAACTTTATTATCATCCTCCGAATCTATATAGATTAATTTTGCTCCGGATTTTATATGTTGCATTACATAGGCATCTGCTCCGATTTCTTTTATGTGATCTTGATCAATAACACGAAATCCGTTTACTATATCTTGTTTATTCCATCTCATAAATTAAATCTCCTTTTAGTTCATAGAAAAAGCGCAGGATTGATTATACCTGTGCTATTTTATAGTTACATATGCAGCTGAGTTTCTTCAAAAAATTCTTCATGGATAGCTTGTACAGCTGCCTCAACTTTGTCTCTGTTGATTAAGCAAGATACACTAATTTCAGATGTACTTACGATAAGAATATTTACCTGTGCCTTACTTAGTGCACCAAACATACGAGCCGCGATCCCGGGTGTACCAAGCATACCGGCTCCTACAATGGAAACTTTTGCCATGTTCTCATCATAAATAACTTTATCAATTAGTCCATCTTCTTGCAATTTACTTAATGTTTGACGAGCATCTGATAAATCAGTATCACTTATAGTAAACACCATATCGGTTAAACTATCATCAGATGTCTGTACACTTTGTACAATCATATCTACATCAATATGATCATTTGCTAATGTTTGAAATAATTTATGTGCAACACCCGGTACATTTTTTACATTCAAAACAGATATTCTAACGGCATGCGTATCTTGTGCTACGCCTTTTATGACATAATGATTTCCTTCCATAGTACAATTCTCCTGTATAATAGTTCCTTTTTCATCGCTAAAGGTAGAGCGCACATGAATAGGGATATGATAATGTAAACCTATTTCTACACTTCGAGGCTGCATAACCCCGGCACCCAAGCGTGCCATTTCAAGCATTTCTATGTTAGTGATTTCTTCCATTTTTATAGCTTTCGGACACCATCGAGGATCCGCCGAATACACACCATTTACATCGGTAAAAATCTCACAGATATCTGCTTTCATTGCTCCTGCCAATGCTACTGCAGTAGCATCACTACCGCCACGTCCCAAAGTGGCGATATCTCCATTATCCATAATTCCTTGAAAGCCGGCAACAATAACAATTTTTCCCAATTCTAATTCCTGAAAAATTCGGCTCGGATTAATCTCTTTAATTAAAGCTTTACCATGTGTTCCGGTACAAGAAATTCCGGCTTGTTCTCCGGTAAGTGAAATAGCTTCTACACCTAAACTTTTAAATGTCATCGCTAAAAGAGAAATCGATACTTGTTCTCCTGTGGACAAAAGCATATCCATTTCCCTGCCATGACTCACAGAATAAGCCGATTTAGCTAAACTTAATAAATTATCGGTGCTATCACCCATTGCGGAAACCACAATAACAATTTTGTCGTTTTCTTTTTTATCGCGAATGACACGTTGCGCAATAAATTTCATTTTTTCCGGTGTTGCTACAGATGATCCGCCGAATTTTTTCACATAAAGTGTCAATTTAAATCCCTCATTTATATTTTGATATTAACGCAATTCTATCATGTGTTTTATAGCATGTAAAGCGAAATTATCCATTAAAACTCAATCCCTTTTCGAGCATGTATACCTTTTTGAAAAGCATGCTTAATCAAAGTCATTTCTGTCACTGTATCTGCCAATTCAATAAGTTCCGGTCTTGCATATCTTCCTGTTAATATCATATTCAATCGTGATGGTCTTTCTGTAACAAGTTGCACTACTTTTTCCACATTTATCATTTCAAATTGAATAGCATAATTAATTTCATCCAAAATCACAAGATCCCATGCATCACTCATAACTTCTTGCACTACCATATTCCAAGCTTTTTCTGCTAAAAGTTTCTTTTTTTGATATACTTCTTCATCTTCTTTTCGGTTATGAAATACAAATCCATCCCCCATAGGGCGTATTTCGATATTTCCATTAATTTTATGTAATGCTTCAATGGAATTTAATTCGCCATATTTCCATCCACCCTTTATAAATTGGAGAATCAATACTTTTTGACCATTTCCCCATGCACGTAATGCCGTACCCAAGGCTGCTGTTGTTTTTCCTTTCCCTTCTCCGGTATTAATGAGAAGTAAGCCTTTTTGTTCCATGTCAACCTCCTTGCTGTATACGAAATTCTTTAGCGGATTCTATAAATTTTTTAGCTGCCTTTGGTTCACCATCAAAAGAAATATGTAAATAAGTTGCTAAGATATTTCCTTTAGCATAACCTTCCAAATGACTTTCTTTTTGACGTGTTCCTTGTAATTCATAGGCCCAAGAAAAATTGTCTTCACCTTCTAATATAGAAAAATGAAATTCATGGCCCTTTAATATATCGCCTTTATTCGCTAAAATATTTTTACATAATGCTGTACCCGTGACATACCCCACGCGTTGTAACTTTTTTTGCATTCGACACCGCGCCGGGACAATATTTACCATACTATATTTTTCGTCATTAAATCCTATTATCTCATGGCAGAGATACATTAATCCCCCGCACTCAGCATAAATAGGCATTCCCTTATTTGCTTGTTTTTTTATGTCGTTGCGCAGAGAAATATTTTTTTCCAATTCTTTTAGGAACATTTCCGGAAATCCACCACCAAATATGAGTCCATCAACATCCGGTAATTTCGTATCTCGTAAAGGACTGAAATAGATAAGTTCCGCCCCTTGTTTTTCTAATGCCATCAAACTCGTAGGATAGTAAAAAGAAAAAGCCTCATCTTTAGCAATACCAATACGTACCGTTTTTGAGGTAGAATTATATTTTATTGATTCTATTTCAAACGAAGGTGCACTCTGCGCTACTTTTATCAGCATAGATAAATTTATCCATTTATCCGCAGCATCTTTCATATATTGAATAAGTGTATCCGTTTCTATTTCTGTTACCGGTGTAAGTCCTAAATGCCGTTCCGGAGTTTTTAATTCATCATCTCTATGAAAAGCTCCGATTACCGGTATATGAATTTTATCCATCGCTTCACGAATCATATTTTCATGACGATCAGATCCTAATTTATTTAAAATAACTCCGGCAATATTTATATCTTTGTCATACTCACGAAATCCCAACGCAGTTGCAGCCATACTCTCTCCTGCTGCTTTACAATCAAGTACCAATATAACCGGTGCATGTAATTTTTTCGCAATTTCTGCTGTACTGCTAACTCCTTTAGCTCCACCGTCATATAGCCCCATAACTCCTTCTATAATAGAAATATCAGCGCCTTCAGATAGTGTAGCAAAAGTTGCTTCTAATTGACTTTCCGGAGTCAACCAAGTATCAAGGTTATAGGAATTTCTTCCTGCTGCTTTACCATGAAATCCCGGATCGATATAATCAGGTCCCACTTTAAAAGGTTGTACCGTATATCCTTTCTGATGGAGACTTGCTAATAACCCTGTTACAATAGTTGTTTTACCCACACCACTATTTGTACCTGCAATGACAATACGAGGTCTCGTTGCAGTTTCCATTTTATTTATCTCTCTTTGCAATAATTGTGCTCAAATAATTAGGATCATAATCCGCCGGTAAACTATCCAAATCTTTTTCAATAATTTCATCAGGTAATCCGGCACGAGAAATAAGAATTGCATTTTTAATCATATGATGCTTTCTTAATAATCTCTGTACAAGCGCAAATCTCTTATACACTTTCATGATTACTGCATTATCGCACGCAGCCAATGCTTGATCAAATTTTGCTTCTTCTGCTGTTGCCGGAATAATTAACAAATTCTCTTCCCATTCCGTCACAGGCATATTCATGTAAGATGCAATCCCTAAAAAAGCCGGAATTCCCGGAATCGTTTCAATTTCATAGCCTGCATTTTCTACCGCACGGAAAACATACATATAAGTACTATATAACATAGGATCACCTAATGTTAAAAATACTATATTTTTCCCTTCTTCCAATTTCTCAGTTATCATTCTACGATTTTCTTCCCACTGTTGTGTAACAACAGTCATGTCAGTAACCATTTGAAATACAATAGGCAAAATTTCCGTCTTTTTTGAAATATAGGGTTGTGCAATTTGATAAGCTACTGAATTATCTTTTTTTTCTGTTTTCGGTGTAAGTATAATGTCAGCTTGCTGAATAGCTTCCACTGCCTTTACTGTTAATAATTTTGAATCTCCCGGTCCTACACCAATACCAAATAGTTTTCCTTTTTTCACTATAATCCCTCCTAAAATATATAATTTCATCTATATTCTTATTCTATCATTTTTAACAAAAAAAATCTGTAGAAATATAATTAACTTTCTACAGATTTAAATGCATAGATTTAGACCTACATATTACATGTACTATCAAAGTGTAAAGGATACCGGTAGTCGAGCTTGTACTTCTATTGCTACTCCATTCTGTTTAGCAGGAGCAAATCGCCAACTATAAACAGAATTTACGGCAGCTTGATCTAATGTACTATTACCTGATGAACTTTCCACCCAAGCACTAGTTACCGTACCTGATACACTAATAGTTAAACCTACCATAACAGTACCTTCTACATCAGCTGCACGCGCAGATTCAGGATAAGCGGGAGTTGTACTATACAATAATTGCGGACCTATAGTTTCACCTGTTCCATCGCCGGTCCCATTACCTATACCAGCTCCTTCACCCGAACCTGTACCGGAGCCTACACCAGAGCCTACACCGCTTCCTGTGCCTGAACCACTACCGTTCCCGGTATAACTACGCCGATGAGAACGTGCCTTCTTGACTTCTTTTGTTTGTTCCTCTTGTGTTTTATTTGCTATTTCATGCACATCATTCACAGCTTCATTATCTGCTTCATAATCTGCAGATACCGGTGGATTATAATCCTCTTCATCGTCCTGAGATTCTTCCGGCTCATCAGAAGTTTCTGCTTCTTCACCGCCACCGCCACCACCACCTGCTAATGATACTAAATCTACTTGTAACGGACCTTTATCTTTAGGTATTGATGGATATAAAGAAGCCAAAGCACCAATCAAAACAATTCCTAATGCATGAGAAACTAATGACACCCCGAAGGCAGTTAGCCATGGATACTTTTTCGTAACCATATGACCTCCTTATTCTCGATCGGGTGTTTTTACTTCAGTAGCAATACCGATTTTACTCACACCTGTAGCTTTTAACTGATCCAAAACAAAAACAAATGTCCCATGTTCTGATTTAGCATCAGCACGTAAAATAATACTTAGATCCGGGTTTCTGGCTTTTTCAATTTCAATACGTTTCCGTAAAGCTTCTTTCGGAATTTGTTCTTGCTCAACAAATATTTTTCCATCTGCTGTAACCGCAATAGGTACTGTTTTATCCATATTTAAACGAGCACTGGTCGTTTGCGGTAAATTCAAATTAATGGATTTTTGAACAACCATGCTAAGCATACTCATCATAAAAAATACCAATAAGAAAAATATAATATCAATCATTGGTATAATCATAATTTTCGGCTTTTTTTCGACGCCTAATGATTCTAATTTCATTTTTTATCACCTACTACAATGGATAAGTAAATAGAAGATAACTTTTCAATCGCTGAAACATATCTAGCGACTACTTGTGACAAATATGTATAAACAATCAGTGACAAAATAGCGACAAATAATCCGGTTGCGGTACAAACCAAAGCTTCTGCCACACCGCCGGTAATAGCAAACGGTTGCCCTTCAGTTCCTGATAATACATCAAAAGAATTAATCATCCCAATAACTGTTCCTAAAAGTCCCATTAAAGGTGATAAGGTTACGATGACATCTAAATAATTTAAATAGCTCTTTAAAAGTCCGGCCTCATGTACCGCAGCACCCTCTAAAATGGTTTCTTGATGCGCACTTGTATTAAAAATCTTGACACCTTCTAAAATAACCTTAGCAGGTATACCATGATCTTTTTCCAATACGCCTTTTAATCCTTCGATATCATTACGTGATAAAAATTCCGGTATATCATTAGCTAATTTTTTTACATTTGATTTATTAGCGTGATAATAACTAAAGCGCTCAATAAAAATAGCTACTACAATAATAGAGCAAATCACCAGTGGATACATCATAAAACCACCGGCATGAAATAAATGAAGCAAATCCATAATATCCTCCTTGTTTTCATTAATCCGGCGCTTAATTAACTAAAAGTTATATAATAATTAAGCGAATACCTCTGATTACATTTATCATAAATCATAATATCACTCAAAATTGACTAAATCAAATGAAAATCTTTTTGATAAAACATTTATCTTTTAATATCCATTTGTCTGACTAACTACACGAAAATCATCTACATGAAATGCATGACAGATTGATTTCCAATAAACACCGGTTAATATAGAGCGATACATCTCATTTTTTGTGATTATTAGTAAACGACTTCCATCTTGGGTAATACGAATGAGTCCATTGTTAATATATTTTTGATAATCCTTTTCTTCCATTAAATTTTTCAAGCGTAGTAACCCTTCTCGTTCTTCCCCACTTTGATACTCAGGCCGTTCTAAAATTGGAGTAAATCGTACTTCATAAATTTTATCACTATATCCTTTTTCTTTCGCTGAGTATCGTTCTTCTTTATTATCCATTATAATCACACTTTCTTCTTTTATTAAATTTGTCCACGTTCTTGTAGACTAACAAAAATACCATCACCAATAACAACATGATCTAAAACCGTCATATCCAACAAATTAGCGGCTTTAGCAAAGGCCTTAGTAAGATGAATATCTGCCCGTGATGGTTCAGGATCCCCCGACGGATGATTATGAACTAATATCAATCCATTTGCTTTGAAACGAAGGGCCCAACGCATAGTTTCTTTTATATCTGCCGGTGCAGCATTCATATTTCCTATACTAATCTCTTTGTATCCTAAAAGACGATTTTTTACATTTAAAAAACAGACAAAAAAATGCTCTTGCTGTTCATGACGCAATTGTTCCATAAAATGACTTGCCACTTTAGAAGGTTGCCCAAAATAAAGTAATGTATTTTTTTGACATTGTTTAGTAAGACGACGTCCTAATTCAATAGCAGCACAAACAGTTATGGCTTTATCCGGCCCAATACCATTAACAGTCGTTAAATCTCTCCAATCTAAATTATCAAATCTATTAAGTCCTTGTTCTACTGTAAGTTTTGCAACCACCTCTTGAGCGATTTCCATAACAGAATGCCCCTTTCTTCC
The DNA here is from genome assembly GCA_001553355.1 of Veillonellaceae bacterium DNF00626. Lineage (GTDB taxonomy): Bacteria > Bacillota > Negativicutes > Veillonellales > Dialisteraceae > Dialister. The sequence goes on from KQ960828.1 coordinate 183,552, forward strand.
GGTCCGCAACAAAATAGCTACTAAATCTGCTAATGTTGCTTGTTTTGGTGATTCTGCAAATTTTTCTCTTGGTTTATCTTCATTTTGCATCTCTCTAAGTAGCATGAAAATCCTCCTTACTCAGTTGATGATTAAAACTTTTTATAAATCCATGCTGCCAATAAAATACCAAAAATACTAATTAAATTTGGTGCAAAACGGATACCGAAATTGATTTCGATAATGGCTAAATTTAGATAAATATCTTTAACATCGAAAATCTCATAAGTTTTCGTTAAATATGGCATAATTCCGCTCAAGCTAATTTGACTAAGAAGTTGTCCCAATATTCCGCCTAAAAGAGCTCCACAAACTAAAAATAAAATCAATCCAAATACGCTATTTTTCCCTACTCTCATCATCTCACCACGCTTTTTATATAATATTTGTCACGGTAGGCACAAAAATTTTATTCTCCCTTCAAGCCATTAATCAAAATTATTATATCAAGGATTTTCTTGATAGTAAATTTCTATGGTAAAATATTAGATACATAAGGAGAATAATATGTACATCGGAATAACTGCTGAATGGAATCCTTTTCATAATGGTCATTATTACATGATAAACAAAATAAAAGAACAATTTCCCGATACCCCTATTATAGCAATTATGAGCGGCTCTTTTGTGCAGCGTGGTGAACCGGCTTTATTTGATAAATGGACACGTGCCCAATGGGCTATTCAACATGGAATTGATGCCGTAATCGAGTTACCGGTACTTTGTACTATACAAAGCGCCGATAAATTTGCTGAAGCAGCCGTATTCCTATTACATTCTTTAGGATGTACTCATATCGCATTTGGCACTGAATCTTTTTCAATATCAGATTTAGAAAAAATCGTTCAATGGACGCTAAATCCATTTTTTGATGAATTGTTTCATCAATTTCTGAATGAAGGAAATACTTATTCTATTTCTATAGATAAAGCGATTTCAATAAAATTCCCTCAATGGGACAAAGAATTAACAAAACCAAATAATTTGCTAGGCTTGCGATACATACAAACTGCCCGAAAAAATAATTGGCCGCTTTCATTTATCTCCATCAAACGAGATAAAAATCATCCCGCTTCTGCGACAATAGCCAGACAAGAATTGTGTACAAAAGGAAGTTATGAATTACTTCCTCCAAATATAATTAATGATATAACCACATTAATACAAGAAGGTCATATAATATCTTATCACCGTTATGAAGATGCCTGTTTGTTATCTTCTCGAATTTTTACAAAAAGCGACTTAAAACGCTCTTGTCTATTTTCAGAAGGATTAGAAAATCGCTGGTATGATAAGCTTCAGAAAGATTCTTGGCCAAATATTTTACATGATATAAAAAACAAGCGATATCTTTACAGTCGCTTAAAACGAATTAGTGCTGCCTTGTTAATTGCCGGCACCCGCGTACCATCACCGTTTTCACAACTTCATCTACCGGGTTATGCAAGACTTTTAGCATTACGCCAAGAATCAAGCTATATTTTAAAAAAAGCACAAATACCCATTATTACTCGTCTTGCTAAAGATTATAAAGATTTAAATAAAGCTAACCAATTGATGCTTGATTTAGATGTTCGTGCAACAGATATACAATGCTATTGTTTTAAAAATAACATTTTCCGTCAATCACGAATTGATTTCTATCATTCTCCTCTATTAATAAAATAGGGCTTTACTTTATTCCTTGAATCCAGTATCATACTAAAATGACTACTTTTAACAAAAACTAATAGAATATAAGGAGCAAAACATTTATGAACATAGAAGAAAATTTAGGGATATTAAGTGCATTCATTCTATATTTAGGTGGCATGATAGCTATAGGTATATACTATTATAAGCAACAAAAAAAATTATCCCAATTTATATTAGGAGATCGTAAATTAGGACCATGGATAACATCTATGAGTGCTGAAGCATCCGATATGAGCGGATGGATGCTTATGGGTCTTCCGGGCTTTGCTTATTTAAATGGACTATCTGCTTTTTGGACCGGGTTCGGATTAATTATTGGTACATGGGCCAATTGGGCTATTACATCTCGGCGTTTACGTCATTATACAGAAGTTGCCAATAATAGTTTAACTATTCCTGATTATTTATCGAATCGCTTTGAAGACAAAAAAGGTGGACTTCGCTTAATTTGTGCTATTTTCATTATTTTCTTTTTTATTATCTATACCTCTTCAGGATTTGTGTCAGCAGGAAAATTATTTAATACCATTTTTAACATACCTTATACTTCAGCACTCCTCATTGGTGCACTTGTCGTAATATTTTACACATTTCTGGGCGGGTTTGCAGCTGTAAGTATGACAGATTTTGTACAAGGAACAATGATGTTTTTTACAGTTATATATATACCAATTGCCGCTGTAATTATTATGGGTGGACCTGCCCCTACTTTAGAAACGTTAGCCGGTGAAGGCCCTGACTTTTTTTCATTCTTTCCTGAATCCATGAGCATTTTATCCATTATTATTTTAGTTCTCTCTTCTGCCGGTTGGGGATTAGGATATTTTGGACAGCCCCATATTTTAGTTCGCTTTATGGCTATTAGCAATCCAAAGGAATTAAAAAAATCCACTCAAATTGCCGTAGGATGGGTGATATTATCTCTTTTATTTGCCATCGCTATCGGTATTGTGGGTAAAGCCTACTTAACAATTCCGTTAAAAGAGGCTGATGCAGAACGAGTATTTATTATTATGGCAGAAACTTTATCATTCCCCTTTTTAACCGGACTCATTTGGTCTGCTATATTAGCTGCCATTATGAGTAGTGCCTCTTCACAATTATTAGTAACAGCTTCAGCAGTTGCAAAAGATTTATATTCCCCTTTTATCAGAAAACAAGCAAGTGATCGAGAACTCTTATTTATCAGTCGACTAACTATTTTGGGAATTTCTGCCTGTGCATTATATTTAGCATCAGACCCCAATAGTTATATTTTCTCTATTGTCTCTTATGCATGGGCCGGATTTGGTGCATGTTTCGGTCCTACCATTCTTCTTTCCCTTTACTGGAAACGCATGACATTAAAAGGTGCTTATGCCGGTATCATCACCGGTGGAATTACCGTTCTTATTTGGAAACATTTTGCTTGGTTTGGCCTTTATGAAATAGTTCCTGGTTTCTTCTTTTCTTTACTTGCCATTTATATAGCAAGTATCTTTGATAAAAAACCATCGGCTTCAATGCAAAATCATTTTGACGAAGTCGTTAAATTATCAAAATATTGATATCTACATGCAAAAAGCGTGATGAGAATTAAACCTCATCACGCTTTTTATATGTAAAGAACAACCATGTTCCTTTATTTCAGTGCAAGCATTCAATAAGCCGAGTTCTGTACCATTTTTATGGCGATGATTATCTATCTAGTTGATAAATTACTTTACCAATCAAGCGACGCAACCCGGAAGGTCAGCGGGCAACCTCAACCCTTCCCTATTCGGTCTTGCTTCGGATGGGGTTTACCAAGCCATTCGGTCTCCCGAATGCTGGTGCGCTCTTACCGCACCTTTCCACCCTTACCGTTTACACGGCGGTTTCCTTTTCTATGGCACTTTCCCTAGAGTTACCTCCGCCGGACGTTATCCGGCATCCTGCCCTGCGAAGCTCGGACTTTCCTCACGCCTTACGGCCCGCAATCATCTTTCCTGCTTGCGAATAATAGTATAACATTCTCTTTTTTTTATTTCAAGATTTTATAAATAATGAAATATATCGACAGCATCACTATCTTCTTCTACTTCAATAGCCCATTGTCTCTTTTCAAATTCATCTCTTAATCTTTTTGCTAAGGATGAAACGATCACACGCTCTGTATAGAAATGCCCACCATCTACTATTAATAAATTTTCTGATGCTTCTTGTGCATCATGATATTTAACATCAGCTGTTAAATATAAATCTGCTCCGGCAGCTTTAGCAAAACTAAAAAATTCCATGCCGGATCCACCTAATAAAGCTACCTTTTTTACCATATGTGAATCATCTCCGGCATAACGTATACAAGGAATCTGCAGTTTTTCCTTTATATATAAAATCGCTTCTACCCCTATCATTTCTTTAGGTAAATATCCTATTCGACCCATAAATTCTTGTTTCTCGTGATTCTCTAATATATGTATATCAAATGCTATACTTTGATCTATATCTTGAATTATTGTTTTTACCATAGTAAGTAAATGCGTAGGGACACTACATTCTAGACGTACTAATTTATCCATATTATCTTCATCTTCCAATACATAAAAAAATTGTATCTCATTTTCAGATTGTTCCTTTATCCGCTTTTGTATAACTTTACAATTCATGGCAGATGTATATATGGTTACCTTATTCATATATTCTTTATAAACAGGCACAAGCCCCTTACAATTTTGAAGTCCTAACGCTTTCGAAAGAGCATCATTTACTCCTTGCTGCGCAGTATCTAAATTTGTATGCGCGGCAAATAATGTAATATCGTTTTTCATTACATCTTTTATAATTTTCCCTTTATCAGATGTTGCATCAATTACGTGCAATGATTTAAATAAAAAAGGATGGTGGGAAATAATCATCTGAATCCCATGATTAGCTGCATATCGTACATTATTTCGTGTAACATCAAGTGAAACCAATATACGCTCGACTTTTTTTGACGGCGTTCCTATTTGCATCCCGGGATGATCCCATTTTTCTGCTAAATATGATGGTGCCCATTCATCCATCAATGTCATGATATCCTTTACGTAAATTCCCATAGAATTTCCTCCAATCTTTTTTTATCATCAAGCGCCTTTTCTCTCTTTTTTAAATTTTGTGCATTTTTAGTATCCATAGGGATATTTTCAATGATTAATGCCTTTTTCTTTATTATTTTCTTTAAATATTCAACAAATAAAGGATCTTCGTACCTACTATGAGTTACGCCTATTTCAGCATCAAATAAAGAGAATCCCTTCATTTCGCCATGTGTAACTAATAATATTTCATAAAATCGCTCTGCTTCATGTGCCAATAGTTCTTTTGCAATTTTATAATGATTCTGTTGTAACCATAATCGCAATTCTGCTATATAATTTTGCGGTTGTAATATAAACCAAGATATTCGGCTACATATTTGAGGACTATCTTTCATAATTGATTGTATCATCAATCCACCCATGCCGGCCATAATAACGCCATTTACCAATTCATTATTTAAAATAGATAATCCTGCCCCTATTTTTACTTTTGCTTGTGATAATAAATTTTCATTATGCAAATGATTCATTGCCCGACTTGCAGGACCTTTATGTATATCTGATGCTATCGCCTTTTGTATCCTTTTAGTTTTCAAAAGATAAATAGGTAAATAAGCATGATCCGTACCTATGTCTGCAATACATTGACAATTAGGCACTAAATCTGCTACTGCCTGTAGTCTTGGTGATAATTTCATCTTTCCCTCTCCACAAAAAAAGACCGAGTAACCTACTCAGCCTTCAAATTTTATTGGTGGGCCCACTAGGACTCGAACCTAGGACCAGGCGGTTATGAGCCGCCGGCTCTGACCAACTGAGCTATGGGCCCTCATGCACCAACAAGTAATATTTTACCAGTAAATACACGTGCCGTCAATATATATTCAGTTACTAATCAAGGATTTGCCCGATTTTTTTAATTTACTAAGAGCTTTACTTTCTATCTGACGAATTCGTTCACGTGTGACATCAAAATATTTCCCAACTTCTTCCAAAGTTCGAGCTTTCCCATCATATAAACCAAAACGCAATTCCAAAACATGTCGTTCTCTCTCTGTTAACTCTTTTAATAAATCTTCAATTTGTTCACGAAGTAAAATAGAATTAGCTGCTTCATCAGGAGCAATAGCTTCAGGGTCCTCAATAAAATCACCTAAATGGGAATCATCTTTTTCCCCAATTGGCGTCTCTAAAGAAATAGGATCTTGAGCTATTTTTTTTATTTCACGTATTTTAGCCGGTGTTACACCCATAGCTTTTGCTAATTCTTCATTAGTAGCTTCTCTTCCTTTTTCTTGGAGTAATGTGCGCGAAAAGCGATTTAATTTGTTTATAGTTTCTACCATATGCACAGGAACACGAATCGTCCTTGCTTGATCTGCAATCGCTCTTGTAATGGCTTGTCGAATCCACCATGTAGCATATGTACTAAATTTATAGCCCTTTGTATAATCGAATTTATCAACAGCTTTTAATAATCCAAGATTACCTTCCTGAATCAAATCCAAAAATTGCATTCCGCGACCTAAATATTTTTTGGCAATAGACACGACCAAACGTAAATTAGCATCAGATAATGCTTTTTTAGCCAATACAGCGTCCTCTTTATCTGCTTTTGTAGCCTTAGCTTTTCCGCCTTTTTCTACTCTCTTAGCTAATACCACCTCTTCATCTGCCGTGAGCAATTCCACTGAACCAATTTCTTTTAAATACATTTTTACAGGATCATCAATATTGATTGATTCATTTATATCTACATTAGCTAATACTTCTTCAATATCCTGCTCTTCTGTTTTTTCATCATTTTCTTCATCCAATAATTCTAACTCTTCATCAGAAGCATCTTCCGTAAAAGTGACCGTAATATCCGACTGAAATAATCCTTCGTAAATATCAGATAAAGCTGTTTTATCTAAATGTTCTCTTGTGATAAATGCCATAATGTCTTTATTTGAGATCGAATTATCGCCATCTGTTTGCTTTTTTAATTCTTCTATCCAATTATTCATTCTTACCGTTTTTTGACCCATATAGCTCTCCTTCATCACAATACATATATAACTATAATAAACGAATTTCATTACTCAATTCAATACAAATCATTTGTTCCTTTTTCGCCTCCTCCGGATTCGTTATCATTAATTCTGAAGCCCTTTTCGTATGATATTTATACTCATTTTGCAAATATATTTTCCTTAAAAGTCTGATATATTCCTTCAAAATAATTTCTCGATTATTTTCTTGCAACATAAGTTTTGCCAATTCTTGTGTCTCGTCACGTTCCAACTGCATTTCTACTTTTTCAACACTTATCTCTTGCCCCTTCATGCTCTTAAGTATTTTATATAACCGATCATAAAATGGCAAAGTAAATTGATAATTATCAAGCAATGCCAATTCCTCAGGAAACATGCGATGTATAAGACAATATCTTAATATCTCGCATTCCATTTTACATTGTTTTTGCGACACATCTTTAGACAAAGCTCCAATTTCATCAGAATTTGTACGAGGAGAAATATAAACTTTGGAATGATTCTCTTTAGTATAACGAATAGCTTCACTACGAATAAGACCTTCATCCATATGCAATTTTTTCGACATTTTACGAATAAAAGCATTAAATACATATGTATTTTCTTGTGCAGCCAAAGACGAAAACATTTCTGTTAAAATATGTTGCTGTCCATCCAAAGTTGTACCATCATATTGTTTGCACAATGAATGGAATAAATAATCTAATGCCGGTTCCGCCTGTTTAACAACTTCTAAAAAAGCCTCTCCACCATGTAAATTGACAAACTCATCCGGATCTTTCCCTTCGCCGATAAGTGCCACTCTCAATTTTAATCCCACTGATCCGGCTATTTCTAAAGCACGTTTGGTCGCATTTTGACCGGCAGAATCCATGTCATAACTAAATACTACCTCATCAGCATATCTTTTCAATAATCGTGCCTGTTCGATAGTAAACGCTGTTCCCAAAGAAGCTACCGCATTTTGTATACCATGAGTATGAAGTGAAATAGCATCCATATACCCTTCCACCATGATAGCTTGTCTTTTCTTTCGTATTTCCGGAAGAGCTTGATAAATGGGGAATAACAAACGACGCTTATTGAATATAGGCGTTTCAGGTGAATTCAAATATTTAGCTAAACTATCTTGACTATTAAGAACACGTCCGCCAAAAGCCACCACTTTCCCTCGTAAATCCATAATAGGAAACATGCATCTATTTCTAAACACATCATAATGCTTATTATTCTTAACACCCACCAATCCGGATTGAATTAATACATCTGGACGCACATGCTTTCTTTCTATAAAATCTCGATATAAACGATCCCACTCCGGCGGGGCAAACCCCAACTTGAATTTATCAATAGTTTCTCTTGATAAATGACGCTTAGTAAAATAAGCAAGTCCGGCTTTTCCCATCTGTGTTTTTAACAGACAATTATGAAAATATTCTCCCGCTAATTGTGCCACTTCATATAATTGCTCTTTGAAAGCTGCTTCTTTTTTTTCTTCTTCAGAATATGATTCTTCCGGTATTTCCATATGTGCCATATTGGCCAATTTTTCTACAGCATCTGTAAAAGACATTGATTCCATTTTTTCTACAAATGTAATCATATCTCCCGATACATGACACCCGAAGCAATAGTAAAATCCTTCTTCCAAAGAAATAGAAAAAGAAGGAGTTCTCTCATTATGAAAGGGACAACAGGCCCAGTACTTACTCCCTTTTTTCTTAATATCAACCCCATAAGATTGAATGACATCTGTTATATATAATGTATCCTTGAGTCGCTGAAGGAACTCATTATTAAATTTAATCATCGTTCCTCCTTTTTAATAAAATACGAAAAAACTGACAATAAAATATTTGTCAGTTCCTCCTTTCTATTAACACCTTTAATTAACCGTTTCTTCTAACATAGATTCCTTTATTAACTCTTGCCAACGAGTCATAAGAATTTTTGTATATAATACCGGATCCAGCCCAAAACTACTCAACGCATACGCATCACTAACTTCCACTAAAAGAGTCTTCCCCTCATCAGTTACGCCAAAATCTAAAGCATAAGCCTGCGGTGCTGAATGATAAGCTTCCACAGCATTTTTCAATATACCGGGATCCGGAAATAAATCCCATTGTCCACGATAAGGACTTAAGCCCACAATATTTCCCTGAAGGACCCAAATTCTCCACTCTGACAGGAATTTGACCTTTTCACTACACCAAACATGAATGTCTTCCAATCCACCGCCTAATTTTATTAAGTCTTCTGATTTATCAAGCACTGTACCACGGAAACGTTTCACATCTACTACCGGTTTTACAAATACATGCCAATATTCCGGATGACTGGTAATAGTAAATAAAGTGGATTGCCATATTTTCCTTCCTACAAATGGCATTAATTCATCAGGATAATCAACAGGCGTTAATTGAACACCTAATTTGTCCAAAGCTACACTTACATCTGAAAAAGTTCCTACTACCAAATCAGTTGGGTCATTATCTGTTACAGAATAAATAGCCTTATATCGAATAATAGGAATATCCATTTTTTCACAACCCTGATAAACAGAATAACAATTCTGATTATATAAATCTCCAGAGTGACGAACACGGATAAATGCTTTCATGAAGCCCCCTATAAATAATCTATAACTACTGTGTTTTTCATAATATCATCTTTAAATCAAAGTAGCAACTTTACATAAAATATATAAGGGCAAAAATAGCTACCAAGAATCTATACACAGCAAATCCGGTTAACGTCGAAGTATTTAAAAATTTCAAAAACCAAAGTATTGAACCATAAGCTACGATAAATGATGTAATAAATCCTACCGCCAATATTCCAAAATCGTTCATTGATAAACTATTAGCCGCTTTATATAAATCATATAGACACGCTAAGAACATAAGCGGCACTGCCATAATAAAGGAAAAATCTGCTGCAGCCTTTCTCGATATTCCCAAAAAAAGACAACCTGCAATCGTACTACCGCTTCGAGAAAATCCGGGCCAAAGTGAAAGACATTGAAATAATCCAATCTTCAATGCATTCAATGACCGAATTTCATCTACATTATTCACATGAAAAGCTGTCCGTTTCTTCTCCGCTACTATCATAAATAGACCGCCCAATACAAGCCCAATAATCACCGTCATAGGGCTAAAAAGTCGTTCTTTAATAAACCCATGTCCGATTAACCCCAATAAACAAGCAGGAAACATGGCAATAGCTAAATTCAATGGTGATGCCCCTTTGGTAAGAAACCAATGATGGGTATTTAACATGTATAAAAACTTCTCTCTATATACAACTAATACAGATAAAATAGCACCTAATTGAATAAATATTTCAAAAACATCAGCTACTTCTCCGGTAAACCCAAGCATATGTCCTATGATAATCATATGCCCGGTACTTGATACCGGAATATATTCTGTTAATCCTTCTACAATACCTATAACAACCGCACAAAAATACTCGTACACTTTTCTCGCACCCCTATAATTTTTTAGTAAAACTTTATTTGTTCTTTTTTTGATCTATTTGTGGATTTTTTGTAACTAAAATACCATCTACTTTTTGTCTAACAAAAAACAAAATCATAATATATCGTTTATCGGCAGAAAAATAAATATAAGATGTTCTTACATGCCCTGAAGATGTATCTACTTCCATTTTATTCGGCTTACCATATAAAAGCTCTGCAGTTGATATATCATCACCTAACGCCAATCCACGGGCAGTAATCATTTTATTATTATACAAAAATAAAGTTTCTATATAATGACTTTTAGCAGTTACTCGTACCGCATATCCACTATAATACCAGGTTTCTTCTTGCGGATTAGTAATTTTCTTTTCCCATGTATCCCATGGATATGCCGATAACTGATCCCCAATTTTAAACCCTGCTAAATGGAACTCATTATTTAATAATTGCCCCGGTTTCTTTTTATTCAACCCATTGTTTGGAGATGAATTTTTTTCTAAACTCATTTGTATTGATATCACATTATTATCTTTCACCATAAAAATGATTTTTTTATCACGCAGAGTATAAATGAGATGAAATTGTTTTTTCTCGCCATCCCATAAAACTTCTGTTGGAGTCCCGTAAGTTCGAAGTACATTTTCCCGTAAATCTCCAACACTTATTCCACGAGCAGTTACAACATTTTTACCATCAATATAAAATGATACCATTCCTCGAAAAGAAATCCGCTTGTTTAAATTTAAATCCTTTCTGTTCGTATAAAAATAAGGCGCATCATTATTGACAATAACAGTAAACCCATCCCAATGAAATTCATCACGCAGGAAATGATGAGTCACCTTATCGGCTTTTCCCTTCAATGCCACGATCTTTTCAACAGATTCCCCTAATTTTATTCGACTAAGGGTAAAATCCATTTCATTCAACGCTTTCCCTTGAATATCTTTCAATTTTTGTATATTTTTAGATTCACTCTTTACTGATTTTACCTTCGTTTTTACTGCCTTATCAGTTTTTTTTACGTTTGTTGCAGGTATATTCTTTCCCGTTGCAGCATTAGACAATCCTTTTTTCTCATTTGTCTTTTTGGTTTGCCCATCAATTACCGGAGGATTCTTTTCTGTGGCTTGTACAACATTGCTTATCATTCCACCAAATGAACACGATAAAAATAAAATTGCTAATCCCAATTTATATCTCATTGATATTCTCCTAAAAAAGTAATATTTATTTTTATTATGAAGTTTATACCTTAGATCTGTCAAGAGAATGCACCTTATTAAATGACAAAGCCGTACATTATAGTACGGTTTTATCATTTGCTATCCCTGATATTTTTTAACAAAACGTGCCATACGATTCATTGCTTCCTTTAAATTATCTCTACTTGATGCATAAGAAATGCGTACATGATCAAGCCCTTGTTTTCCAAAACAACTTCCCGGTACCACTGCGACTTGTTCTTCATGAAGAAGTTTATCGCAAAATTCTTCATCAGATAATCCGGTAGAGCTAATATCCGGGAAAATGTAAAAAGCTCCTTTAGGTTTAAATACAGGTAATCCCATCCCTATAATAGCATTATAGACAATTTCGCGACGAGTATGGTACTCATTATACATAGCTTCTACTTCTTCCTTACAATCCCTAAGTGCTGTTATCGCTCCATATTGACCGGTCACGGGCGCACATAACATACTATATTGATGTACTTTGCAAACAGATTGCATAACTTCTGCAGGTCCACAAGCATAACCGATACGCAATCCCGTCATTGCGTAAGATTTTGAAAACCCATTTAATACAATAGTTCGCTCTTTCATATTTGGTAAGGATGCAAAACAAGTATGATTATCATCATAAGTTAAATCACAATATATTTCATCAGATATAACAATAAGATCATGTTTTTCGGCAAATACTGCTATTTTTTTCAAAGACTCTTTATCCATGACTGTACCGGTAGGATTATTAGGATAACCGATTAACAGTATTTTTGTTTTATCTGTTACGGCAGCTTCTAATTCTTCCACTGTCAGCTTAAATTCGTTTTCACATTCCGTAGGAACCAACACAGGAATACCACTCGCCAATTTAACACAGGCAGGATATGCCAAATAAGCCGGATCCGGAATAAGTACTTCATCCCCGGGATTAAGCAATGCTTGCATAATTGTATTAATCGCTTCTGAAACGCCGACTGTAATTAAGATTTCATTTTCTGCTCGATATTTTAATTGATATCTTGTAGCAAAAGTTTTAGCTATTTCTCGACGTAATTCCAAAAGTCCCCAGTTAGACGTATAAGAGGTTTCTTTTTTCTCCAAACTATGTATGCATGATTCTATTACTTTATCCGGTGCCGCATAATCAGGTTCACCTACGCCTAACGAAATAACGCCTTTCATCGTTTGTGCAATATCAAAAAATTTACGTATCCCCGATGGCGGAACAGCTTTTACATTCTCAGAAAGCTTACTATCCCAATTTATCAATACAATCATCCTTTCATCTTCTGTTATTCATGAGATATAGCAGCACTCACTACCATATTTCCCAAATTCTCGCAATTGATTTGTCCTTCTTCATCCGGATAACCATATGCTAATACAGGAGGTGCCGGAAATAAAGCCCCGGCAAAATGAAGTTCATTATACCAAGAGTTAAGCCATGCACCACGACTCCATCCGCAAGATCCAAAAATTCCCATAATTTTACCTTTAAGATACGGTTTTAATTTCTCGCAGAATGGTCTCATTTGCTCTTCTTCAATTATTTCAATTCCCCATGCAGAACAACCCAATAAAATATAATCATATTCTTTTCCAATAACATTCGGGTCTACGTCAGCCACCGGCGCTAAAAGGACTTTCCCGCCGGCTTTTTTTGCACCAATAGCTACAGCTTCTGCCATAGCTTCCGTATTTCCCGTAGCAGAAAAATAAATAATCGCTACTTTCTTTTCCATGAGGCACCTCCTTGCAAAAAAAGCGCATCTTACTTATGAGATGCGCCTTTTTTTATTATCTTTAAGCATTAGCTACTGTTTTACCTAATTCTTTACATGCTTCCAATGCTTCATCATCCGGATAACTATATGCCTTTACCGGTTCTGCCACTAATTCAACACCGGCATCCTCAAGACGCTTTTTCCATGTTAAAATCCAATCGCCTTGATTCCATGCATAAGAACCAAAAATACCAACTACTTTCCCCTTTAACTTTGGAAGTAGTTCTGCAAAGAATGGTTCAAATTCATATTCTTCCAATTCTTCATTTCCCATAGCCGGGCAGCCTAACACAATATGATCAAATTCTGCCGTATCGGCTGCATTAGTATCACTTACAAATGTAAGTGTAGTTTCAGCGCCTGCGCTTTTTGCCCCTTCTTCCACAGCTTGTGCCATGGCTTCTGTATTGCCTGACCCGGACCAATATACAATAGCTACTTTTACCATTATAATTCCTCCTATTATATCTTATAGAAAATATTCCTACATATCTATATTACCCATAGAATCTTAGCTTGTCAATTTCTGATTATTAAATTCCCGGAATTCTTGGATATCTCGCAAACAGCTTTCAATCCATTAACTATTACCGGCACAATCTCACGTTTTTTCATCATTTGTTCAATCGTGCCTGTCAAAAATTTTTGTTCAGCATCAGAATTAATAATTCCCAAATAAACAAAATAATGATCATGACATAAAATCACTTGATAAGCTTCACGATATGTAATATTTTTTCCCTTATTAGTTATCGTAAAGCTCCCCATCCAGTAATCATCTTTAGCAGAAATTATATGCCTTAAAGGCGCCTCTCCATTGTAAGTGATAAATTCCTGCTTCAGTCTATTATTAAAATAGTTCGCGATAATATTCATTCGTTCTTCAGCAGAATCATTTTTATGTGCGATTTCACCGATTTCAAGAAGAAATGGCGTTCCCAATTCCAAAGAAGCTGCCCAACCATAAGAAAAATCCGGGGGATTTGTATAAGTTAAAAGATAATATGAACCATTTTTTCCAACCCATTTTTTGAAATAATCCCCAACACTCTTTCCCGGTTTTAATGAAATAGTAGACGGATTCCCTTTTTCCAAAGTGACATGATCCGGAAGAGTCATCACTCCTATATGTGGTAATTCCCATTTATTTGTCGCTTCTACATAATTTTTACCTATCAATAAGAAAATTACGCATAAAATCATCATCAATATTTTTTTCGTCATGATATTTTACTTCTTATTCTGTAATTTAGCCCAAGTATCACGAAGGCCTACGATTTGATTACATACTAATTTTTCTTTTGTACTATCTTTATCGATAATAAAGTAACCTTTACGCAAAAACTGGAAACGATCTCCTACTTGATAATCTTTAATAGCAGCTTCAGCCTTTCCCTCAAAAACTGTAAGTGAATGCGTATTTATTTTTTCCATGAAATCTTTACCGTCCTCTGTATCATCCGGAGAAATAAGATAATCATATATTCTAATATCCACATCCACAGCCGTATCTGCAGATACCCAATGAAGGGTACCTTTAACTTTCCGATCCGCTCCCGGCGTCCCACTACGCGTGTCAAAATCCACGGTACAATGAATTTCCTTAATGCTATCATCATCATTTTTTACCACTTCATCACAACGAACAATATATGCCCCTTTAAGCCTTACCTCTTTCCCCGGTGTCATACGGAAAAACTTCTTTACCGGAGTTTCCATAAAATCTTCTCGTTCAATATAAATATTTCTACTAAACGTCACCTGACGACTTCCCATAGATTCATCTTCCGGATTATTCTCAATCACTAATTCTTCCGTTTTATTTTCAGGATAATTCGTTAAAACTACTTTTATAGGATCAATAACCGTCATAATTCGTGGAACTTTTGCTTTCAAATCTTCTCTGATGCAATATTCCAAAAAAGCAATATCAACTGTATTATCAGATTTAGCTACTCCAATTAATTCACAAAAATGGCGAAGTGATTCAGGGGTATAGCCACGACGTCTAATACCACAAATAGTAGGCATACGTGGATCATCCCAGCCGGATACTACACCGGATTCTACCATTTTACGCAATTTCCGTTTACTGGTAATCATGGTAGATACATTTAAACGAGCAAATTCAATTTGTCTCGGTTTTTCTTTACTTTCAAACGCTTGTAAACACCAATTATATAATGGACGACGTTCTTCAAATTCTAATGTACAGATAGAATGAGTAATTCCTTCTATCGCGTCAGAAAGCGGATGTGCGAAATCATATAAAGGATAAATGCACCATGTGTCACCTGTCCTATGATGCGTAGCATGAAGTATTCGATAAATGACCGGATCACGCATAACTACATTTGGCGCAGCCATATCAATTTTAGCGCGCAAAACCTTTTCTCCGTCTTTATATTTACCTTCTTTCATCTCTTGAAATAGCTTTAAATTTTCTTCTATACTTCTATTTCGCCAAGGACTTTCTTTCCCGGGATGCGAAAAATCACCACGCGTATTGCGAATTTCTTCACTTGTTTGGTCATCTACATAGGCAAGCCCTTTTTTTATTAAACGGCACGCACATTCATAAAGTTCCGGAAAATAGTCAGAAGCATAATGCACCGGTTCTTTCCAAGTAAAACCAAGCCAACGAATATCCTCCAAAATAGAATTTACATATTCTACATTTTCTTTCGTTGGATTGGTATCATCAAAACGAACATTCGTCGCCCCTTTATATTTCTCGCCTAAACCAAAGTTAAGACAGATACTTTTTACATGTCCAATGTGTAAATATCCATTAGGCTCCGGCGGAAATCGCGTCAATACTCGATTATTCTCATATACATGATTTGCTATATCTTTATTGATTTCCGCTTCAATAAAATTAGATGATATTTCTTTTTCTTCCATGTCAAACCTCTCTATCTATATTTTCTTTACAATGAAATTTTATATATTTTATCACAATATAGGTTTTTTATAAAATATTCCGCAAAAAAGAGATATCTTCACAAGACATCTCTTTTTACTTATTAAGGAAATTATTTTATCTAACCACAATATTAACAATTCGCTTCGGGATGACAATACACTTTACAATCGTCTTTCCTTCTACAAATTTTTGAACTCCGGGTAACTGTTTTGCTTTTTCTTCTAATTCATTATTTTGAAGGGAAACAGACACTTCCATCGTTGCTCTTAATTTTCCATTTACTTGTACAGCGATTTCCACCGTATCAACAACTAAAGCACTTGAGTCAACTACCGGCCATGATGCTTCATGTACACTCTTTTCTGAAGCATGTAATGTCTGCCATAATTCTTCTATAATATGCGGTACAAAGGGAGCTAAAAGAATCAATAAATTACGAAGTACTTCAGTTTTCAGATTAGCATTAATTTCTTTATGCGCTTCTGCAAACTTATACATATCATTAACTAATTCCATAATTGCACTAATAGCTGTATTGAATGCAAATTTTCCGTCAAGATCCTCTGTTACTTTAGCTATCGTCTGATGAAGCTTGCGACGAAGCGCGAGCTCATCTTTCGATAAAGTATTATCATTCAATGCCAACTGATGATATGTTCCAACAATAGACCAGACACGCTTTAAGAATCTATACGAACCTTCTACCCCTCTTTCACTCCATTCTAAATCTTTTTCCGGTGGTGCAGCAAAGAGGATAAAGAGACGAGCTGTATCTGCGCCATATTGGCTAACAATTTCTTCCGGACTTACTACATTTCCTACAGATTTGCTCATTTTCCCGCCATCTTTTAATACCATACCTTGACATAACAAATTTTCAAAAGGTTCCGATGCTGTAACCATGCCCGCATCATGTAATACCTTCGTAAAGAAGCGCGCATATAACAAATGTAAAATGGCATGTTCAATACCACCGATATATTGATCTACCTGCATCCAATAATCACATTTTTCTTTATCAAAAGGAATCTTATCATTCTTTGGATCACAATAACGCAGAAAATACCAAGACGAATCAATAAATGTATCCATCGTATCAGTTTCACGCTTTGCATCACCTCCGCACTTTGGACAGCGGCAATATAAAAACTCTTTATTTGTTTCCAACGGTGATGTAGCATCTGTCACAAAATCTACATCTTCAGGTAATTTAACCGGCAATTCATCATCTGGAACCAATACCGTTCCACAGGTCGGGCAATAAACCACAGGAATAGGACATCCCCAATATCTTTGGCGCGAAATAAGCCAATCTCTTAAACGATAATTAACTTTTCCTTCGCCGATACCCATTTTTTCTAATTTCTCAGTGATTTTCTGTCGCGCTTCCGCTGATGTGAGTCCATCAAATTCCCCTGAATTGACTAAATAGCCATCCTCGTCATAAGCCTGTTCCATATTATCCAAAACTAAATCATGTTCTTTATTCTGAATAACCATATGAATCGGCAACTTATATTTTTTAGCAAATTCCCAGTCACGCTGATCGCCTTCCGGTACAGCCATTACAGCGCCTGTACCATATTCATAAAGAACATAATTTGCAATCCAAATCGGTATTCTTTCCCCGGTTAATGGATGAATAGCATAACTTCCGGTCGGCATACCTAACTTCGGAGCATCCTCCGAAGTACGATCCAAATCATTTTGGTTTTTCATTTCAAAAATGAAAGCTTCTAATTTATCTTTTTCCGGATTATGCGCAATTAATTTTTCTACCAACGGATGTTCCGGAGCTAATACCATATAAGTGACACCATACACTGTATCTACTCGTGTCGTATATACGAAAATTTTTTCATCCATACCTTCTACAGTAAAAGAAAATTGCGTTCCAGTAGAACGGCCAATCCAATTACGCTGCATGGTTTTTACACGTTCCGGCCATCCCGGTAATTTATCTAAATCAGCCAATAAACGATCCGCATAATCAGTAATCTTAAAGAACCATTGTGATAATCCTTTTTTTATTACCGGTGTTTTACAACGCCAACATTTTCCCTCTTCGACTTGTTCATTGGCTAATACCGTATGACATTTTTCACACCAATTAACTTTAGCCTCTTTTTTATATGCTAAACCTTTTTCATAAAACATGTTGAATATTTTTTGTGTATGTTTATAATAATCTTCTCTACAAGTCAGTACTTCTCGATTCCAATCATAGGATAATCCTAATTCCTTTTGCTGCCGTGTCATATTTTCTATATTTGAATATGTCCATTTAGCCGGTGCAATCCCATGTTGAATAGCAGCGTTTTCTGCAGGCATCCCAAAAGCATCAAATCCCATCGGATGTATAACATTAAATCCTTGCATTTTTTTGAATCGAGCAACTACATCACCAATAGAATAATTGCGAACATGTCCCATATGAAGATTCCCTGATGGATAGGGAAACATTTCCAAAATGTAATATTTCTTTTTTCCTAAATCAAAATGTGTTTCAAAGGCATTAGTATCATGCCAAATTTTTTGCCACTTTTTTTCAATATTTTGCGGAATATATTTTTCCATCATAATCCCCCTACTTTCATGTTCATTTTACATATGTACTCCAATAAATGATTTATCAAATATTATAATGTCTAACAATAGGTGAGTCAAATTATTCTTTATTTATACGCTGATTTTGCTATTATTTTTTCAATTTTTGCACTATGTTATAAGACATCGATTTTTTCTTAATCGGAAGTCTATAATCCCCCAACCAAGAATATTCCAATTGCTGAAACAAATTATCAGATTCAAATCCATATCGCCAAAATGCAAGACCGGCTAAATTATATTTCTTTGCCAAACTCATCTTTTCTCTAAGCGATCTTTTTTCTTCAAACCATACTTTCCCCGGATTATTTTTGTTTTTAAAAATACCTACATACTGCTTATCTTTTTGATTCCACATCGTTACTATTTCATGCTTTTGTAAAAATTCCGGTATATATTTTATTGTTAAAACTGCTGATTTTGCCTTTCCTTCCTCTCCACGCCATACACGTGTATATAAAGGCAATCCTAATACTAATTTTTCTTTTGGTACCATAGTTAATAACTTTTGTATACTGCTATCCAGCCATGTATAAGAAGAAACCGATCCGGAATAGACGCTTGCTGCATAAGTTTGATCATAACCCATAATAATTTCATAATCCACTATATCTGATAACGCTTTTCTATCATAACAAAGACTCCATGTACGGCTATAAGGATTATACACTGTAATATCTACAGAAATAGTTTTATTCAAACGATGAAGAGGTTCTGTGATCATACGAATAAACTGCGTATAGCAGTCTTTATCAGCAGGATCCATATTTTCAAAATCTATATTCCATCCATCAAGATTATAAACAAGCGCTGTTGCTGCCATAGCCGCAGACAAATCTTTTACCTTTTTATCATTTTTAACTAATTTCTTTGTCTCATCTATATCAAAATTGTTATGAACCAACGGCATAATTTCCATTCCTTGGGATTTCGCATGATATAAATATTCTACTGACACTTTTGAGTTATTTATATCTTGATAAGATCCCCACGTAGGACATAAAACACGTCTTCCCATCTTATTGGTAAAATAAAATTCATCAGATTGAAATAAACAATCCGGATCCCACATAAAAATAACTTTTCTATTTTTACTTTTTACCTGTTTATCCGTTTTTGGCTTTATTGTTATTTCTTTATGTTTTTCATTATAGTCATAAGATAAACCTGCTTGCGGTGCAAAAAACGTAAAATTAATATATGTCTTATTTTTCCATAAAACTGTTGGTATTTGTACCAATTGTTCAGTCATTACATCATCTTTCTGCTTTACTTTTACATATACTTTTCCACTTTTTTCTATTACTTTCCATTGATTTCCTTTTTCGAGCCACTTTGGTATAGCATATATATATCCATCACGACTAAACATTCCATCTTCCGTTTTATCATTATTTACATGTATTTTATCCATAGCAGTTGCTTTTATACAAAAAAGCAATATCAATACTGCTACTCCTAATATTTTTTTCAACATGATTTCTCCTTTGTATCAAGTATTGTATAATAAACATAAAACATATTTGTATTATACGTCAGTGAGGACTATTATGCATCAATATCTATTTTTTATCGGCGATTTTCCAATTCGCTTATATGGCATATTTTTTTCTTTAGGAATTATTTCCGGATGTCTTGTAGGATATTTCTTACTTAAGCAAGAAATGAAAAATTGGGAAACTCATATTCTTGATTTTGGATTAACCATTGCTTTCACCGGTATTATCGGCGGACGACTTTGGGATGTTTTTTTCTTCGATTGGGCTTATTATCATAATCATTTATGGGAAATTCCGTTTGTTTGGCAAGGCGGAATGTCTATCCAAGGCGGCGTTATTTTTGCGAGTGTGGCAGGATTAATTTATTTAAAACAACAAAAAATTCCTATATTACCTTTTGCAGATGCCATTAGTCCTGCCATTATCATAGGACAAGCTATTGGCCGTATAGCCAATTTCATGAATGGCGATGCTTTCGGTCATCCCACCGGCATGAATTTCGGGCTTTTATATCCCCATACTACATTAGCTTATCACACCTATGGGGCAGAACCTCTTTGGCCCGCGGAAGTATGGGAATGTCAAGCTGATTTATTAATTTTTGTAGCACTTATATTCTATCGCTCCTTTCCACATGCTAAAGGAACTGCCTTTTGTCTCTATATCATGCTATATTCTATCCTTCGTTTTTTCCTTGAATATATTCGTGGAGATTATCAGATATTGGCTTTTGGACTTAAAAGTGCTCAAATTACTTCTCTTATTACATTTATCTTCGCTCTTATCTTTTTCTTGTATCTACTTTATCAGGATAAAAAATCTACTAAATAATCATTTTGACTTCAATTTACTTGTAAATTATAAAAATCATACTCACGCTTAAATTGATGCACACTGCAAAACGATTTAACTGATTAATAAATTTTAAAATCTACAATAAATAAAACCGATTGTTTTCCCTGTCAAACAAAGGAAGCCAATCGGTTTTATCTTTTCTTTTGCTACTACACATTGAAACGAAAATAGGCAATATCTCCATCTTGTATGATATAATCTTTTCCTTCAACACGAAGCAATCCTTTTTCTCGTACTGCATTAAATGAACCACACCGTATTAAATCATCATATGTGGTAATTTCAGCTCGGATAAACCCACGTTCAATGTCGGAATGAATTTTACCTGCCGCTTTGGGTGCTTTTGTTCCGGAATGTACCGTCCATGAACGACATTCATCTGCACCAACCGTGAAAAAATTAATTAAACCTAAAAGAGAGTATGCAGAGCGTATTAATCGATTTAAGCCCGGTTCTGTTTCTCCTAAATCCGATAAAAAAGCTCTTGCTTCTGTTTCATCTAACTCCGATACTTCCTCTTCAATTTCTGCAGAAATCGGTACCCAGAGTGCTCCTTCTTTTTCTGCTTGTTCTGCTGCATTTTTCACATATGGATTTGCTGTTGGGTCTGCTATATCATCTTCTGCTGTATTCAATACATATAGCACCGGTTTCACCGTAATTAAATTTAGCTCTTTAAGTATTTCTAACTCATCATCAGATAAATCCAATTTCCTTACCGGAATTCCTTGCTGCAATGCGGTGTATACTTTTTCCAAAACAGGTAATACCGTCTTAGCTTCTTTAATTCCCGCTTGTGCTAATTTCGCTGTTTTCGATTTCTTTTTATCCACAGTTTCCAAATCGGCTAAGCATAATTCTGTATTAATGATATCCATATCACGAACCGGATCAACAGATCCTTCAACATGAGTAATATTTCCATCATCAAAACATCTTACTACATGCGCTATGGCATCTGTTTCTCTAATATGACTCAAAAATTGATTTCCTAAGCCTTCTCCCTTAGATGCCCCCGCTACAAGTCCTGCAATATCCACAAAACGTGTAAATGCCGGTGTCGTCTTTTTCGGTTGAAACATTTTAGCTAATTCATATATCCGATGATCAGGAACTTCTACCACACCCACATTAGGTTCAATGGTGCAAAAAGGGAAATTGGCAGCTTCTGCACCGGCTTTTGTAATAGCATTGAATAGTGTACTTTTCCCTACATTAGGAAGACCTACAATGCCAATTTGTAAATTTGTACTCATCTATACTTTACCTTTCTAAACCGGCTATCGCTTTTTTCAATCGCTCTACCGCTATCTTTGTATTTTCAGGTGTATTAAAAGACGTAAGTCTTACAAACCCTTCTCCGCAAGGACCAAACCCGGATCCCGGAGTACAAATAACTTCTGCATTTTCTAAAAGAAAATCGAAAAATTCCCAACTGGACATTCCTTTTGGAACTGCCATCCATATATAAGGACTATTTTTCCCTCCAAAAGCAGGTAGATTTACCGATTCTACCGCTTCTAAAATAATTCGTGCATTTTCTTTATATATTTCCAAAATATCTTGGATTTGTTTTTTCCCTATCTCTGAATAAACAGCTTCCGCACCGCGTTGCACAATATACGAACAACCGTTAAACTTTGTACATTGTCTGCGATACCATAATTCACGAGCACTCACTTTCTCGCCTTTTTCTGTTTCTAATTGCAATTCTTTTGGAATAACTACATATCCGCAACGAACTCCTGTAAATCCCGCCGTTTTGGAATATGAACGAAATTCCATAGCCACTTCTTTTGCTCCATCAATCTCATATATGCTATGAGGTATATCATTTTCTGTAATAAATGCTTCATAAGCAGCATCAAATAGAATAATTGATCCGGTTTGCTTCGCATATTTTACCCAAGTAGTCAAATCTTTTCTATTCAATGCCACACCGGTAGGATTATTAGGAGAACATAGATAAATAATAAGCGGATCATGAACCGGTAAATTTGCTTTGAATCCACACTCTTCATAGCATGGCAAATATTCTAACTTCTGAAATGCGCCATCAACAAATCGCCCACTTCGTCCGGCCATCACTTGACTATCCACATAAACCGGATACACCGGATCTGTTACAGCTACTGTATCATGCAACCCGAATATTTCTTGAATATTTCCTATATCACATTTAGCTCCATCACTTACAAATATTTCGTCAGGCGAAATCGCGCACCCACGAGCTTGGAAATCATTTTTAGCAATAGCTTCCCGCAAAAAAGCATATCCCTCTTCAGGCCCATATCCATGGAAAGTTTCCACCTGCCCCATCTCTTTTACTGCCTTAGTCATCGCCTCAATAACTACCGGAGCCAGAGGTTGTGTTACGTCTCCAATACCTAACGATATAATATTTGCATCTTTATGAATTGCTTTATAAGCTTCCTGTTTTTCTTTCACCTTTGCAAATAAATATGCGCCTTGCAAATTCAAAAAATTTTCATTACAATGTGCCAAAATCATCGCCTCATATCTTTCATTTATTTGAATACTTGTTTTATTATACAAATACGATTTTTTACTGTCAATTTACTATATACCCCTTGTTATTTATCTATTTTTTATTATTACTGCGCAAAACTATATAACTTTTGAGTAACTCTCTCTACTTCATAAAATAATTTTTCTTCATCAATAGTAAGTAATTGTTTCGAACGCATAACCGGTTTCCCATTAATAATAACCGTATCTACATCCATAGAATTACCGGCATAGACAGCCAAGGAAATATCATTAAAATCAGGCCGCCAATGGAATCCATCTCGGCGAATTAATATGATATCTGCCAGACAACCGATACCTAATCGACCTAAATTATCATATCCTAAACATTTGCCGCCCTCTATGGTTGCCATGTCTAAAGCTTCTTCGGCCGTTATCGCATAAGGATCATAATTTTTCCCTTTATGGATTAAAGCAGCTAATCGCATTTCTGAAAACATATCTAATTTATTGTTACTTGATGCTCCATCCGTACCTAACCCCACCGTTATACCGGCTTTTCTCATTTGTATTATCGGTGCAATTCCTGATGCCAATTTAAGATTACTACCGGGGTTATGTGCTACTTTCACATTTTTTTGCGCCATTAATTCTATATCTTCTTCATTTACATGTACACAATGTGCAGCTATTACAGAAGAACAATCAAAAAGCCCTAAATCATACATTAATTTTATCGGCGTTTCATTATATTTTTGTTTACATTCTTCCACTTCTGCACGTGTCTCGCTTAAATGAATATGAATAGGTATTTCGTGTGCTAATGACGCTTCCCGCACTTTTTTTATGTAATCCGGTGGACAAGTATAGGGTGCGTGAGGTCCTAACATCACCTTAACGCGCCCATCGCCTGCACCATTCCATTTATGAAACAGCTCTATATTTTCTTGTAAAGCTTTTTCTCCATTCGGACTAACACCAGCTAATCCTCTCGATATATTTCCACGCATACCGGCTTTATCTGCCGCTTCTGCACAAGCATCCATGAACATATACATATCATTAAAAGCAGTTGTCCCTCCACGAATCATTTCTGCAAATGCAAGCATACTTCCCCAATATGTAATATCTTCATCTAAATGCTCTTCCGCCGGCCAAATTTTATTTTGAAGCCAATCCATTAGAGCCATATCATCAGCATAACTTCTAAATAATGTCATAGCAACATGCGTATGAGTATTCACCAAGCCGGGCAAAGCAAGCATATTTTCCCCGTCAATGACTTCCGTATATTTTTCTATATTCGGATTTTCCGGAAATGATTTGATATAGTTTCCTTCGATTTCAATACAACTATGTTCAACAATCTTTCCATTTCTATATGCTGCTACATCTTTAATTAATATAGCCATACAACCTCCTACTCCAAGCCCAAATAATTTTTTTGTTCTTCCGTTAACTGATCTATTTCGTATCCCATCGATCTTAATTTTATTTCAGCTACTTCCTTATCCAATTCTTCGGGCAAAACGTATACTTTATTTTGCAAATTTTGACCATTTTGACACAAGTAAGAAACTGCCTGTGCTTGTAGGGCAAAAGACAGATCCATAATTTCTGCCGGATGACCATCTCCTGATGCCAAATTTACTAATCGTCCTTCCGCCAATAAATATACTATTTTACCACTTGGCATAACATAAGCTTCTATATTTTTTCGAGCTTCATAATGAGATGTGCATATTTTCTCTAAATCCTTCCTATTTACCTCGCAATCAAAATGTCCGGCATTAGCACAAATCGCACCATCTTTCATCCGAAGAAAATGTTTTTTGGTAATAATATCAATATCTCCGGTTACAGTAAGGAATATATCTCCTTTTTCTGCTGCTTTTTCCATTGGCATGACATCGAATCCATCAAATACCGCCTCAATCGCTTTAATAGGATCAACTTCCGTTACGATTACATGAGCGCCTAACCCCTTTGCACGCATAGATACACCTTTACCGCACCAACCATATCCGGCAACAACTACTGTCTTACCTGTTATTGTTATATTCGTACTACGTATGATACCATCCCATGCAGATTGTCCTGTACCGTAACGATTATCAAATAAATATTTGCAATATGAATCATTAACCGCAATCATAGGGATCTGTAAATCTCCCTTCTTTGCAAGTATTTTCAGGCGATGTACACCTGTGGTCGTTTCTTCTGCTCCGCCAATAAGATGGACTTGCGCATCCTTTCTGGTAGTATGAAGTAAATGAACTAAATCCCCTCCATCATCAATAATAATATTCGGTTTATGATCTAACGCTTTATTCAAAAAAATATCATATTCTTCATTAGTACAATTATGCCATGCATACACAATAATTCCTTTTTTAACTAAACCTGCAGCAATAGGATCTTGTGTAGACAAAGGATTACTTCCCGTTACTATGACATGAGCACCGGCTTCTTTCAACATCAGAGCCAAATAAGCTGTTTTAGCCTCCAAGTGAATTGACATGACAATAGTTTTTCCTTGAAAAATTTGATTTGCCACAAAATCCTTTTTTAACTCTCCTAAAACAGGCATAAACTTTTCTACCCAGCGTATGCGCTGTAACCCTTCATCAGCTAATGATATATCTCTTATCATTGATTGTTCCATAATAATCTCCCTATACTTTAATATCAAATGGATTGGTAAATACACCATTTTCGGTAATAATTCCTGTAATTAATTCATGCGGTGTAACATCAAACGCCGGATTGTATACATTTACGGTTGACGGTGCTATGGAAACACCTTTATAACAACGAATTTCATCGCTTTCTCTTTCTTCAATAGGAATATCTTCTCCTTTTTCAATAGTTTTATCTAAAGTAGAAAAAGGAGCGGCCACATAAAACGGGACATGGTGATATTGACATAAAACAGCCAAATTATAAGTTCCTATTTTATTTGCTACATCTCCATTACGAGCAATTCTATCCGCTCCCACAATAACTGCATCAATCTTTCTATTTTTCATTACATCAGCTGCCATATTATCAGCAATCAAGTAACAGGGAATTTGATTTTCCATTAATTCTAATGCTGTCAACCGTGAACCTTGAAACAAGGGACGTGTTTCATCAACGTACACGCACTTCACTTGTCCTAATTCATGTAATTTTGAAATAACTCCTATCGCCGTTCCTCGTCCGGCTGTGGCTAAAGCACCTGCATTACAATGAGTCAATAATTGAAGTTCTTTCTTTCCTCTAAAAATATTTGATCCTTGGCAGGCTATATTTTCACAAAGCATTTTATCTTCCGCTTCGATTTGTTGCGCTTCTTTTAAGAGATTTTCATACAATAACTCAAACAATGACGTTTTATAAACATGCATCATTCGATCAATTGCCCATGATAAATTAACAGCTGTAGGTCGTGCTTCTTTCAATTGATTGGCAGATTTATAAAAATATCCATGAAAATTTTTATTTGTTAAAGCCTCCTGAGCAATAAGAACCATCCCATATGCAGCAGCTACTCCAATAAGTGGTGCTCCGCGAACAGCTAAAGTTTTAATAGCATCGATAACCATTTCCACATTTGTACAAGTAATATATTTTCTTCTTTCCGGTAACTCCCGTTGATCTAATAAAACTAAATAATGATTTTCCCAATAAATAGGTTTCATTATCATAAATGAAACCCTCCAAAATCTTTTACTGCATGATGACAACTACAATCTTTTTCCGGATCAAAAATTTCACAAATCTCCGCTGTAATTTTCTGAAAACTCTCAATATTTTTATTCATGCAATCCAATACATCATGATGCGTAAGTGGTGTATCAATCATACCAGCCGCAAAATTTGTGACCATTGAAATTGTGCAATAGCATATTTCTGCTTCCCTCGCAAGCTGACATTCCGGTACATTTGTCATTCCCACCACATCAGCGCCCCATAAACGAAATGCTTTAATTTCTGCAGGAGTTTCATAACGAGGGCCTTCTGTACAAATATATGTCCCACTTTTATGTATTTTTACATTCTTCTCTTCTCCTGCTTTTAATACAGCAGATCTCATTTGCTCGCAATAGGGATGCGTCATATCCACATGGGCTACCCCTCTAAATTCTCCATCAAAAAATGTATGATCTCTTGATTTCGTCATATCAATAAATTGATCAACTAATACTAATTCCCCCGGTTTATACTCAGGATTCAAGGAACCAACCGCTGTTGTTGATACGATAGAACCCACATTCAGCATTTTTAATGCATAAATATTGGCTTTATAATTTATTTTATGGGGTGGAATCGTATGATGTACACCATGTCGAGCCATAAATATAACTTCTTTTGTACCAAATTTCCCTACCTCATAAGGAACAGTGCCAAAGGGTGTTTCAATAAATTCAGAATAAATACCGGATAATATTCCGGGATCATACACTCCTGTACCACCAATAAATGCTAAACGCTTCATTTTGCTCCTCCTTTACATAAACCATTCTTTCATTACTTGGTTAGAAATTTTATATATTTTTCCACATGAATGACAAGTTATTTCTGCACAAGGTTGCTGTAATAATTTTTCTTTTTCTCTGTTTGGTAATCCCATCAAAGAATTCATTATCCGTTTATTGTTACAAGTGCATTGAAATATAATAGGTGATTCTGATAAAACCATAAATCCCATATTTTCTAAAGAATCCTTTTGTTCGTTAAGAGTTTCTTCGCCTAAGTGACGGAAAAAAGCAATATCTCCTTCCGGTAGTAACTCCATCATTTTTGCAGACGCAGATATTATTTCATTTTCTCGAATAATTACTGACGTTTGCATTCGACATAAAATCTGATCTGACTCTTTTTTATATTGTTCAAAACATTGAGCAATCGTTCCGGAAGTTACATGAATCGTACTGCTATAAGGTTGTCGCAATAAAGAATAACGAGTAATCGTTAATTGTGCACCAACACCGCTAATCAACTTTTTTTCATTTGTTGATGTTATAGACAATCCTTCATCATAACCATCCATATACCCACGAATATATTTACCGTCATACATATCAGAACGAATAGTCCCCAAAGTCGTGTTAGTTTTCCATAAAAGACTAATACCCTCATGATTTTTAAAATCAGTAGCTAAAACGGCTGTACAAGCTAATATTTTTCCCATAATAGCTGATGATAACAACGGAAGTCTATGAATCTTCAACATTTCTGCAATCCCTGAAGAAACATCAGCTGTGGTAAGTCGTATTCCCTTTTCATGTATATAATGACGAATATAATTTGCTTTTAACACGTTTTTTCTCCCTTATGAAAAGAAAATTTCTACATTCATTGTACAATAAATTCCTAAAAACAAAAACCCATAGAAGATATAAATATCACTTCTATAGGTTTATTTTCATTTCTAATAAAATTATACACGCAATTCATGAATCGCCTTTGCGCGATCAGATTTTCCAAAAACTGATGACCCCGCCACTAATATATCAGCGCCTGCATTTTTTAATAGAAATGCATTGTTATGATTGACTCCGCCATCTACTTCAATAGACACCGATAATTGTTTTTCGATTATCATTTTTTTCAATTGTTTTACTTTATCAACCGCATAAGGAATAAATTTCTGCCCGCCAAATCCCGGATTTACCGACATAATTAATACATAATCTAAGAGTGGTAAAACGGTATCTATCATTGACAATGAAGTTCCCGGATTTACTGCTAATCCACATTTAATGTTAGATGATTTTAATGCATGAATTACTCGATCAACATGCGTTACTGCTTCGATATGAAAAGAAGCCATTTCTACTCCAATATTCTTCAGAATATCAAAATAATCTTCCGGATGATAAATCATTAAATGCACATCAAACGGTAATTTGGTAATGGGTCGTAACGCCTGTATAACTGGCGGGCCAAAAGAAATATTTGGCACAAACCGACCATCCATAACATCTAAATGAACTAAATCGGCACCACCTTTCTCGATATCTTGCATTTCCTCTCCCAATTTAGAAAAATCTGCGGCTAAAAGTGATGGAGCTATTTTCATAATGACTCTCCTTATTTAATCTTTATTTTTCTCTTGATTTTTTACTATTCTCAAGTAAGATTCATAACGTCTTTCCAATATCGTTCCATCTTCCACAGCATTGCGTATCCTACATGAAGGTTCTGTCATATGACGACAATCATGAAACTTACATTGATTCAAAAAAGGAACAAATTCCGGAAATAAGTAATCTATCCTTTCTTGTATATCAATAGATAATTCTAAAAAGGAATATCCCGGTGTATCCATAAGAAATATTCCCTTCTTTAGCATAACCAGTTCTGCATGTTTTGTTGTATTCTTACCCTTTTCGGTATGCGAACTAACTTCACCGGAAGAAAAATATTCTTCGCCCAAAAAATGATTTAGAAGGCTAGACTTTCCCACTCCCGATGAACCTGAAAATACACTAACCATCCCTTTAATTAGCATTTCTAAATTTGATAAACCTATATCTTCATAAGTAGATGTGTATACTGTATCATATCCAATTTTCTGATATTCTTCACTTACCGTTCGGGCTAGAGGCATATTTAAGTCACATTTATTAATACAAATAATTGGTCTCATTCCCAAAAGCCCTGCAGATATAATCATTTTATCCAAAAGAAAATAATTCAATGTAGGCTTTTCTATGGCAGCAACTAAAATTAATTGATCAATATTAGCTACCGGAGGACGACTAAGCATATTTTTTCTCGAATATACATGAGTGATCAATGCTTGTGTACCTTGATTGATATCATAATCCACCCAATCACCAACTAAAATATCACTTTTTCGCTTTAAGGAACCTCGTGAGCGACATAAAGATAGCTGCTGATTATCTCCTAAAATAGTAAAATAACCATTCTGATTTTTTAGGATGATTCCCTTCATGGAATTATAGCTCCCTATCCTCTACTACATTACCATCAATTAATACTTGTATGTGTACTGAACCTATACCACTTATAGATTGATTAATTGTACCTCCCGGCTTTACATTTTGATCAAAAACTACATTTTTACCATTATCATCGATAACGTAAATCACCACATGTCGAGCATTACCACTTTTAGGAATGGAAATATTAACACTACCATTTTTCTTTTGTGAATTTTCTCTCTTGCCAATGGTCACATTAATATGATTTTCCGTTGTTGTCGTACCGGGTTCTATATTTTGTGCCACAATAACAACATTAGAATCATCAGACGAAACACCATTCATCGTGATGATATTTCCTATGGTCATATGTTCTTCTGCTAATACTTTTTCTGCATCGCCCAATGTCATTCCCACTAAATTAGGAACAGTAATCGGTTTTTTCATATTCATGACAATATTAACCGAAGTGCCTTTATTTACCCTTGTTGCAGGCTGCGGACTTTGCGAAATAATCAAATTATCAGCTAAATCAGGATCATTCCCATTTTCAATAGCCCCAATGGATAACCCTAATTTATTCAATCGTTCTTTGGCTTGTTCTAAAGTTAATCCTTTTAAATCAGGAATAAGAATTGCTTCCCCGCCTTTACTTACTGTCAAATGAATAATTCTTTGTTCCTTTACTTTCGTACCGGCTGACGGAGTTTGCGAAATAACTTGCCCTGCCGGTACTTCATTATTAGCTATTTCATCAACAGAATAACGCAAATGAAGATCTTTTAGCGTATTCTCTGCAACTTCTACCGGTTTTCCTACCAAAGATGGTACAGTTATATTTTTAGCACTCCAAAAATTCCCAAAGGAAAAGAATGCCCAAGCAAAACAAATCACAAATAAGGTAACCATCACGCCCCAAATATATTTTTGCGGCAATCTTGTAATCCAATCTAAAACTTTATTCTCTTTTTCAGTTTCTATTTCAACTTTCCGATGAAGCGGTTTTGTCATCGCCATAAATTCCTGTTGTGCCGGTTTATAAATAGACGTAGTAAAACCTTGTGCCATTTTTAACTCCGACACAAAATCTGATACGCTATGATATCTTTTATCCGGATCCTTTTGAAGTGCTGTCAAAATACATTCTTCCAACATGGGAGAAATCAAAGAATTAAATTTCGTTGGCTTCGGAACTTCTCCTTGCATATGTTGTAAAGCAATACTAACTGCTGTCTCTCCCTCAAAAGGAAGATGATGCGTCAACAACTCATATAAAACAACGCCAAGCGAATAAATATCGGTTTTTTCCGTAATTTTATCCCCGGCTGCCTGTTCCGGTGATAGATAATGAACTGATCCTAAAATTGATCTTTTATCAATGACCGTAGCCGAATTAATAGCGCGGGCAATACCAAAATCAGTTACTTTTACCTTTCCTGTTTCAGTAAGTAAAATATTATGCGGTTTGATATCACAATGAATGATCCCATTTTCATGCGCTACTTCCAGTGCATTCCCTATTTCAATAGCAATACGTACTGCCGTATCCACAGGAATTTGTAAATGAGTCTGTATATATTGTTTTAAAGTAATTCCTTCGACAAACTCCATAACAATATAATGAACACCCTGATCATTTCCTACATCGTAAATACCTACGATATTTGGATGTGTCAATTTCCCTGCTGATTGAGCTTCATGTCTGAATTTAACAATAAAATCTTCATCTTCTGCAAAAGTACTATGAAGGACTTTCACTGCGACAATACGATCTAATAATAAATCTTTTGCCATATACACATCTGCCATACCACCGGATCCTATTTTTTTCTCCAGTTGGTAGCGTTTGTCAAGTATTTTGCCAATCATTCTTATTCTCCACTCCAATAATCAATAAGTATCAAAGATACATTATCACGAGCCCCTGCCGCATAAGTAGCTGCAAATAAATTTTCTCCACAAGCTATTAAATTCTTTCTTGTAGAACTTTTATATTCCGATAAAATATGGATTATTTGTTTTTCGTCAATCATCCCGGTTAAACCATCAGTACAAAGAAGTAAAAGGGTCCCTGACTGAAGTTCTATAGATCCGGTATCTACCTTAAGATCTTTTTTTACACCTACTGCACGGGTAATTTCATTTTTCCGCGGATGACAGCGTACTTCTTCTTCAGTAATCGTTCCTTTTTCTAACAATTCCATCACAAAGGAATGATCTTTCGTCAATTGTGTTAATTGACCGTTATGAAAAGTATACAAGCGACTATCCCCAACATGAGCCCAATGTAATTGTCCACTTTCAATCACAGCCACAATCATCGTTGTTCCCATATCAGATAATTCGCTATTTTCTTTCTTCTTTTTCAAAATAGATTCATTCGCACGCTGTACGGATTCTGACAAAACTTTTTCTGTGATATCTTCTGAAGACATGCCTTCTAAAAAATCAACTGTGGTGTCCACTGCTAAATGACTGGCCACTTGACCACCCACATAACCACCCATACCATCGGCAACAATAAAATAAGGACCTGTACAATCAGAAATATAGTCCTCATTCACCTTTCGTATCAAGCCGATCCGTGAATCTCCGTAAGTAATAAACATAAACGCCTATTTCTTCCTTTGAATAAAATATTTTAATGCATCATTATTAATTTCATGGTATCATTTCACAATTATAACGTCAATCAACGAAATACCGACTTTGAATTCTCAAGAAAACGTCTTTTTAATTGTCCACAAGCAGCCTGTATTTCATCACCCATTTGCTTCCTCACGGTTGTTTCTTTTCCATGATCCATTAATATTTTTTGAAAAGAACGTATTTCTTTTATATCCGGCGGATAAAGATGAATATGTTCAGTTCCATTAACCGGAATTAAATTAAAATGACAAGGTAATTTCCCTACAAGACGACATAATTCTTCCGCATTTTCTTTATCAGTATTTTTCCCTTGAATCAATATATATTCAAAAGTAACTCTACGCTTTGTCTTTGTAAAATAATATCGTGCTGCACGAATCACATCTTCAATTTTATAATTTCGACTAATCGGTAATAGCTCATTACGAATAACATCATTGGGTGCGTGCAAAGAGATCGCTAATGTTATAGGTAAGCCTTCATCTGCCAATTTATATATTTGCGGTACAATGCCACAAGTAGATACTGTTATATTTCTATAACTGATATTCAATAAGTTCTTATCATTTGCCATATGAAGAAAACGAATTACATGATTGTAATTTTGAAGTGGTTCCCCTGCTCCCATCAGAACAATCGAATGAATAGGCATATTAAAAACTTCCGAAAACGCAAAAAGTTGCGCCAACATTTCTTCCGATGACAAATTACGAAACAAGCCTTTTTGCGTAGATGCACAAAAAATACACCCCATGGCACAACCCACTTGGGTAGAAATACAAACAGAGTTTCCATATTCATGATGCATACAAACAGTTTCTACCAAAGATCCATCTTTCAATTTCAGAAGGATTTTTGTGGTTTTTCCATCATCTGCACTTATTTGATTAACAATTACAGGCTTCTCTACACAAGCATTTTCTTCTAACCATGTACGCATGATTTGAGGCAACTGTTTCATTTCATCAAAAGAAATAATATGCCGCTTATAAAGATAATCACAAATCTGTTTTGCCCGAAATGACGGCCAATTATTATTTCGTACCCATACCGTCAATTCTTCTAAGCCCATTCCCCATAAATTAGTCTTCATCGCTCATCTTTCTCAACTTTGCTACAAAAAAACCATCACTATCATGCTGATCCGGCCATAAAGTCATCATTCCTTGATTTGATTCACCAATTCCTTTTATGACAAAATCTTGCGAAATAAAATCACGATGCTTTTGCAAAAAACTCTTCACTAAAATTTCATTTTCTGCGGCTTCTAATGTACAAGTGCTATAAACCAGAATCCCGCCATTTTTTACATATTTAGCCGCTTGTTCTATCAATTTACCTTGCAACGAAGAAAAAGCTTGCAAATCATCTTCATTACGCTTCCAACGAATTTCAGGTTTATGAGCTAATACCCCCAACCCTGAGCAAGGTGCATCTAATAATACTTTATCATATTTATTTACTGCCGATGAATAAGGAACCGTGCTATCTTTCACCGTAGCATTTACTATGTTGATTCCCAATACGCGTGCATTCTCTTTAATTAAATCTATCTTATGCGGATAAAGATCCCATGCATCAATAACTCCCTTATTTTCCATCATAGCAGCCATTTGCATCGTTTTGCTCCCCGGTGCAGCACACATATCCAATATGTAATCTTTCGGTTCTGCCTCAATAACATAAGCAGGAATCATAGAAGATAATGACTGAATATATATAAGACCATTTTTCAAAAAATAAGAAAATAGGAAGTCATTACTTTGTGTAATCAGAAAAACAGAAGGGAAATTCTTCAGTACCTGATATTCTATCCCTACTCTATCAAATTCTTTTGCCAATGCTTCATTTGTTATTTTTACTGTATTTCCTCGTACATAAAGTAATGGCGTCTTATCAAAGGCAGAAAGTACAGATTCCGTCCGATGCTTTCCCCAATTTTTCAACCATCTTTTTGCTAACCATAACGGAATATTATACTGTACTGATAAATACTCCTCAAAATTATTATTTTTATCAGGCAATATAATAGTTTGTCTTTGTCGTAAAAAATTACGTAACAGCGCATTAATAAAATTTTTATTTCCTTGGTGCGTTACTTTTTTAGCTATTTTTACTGTTTCATCCACAGCAGCAGATTCCGGTATTTTATCAAGAAAAATCAATTGATACAAACCAATATACAAAAGTACCCTTACAATAGGATGTATTTTTTGTATCGGTCGTGTGCTCAATTGATTTATCACATAATTCAAATAATTATATTTTCGACAAACACCATAAACTAATTCTGTAAATAATCGTTTATCTACTAAAGATAATTCATTGTGCCGTATTATTTGACGAATAATAATATTTGTATACGCATCCTTAAAAAAAACATCAAACAACGCTTCAAAAGCCAATCGACGCGATGATTTTTTTACCTTAGAATTCAAATCGTTCATTTTTCTTCACTTGATACCCATTTATAAAATCGAGAGCCGTCATTTTCTTATGGTTTTCCGGTTGCACTTCATGCAAATAAAGAATACCCTTGCCTGTCGCCACTCCAATATATCCATAACTAACAGATACAATCGTTCCCGGCTCATAAGCGGATGTATCTATCATTTCTACAGAACATTGATGTATTTTTAACCGTTTTCCTCTAAAGAATGTATAAG
Source organism: Veillonellaceae bacterium DNF00626 (assembly GCA_001553355.1). Taxonomy (GTDB): domain Bacteria; phylum Bacillota; class Negativicutes; order Veillonellales; family Dialisteraceae; genus Dialister. Next base: position 219,493 of record KQ960828.1, read on the forward strand.
TTCCGGGATTAGGATACATTCCTCTAATAAGACAATCTAAAACCTCGGCAGATTCCGACCACGAAATGCACCCCATATCTTTTGTTATTTTTTCCGCATAAGTAGCTTTTCCCTGATCTTGCGGTGTCGCAGATGATAGACTACGCGTCAAATGACTTAATACATCAAGTAATGCTTCACTACCTTTTTCTGCTAATTTCTCAAATAAATTACCTGCAGTCATATGAGGTTCAATATCGACTTCTAATTGAGAAATAATGTTACCTGTATCCATTCCGGCATCTAATTGCATAATAGTTACACCGGTTTTCTTACATCCATCAATAATTGCTCTTTGAATGGGCGCTGCTCCACGATATTTCGGTAAAAGAGAGGCATGAACATTAATGGCGCCATAAGTAGCACTATCTAATACCGATAATGGCAATATTTTCCCATAAGCGATAACAATAATGAGATCAGGGCGAAGAGATTTTAATTCTCCCAATACTGCTTCAGATTTCAATGTTTCCGGCTGATAAATGGAAATATTTTTTTCTAAAGCTATTTTCTTTACCGGAGAATAACTTATTTTATTCCCTCGGCCGTTTATCTTATCAGGTTGTGTATATACAGCCACAGGTGTATATCCGTTTTTGCATAATTCATTTAAAGAATAAGCAGCAAAATCCGGCGTCCCCATGAAAATAATTCGATTATCAGGGTTCATTATATCTCGGATCCTTATGCAATGAAATGGCTCTTTCTATATATAAAATACCGTTAATATGATCCACTTCATGTTGAACACATCTAGCCATTAATCCGGATACTTTTTTTTGTTTCTTTTTCCCATGAATGTCTTGATATTTCACTATTACATGAGCATATCTTTCGACCTCACCAAACCAGCCGGGGACAGATAAACAACCTTCTACATCAATAATTGTTTCATCTCCGACAGGTTTCCACTCCGGATTAATGTAAACATCAAAACCCGTTCCATCATCAGCTACAAAAATACGTTTTGATACAGCAATTTGTGGCGCTGCAAGACCGACGCCATCAGCCAAATACATATCTTTTTTCATTTCTGCAATCAAAAGCTTTAATTTTTTATCAAAAACGGTCACCGGCTTTGCCACCATTTTTAACACTGGATTTCCTGCTTTAACAATTTCTGCCATTTTAACACCTTTCCTATATCACGAAGAGACCATGTCTCATAAATTAAATAATAACACCATAAGTGCACATGAATAAATAATAATTCTATCGAATTTATTCCATCAATATATTATATCACGTTTATATCGGATCTACATCAATGATTATATTATTTTCCTGAAATATCGGAGCTTCTCTTATTCCTTCCTTTAATTTTGACAATGAATTACCTTTAATGCTAATAGAAAAATAATACTGATTTCTTACTTTTTTTATATTCTCCTCGAATGGGCGAGTTACTGATAAAGTTAATTGATGCGATGTCATATAATTTATTACCCATTGATAAATCTGATCTAATTGTATTTTGGCATTTTTTTCTACATGATTAAAAGTCGAGATTTTCATCATGCGTGTAAAAGGCGGATAATTCAATAGCCGCCTAAATTGTAATTCTTGTTCATAAAATGCCCGATAATCTTGTTTAGCTGCACATTGTATCGCATAATGATGCGGATTATAAGTTTGTAAAACCACCGTTCCCTGCTCTTTATTACGCCCGGCTCTTCCGGCGCATTGAGTAATTAAATTAAAAGTTTGTTCCGCTGCTAAATAACTTGGAATGTTTAAAATACTATCAGCCGAAAGAATACCTACAGATTGAACCCCCGAAATATCATGTCCTTTGGCAACCATCTGTGTTCCAAACAAAATATCATATATTCCATCTCGAAAATCATTTAATATCTTAGAGGCACTATATTTATTAGCTGTACTATCTACATCAAAACGTACGGCGGCTGCTTCAGGTATTAATTGTGCCAATTCTTCTTCTATCCGCTGAGTGCCTCGTCCCAAATAGGAAATCTCTTTTTCGTTGCATTTAGGACAATTGTGAGGAGCAGGAAAAGAATTCTCACAATAATGGCATTGTAATCGATTCTGATCTTTATGATACACCAAAGCAACATCACAATGCGGACACTTAAACGCATATCCGCATTTTTTGCAAAGTAATATAGTAGCGTAACCGCGACGATTTAACAATAATATAGATTTTTTCCCCTTTTCTTTTGTCTCTTTTAACAAATTAACAAGCAGTCGTGAGATATGAGTACCATTTCCCGAATTATATTCATCTTTCATATCACAAATATATACTTTCGGCAAAGGCGTATGATGTACACGTTCATTCATTTCAATCAACTTTATTTTATTATTCTTTGCTGCAAAATATGTATCAATAGCCGGAGTAGCTGCCCCTAAAACAATAGGACATTGATAAATAACCGCCATCACTTTAGCCACATCCCGCCCGTTATATCGTGGAGAATCCCACTGTTTATAAGATGAATCATACTCTTCATCCACAACAATTAAACGTAAATTTCTAAAAGGCATAAACAAAGCTGAGCGTGACCCAATAATAATGCGACTTTCTCCAAGTTCAATTCTTCGTCTATTATTATATCTTTCATTTTTATTCAAATTACTATGGATAAATACTACCTGATCCCCAAATTCTTTAGCAAAATAATCAACCATTTGCGCTGTTAATGCAATCTCCGGTACTTCAATTAATACTGATCCCCCTTGTGATAATACATGACGCGCAATACGCAAATAAACTTCAGTTTTACCACTTCCTGTAACACCATGCAACAATATTCCACTATAAGAATTTCTATTAACTGCCTCACAAATAGAATTTACAGCATTCTTTTGCTCCGCTGTTAAGCATCTCCTCACTTTCTCTGTCGAATTTTCAACAAGAGAAAATGTCGCTTTGGGTTTATAAAAAATAGACGCATTAGTTTTTTCAATAAATTTATTTATTACAGATGTAACAAATCCTTCCTCTTTTAACTTTTCTATGGAAATTTTCTTTTTACCTTGTAAATACTCTGTCAGCTGATATTGCTTAGATCCTTTTCTAAATAATTTCAAATCCCACTCACTATTAAACTCTATCCATTTAGTAAGAGGTGTACGATGAGCAAGATCCCATGAATCTTGTCGAATTAGCACATGATTCTTTACATAAAAATCAAGTAATTCCTTTCCCAAAATAAGCATTGCATCTTCAGCGCTGATAAGAATAACCGATGAATCAATAAGTTCTCGAAATAAATCCGTTTCCGCGACAAGATGCCACTGTATTTCATAAAAAGATAAATTTTTCAAACCTCTTTTATCAATAAGAAAAAGACGTAAAGCTTCTACATAGGTACATAAATAATATTGAGAAATCCACTTAGCAGTTTCCAGCATTTCGGATGAAAACCAAGGAAAATCATCCACAGTAGACTGTATAGGTAATATATCATAAGATAATTCATCTTTATTGACTTTAGCCAAAGAAATAATTATTCCTTCCTCCATTTTATTTGCAAAAGGAACAACACATCGCCATCCGGGCCCAATATAACTTAATTCATCAGGAATTTCATATGAAAAGGTTTTATTTAAATGCTTTGATAGTCTATTGATAATAATATTTGCTACTGTTATTGTATCCGCCATAAAAATTCTCCAACTATTTTTCTATTACTTCTTTATTGTATATGATATTTCTCAATTTCACCAACTTATATTTGTAAACTAAAAGACGCTCATAAAAGCGTCTTTTAGTTATATCATTCGTATTAAGCTTTATGACTTAGTATATTCTTTAATACTTCCACTTTGTCGATTTTTTCCCATGGAAATTCAATATCCGTTCTGCCAAAATGTCCATAAGCCGCCGTTTTTTTATAAATCGGTTGTTTTAAGTTCAGCATATCAATGATACCTGCCGGTCTCAACTCAAAATTCTTTTCAATAAGTGCCACAATGTCCTCTTCAGGCAATTTACCTGTACCAAAAGTATCTACAAGAATAGATACCGGCTGTGCCACACCAATAGCATAAGCTAATTGGATTTCGCATTTATCAGCCAAACCTGCTGCTACAATATTCTTTGCTACATAACGAGCCGCATAAGCTGCTGATCTATCAACTTTTGTCGGATCTTTTCCTGAAAATGCACCGCCGCCATGACGAGCCATTCCGCCATAAGTGTCTACAATAATTTTACGTCCTGTCAATCCCGCATCACCTTGTGGTCCACCAATAACAAAACGTCCGGTAGGGTTAATAAGATATTTCGTATCATCATCAATAAATTCTTCCGGAATAACCACTTTAATTACATGATTTATCATATCTTGGTGAATTGTTTCTTGATCTACTTCGGGATTATGCTGTGTAGAAATAACAATGGTATCCACTCTAACAGGTTTTCCATTATCATATTCAACAGTAACTTGTGTTTTTCCATCCGGACGAATATACGGTAATTCTCCGGTTTTTCTTACTTCTGCCAAGCGACGTGATAATCTATGAGCTAACGCAATAGGCAGTGGCAAATATTCCGGTGTTTCATTACATGCATAGCCAAACATCATACCTTGATCGCCGGCTCCAATATCATAATCAGCATCATTTTTTTCTCTTGATTCCAATGAACGATTTACGCCTAAAGCAATATCCGGTGATTGCTCGTCCAAAGAAACTAATATGCCACAGGTTTCATAATCAAGTCCAAATCGTGCATTTGTATATCCTATTTCCTTAATAGTCTGTCTGACAATTTTAGGAATATCCACTCTCGCTGTTGTAGATATTTCTCCAAATATATGTACTTGCCCTGTCGTTACAATCGTTTCACAAGCTACACGACCATTAGGATCTTTTGAAAGTATATCATCTAAAATTGCATCAGAAATTTGATCTGCTATTTTATCAGGATGTCCTTCAGTTACCGATTCAGAAGTAAATAAAACTTTTTTCATAAGCCCTCCTTAATTAAGCCAAATAAAAAACCCTCCGCCGGGAGGATATACCTCTCATCTGCCAGCGTGCTGGTGGAATTAGCACCTTTTCCCTATATGGAAAGGTTGCTGCAACTTCATTGGGCCACGTCCCTCTATTGCTCTTGATGAGTTTATATGAGTATTATACCATATCGAAAAATTTAGTCAAATACTTTTGTCGTCATAAAACTTACATATTTATCTTTTGCTTAAATTTTCCGCAATTTTTCCTACAATTATTTTTCCTAAATCGTTTTTTGACATCTTTGGATATTGTTCCACACGTAAATCTTTATAAATAATGGATGCAATATTTGTGGAAACATTAAATCCGGCTCCGTCCATAGCCACATCATTAGCTACCAACATGTCCAAATTCTTTTTCTCCACTTTTCGTTTGCCGTAATTCAAAACGTCATTTGTTTCTGCTGCAAATCCAACTAAGAATTGGTGCGTTTTCTTTTTCCCTAACCCCATTAAAATATCTGGATTTAATTCCAAATTTATCGTCAAAGTTTCACAATCTTCTTTTTTTATCTTTTTCATTGCTTCTGTCACAGGGCGATAGTCGGAAACTGCCGCCGCCATAATTGCTACATCGCAATCTTCATAAAATTCATTCATTACTTTTTCCATATCGCAGGCATTTTTAACATAAATAGCATGAACACCTACCGGCACGGGTAACTCTCTATTGCAACTAACTAATGTTACATTCGCGCCTTCCATAGCAGCAGCTCGTGCCACAGCATATCCCATTTTACCGCTGGAACGATTACCGATATAACGAACCGGATCAATATTTTCTTTTGTGCCTCCTGCAGAAACAAGAACTTTTTTCCCTTGCAGAAGCTGATTACCGGATAAAAGGTATTCCATTTCTTCCATAATCATATCTAATTCCGGAAAACGCCCTTTCCCTACGGTATTACAAGCTAAATGTCCAATTTCAGGTTCCATAAAAAAATAGCCCAATGTTTTAAGTTTTTCTATATTTCCTTGAACGATGGGATTCTCGTACATATTTGTATTCATAGCAGGAACAAAGAGCACTTTTGCTTTTGTTGCCATAATCGTGGTAGAAAGCATGTCATCAGCTATACCATTTGCCACTTTGCCTATGATATTAGCAGTGGCAGGTGCAATAACAAATAAATCAGCCATCTGCGCCAAAGAAATATGCTCTACATCCCATTTACTGATATTTGCAAACATATCCACTATCACATCATTACCGGATAGTTCACCAAAAGTAATTGGAGTGACCAATTTCGCTGCATGTTCAGTCATAATGCAATGTACATCTGCTCCATGCTGCCGTAATTGGCTGACTAATCCTGCCGCTTTAAAAGCTGCAATGCCTCCGGAAATACCTACCACAATATGTTTATTTTGAAACATGGCACAATCCTTTCGGAAATATAATAGAAAACAGATTGCTACTGCAACCTGAATTCTCATTTTTATTTTTCATAACCAATTTTATCTTTATATATTTCTTCCAAAGCAACAGTAACCGGTTTTTTCCCTTTGTCATCAAGTAATGCCGGCGCTCCATCTGTAAGTTCTCTGGCCCTCATGGCTGCTAACGTAACCAAAGTATACTTAGTATCTACTTTTTTTACTAACGAATCAATAGAAGGATAACACATCATTTTGAAGACACCTCCTTATTTATATACTGACTAAATATGGTTTCTACCTGATTCTCATTTCTTGACAGTTTACATTTTTCTGCTTCCAAAATAGCACAGGTCTTACGAACTGCTATATCCAATACATCGTTGACCACGATATAATCGTATTTATGCGCCATGGATAATTCTTTTGTAATTTCAGATAATCTACGTTGTATCACATCTTCTGTATCTGTCCCACGACCATATAAACGTTTTGAAAGTGTAGCCAATGATGGTGGAACAACATAAATAAAAACACCTTGAGGATATTGTTCTTTCACTTTCATGGCTCCTTGAATATCAATTTCCAATAATACGGATTGTCCGTCATTGATTAAATCTAACACCGGTTTTTTCGGTGTTCCATAATAATGATCATAAACTTTTGCGTATTCTAAAAATGAATCGGTGCTAATAAGCTCTTCAAATTGCTCATTCGTACGAAAGAAATAACTTATTCCTTCTTTTTCCCCTATCCGTGGCTCACGAGTTGTCATTGAAATGGAATAATTCAATTCCGGATATATAGACCTAATAGCCGAACAAATAGTCCCTTTACCCGCACCTGATGGACCTGACACAACATAGAGTATACCTTTATCTTTAATGTCCTGCATGCTATCCCTCATCAGAATTATCAGAATTTATCACATCTTTATTCATTAAACGATGAGAAATTGTTTCCGGCTGTACCGCCGACAAAATAATTTGTCCACTATCTGTAATCAATACAGCTCTTGTTTTCCTTCCGTAAGTAGCATCAATAAGCTCTCCTTTATCACGACAATCTTGAATCATCCGCTTAATTGGTGCCGATTCCGGACTAATAATGGCAATCACTCGTGCTGCGGCAGCCATATTGCCAAATCCAATATTAATAAGTTGTACTCCCATATGCCTCTCCTTATTCAATATTTTGAACTTGCTCTCTCATCTTCTCAAGCTCCGTTTTGACTATTATAACACAATCAATCACCTTAATGTCATTAGCTTTTGATGCTGTAGTATTTATTTCTCTATTCATTTCCTGAAGCAAAAAATCAAGACGACGACCTACCGGTTCTTTATGATTAAAAGTGTCGGCAAATTGTTTCAAATGACTCTCAAGCCTAACTAATTCCTCGGTAAAATCTGTCTTTTCGGAATAAATAGCTACTTCTTGCAACAAGCGGCTTTCATCAATCTCTGCGTCTACTTTCTTTAGCATATCTATTATTCGTTCTTGTAACCTTGTTTTATAATCATCAACAACTTTATCTTGCATCGATTTTAGCACATCTAACTTTCCATACAAAAACTCGATGCGCTTTTGCAAATCAGATGCTAAATTACTTCCTTCTTTTACTCTCATATCATCTAACTGATTCAATGCCATAATTAAGGCTTCTTCAAGCAACGGTTGCAATTCGCTATCCGACATAGGTTTTGTACTGACATGTAAAAAAGAATCCGGCAAAGAGAGTAAATCAGAAATAGTTACCTTATTATTTTTTATTCCGTCCATATGTCGAATTTCGTTGAGCGCTATCATATAAGATTGCAATAAATTTCTATCAATAGTCACATTCGTATCTTGCCCATTCTCTGCCGGGGCAAAAGACAAACTTACATATAATTTCCCTCGCTGTACCTTTTCCTTAATCAGTTTTTTTACATAATTTTCTAACTCCGGTGATACATAATTCCCCTTCATATTAATCTCAAGAAATCGACTATTTACAGCTTTTATTTCCACTGTAAAAGCGCCTTTCTCATTAGCTGCATTCCCACAGCCAAAGCCGGTCATACTTTTCAAAAAGATCACCTCCTCCAATCTATATTCATCTAAAATTTCCCTTCAAATACTTTATCTGCCGGTCCCGTCATAAATACATGACTATCCGATTTACCTTCCCATGAAATATGAAGTGTTCCCCCATCTAAGACGACATCTGCCTCATTTCCCGATAAACCGTTGATAATTGCTGCAACCACAGTCGCACAAGCACCCGTGCCACACGCCAGTGTAATTCCTGCACCGCGTTCCCATACACGCATCCTAATAGTATTTTTGCCAATTAATTCAGCAAATTCCGTATTTATCTTTTTCGGAAAATGCTGATTGGTTTCAATCAATGGTCCTATCAATGGTAAATCAATTTCTTCCACCTTATGGGTAAAAATAACACAATGAGGATTTCCCATAGATACACAAGTTATATCAAAATATTTTTGTAATTTTTCTACGAATAATTGCTTTTTTACGACTATATCCTCAGAAAATCCCTGAACCGGGATTTCACTACTTTTCAATCGCGGTATCCCCATATCTACTTGCACCATACCATTTGTCTGTATAGACGGCGCTAAAATTCCTGCTCCGGTTTCCACTGACAATTGCTTCTTTGAAACTCGCCCCCACTCATAAGCTTGTTTCGCAAATGCCCGAATACCATTTCCACACATTTCAGCTTCGCTACCATCGCTATTAAAAATCCTCATTTTCAAATCAGCCTTTTCTGAGGGAAGAATAAATATTATTCCATCTGCACCAATTCCAAAATGCCTATCACAAAGTAATTTACATTTCTGCACTATAGGTTCTATATCTTTATCAAATGCATCAATAAAAATAAAATCGTTCCCACAAGCTTGCCATTTCGCAAAATTCATGATTATATAACCTCCAAAACTATATAAATTATATCACTTATAGTAAAATCAAGATAATACTGATATGATAACTAATATAACATTGAAATTACTATACAAAGGCAAGTGAATTACCATGATTATTGAAAGTTCTATACTATTTCCTTTTGTAGAAGAAATAAAAGAAATAATAATTCCTTCTCAAGTAAGACAAATCAAGCAAATAGACAACCGAATCATAGATATTGAATTGTTTTGTCCCAACGCTACCCCAATACACATAATTTTCGATACCCATATTCCCATGGTATATCTCTCAAATTCCAATAAACAGGAACGAGCTTATACCCCATCACAAACATTTTGCATGGCTCTACGAAAACATTTAGAAGGTAGCCGTTTATTTTCTGTTGAACAATTACATTTTGATCGTATTCTTAAATTCAATTTTAATCGCATTGAGGATGCCGGTACAATTCATACGAAATCCCTTTATGCGGAACTAATTCCTTCGGCACCCAATCTAATTTTAGTTGATAACGATATAATTATCGATGCTTGTCTTCGTGGACAGAAAATGAATCGTTTTATTGTCCCCGGACAACCTTATCAATCGCAAAATTATACCAATCGCATGAATTTTCTACAATTTACTAAAGACGAAATACTTGAGATTATTAACTTTGCCGCTACGTCAGAAAATTCCTTAGAACAATGGCTATATCATACATTTAATGGATTTAGTCGATTATTGGTTAATGAACTCTGCGCCCGCACGCAATTATCTTGCAATAAAACAATGCGTACCTTATCAAATGCAGAAACTTATTCATTAGCGCAAAATATTTATAAAATGGCACAAGAGATAAAATCCGCCAAGCATCTATACGTATATGGAAACTCTCCCGAGAAAGAAACTGCGTCACCCCTTCTTTTCATCAACCAAAAACCTAATACGCAGATATCATCTATTCAATGGATGACACTGGTAGCATCCTCTGCCGGAGGGATTATTGCGCCTGTACAACAATTACTTCAAAAAAGAATAAAATCTTTAAAGAAAAAAGAAGAACGCAAAATAGATAAGATAAAACAAGAAATGGAAGAAACAAATAAAATGTCTCAATATAAATTATGGGGAAATCTTCTTTCCATTTATGCTTATGAAAATACTGCAGGGAAAGAATTTCTCACCGTAAGTAATTTATTCGCAACACCACCGCAAGAGGAAAATATTCCCATTAATCCTCGTCTATCTATTTCAGCTAATAGCCAACAATATTTCAAAAAATATGCTAAAATGAAGACTCGTTTAAAAATTGGAAAAGAAAAACTCGATGAATGTCTCCTACGTATAAATTATTTAGAGAATTTAACATACTTCATTGATTCGATAACCACACAAGAAGATTTAACTTCATTACAGGAAGAATTACGAAATAGCGGCATCGAAAAAGAACTATCAAAAGCCTCGCATAAAAAAAAGAAGGAAACTCCCTCTTCATATCTAACTACTTTTATCGATGGATTTACCGTTTATATCGGAAAAAATAATATGCAAAATGAAATTCTCACGCTTCACAAAGCGCAAAAGCATGACGTATGGTTACACGCTAAAAAATTACCGGGCTCTCATGTTATTATAGAGACGAACGGAGATACCGTACCGGAAGATACTATTATCAAAGCTGCTTCTATCGCTGCTTATTACAGCAAAGGGAAAAATTCCGGTAAAGTCGATGTAGATTATACTTTAATTAAGTACGTAAAAAAAATCCCTAAAGGACCCCCGGGATTAGTTAACTACACCCATCAACGATCAATCACTGTTGTCCCTAAAAATTTAGTATAAAAAATACCGTTTTCCACTTCTACGATGAAATGGAAAACGGTATTTTTATTTTTATAATATCCCGTAAGACGTAAGCATATTTTGTACTTTTTCTTTTTCTTCTACGGTCGGTGGTACAAGAGGCAAGCGGAAATATCCGCCACACTCTCCAATTAAATTGACTGCTGTCTTTACCGGTATAGGGCTGGAAGTAAAAAACATTCCTTTCATAAATGAATACATTTTTAGATGTAACATTTGAGCTGTTTTTATATCGCCAAGCTCAAATGCTTCCACCATACGCAATAAATCATTTCCTATAATATGACTCGCAACAGAAATAACGCCTACACCACCGGCTGCCAGAATCGGCAAAGTAAATGCATCATCACCACTATAAATCATAAAATCATCCGGAAGCATCATTTTTTCCAAGGTAACTTGATCCCAATTCCCTGTGGCATCTTTAATTCCTACAATGTTGGAACAGGAGTCAGTCAATCTTTTTATCGTTTCCGGAAGAATACTTGTCCCTACTCTCCCCGGCACATTATATAAAATAATCGGTAAAGTTGTAGACTCTGCAATAGCCTTGAAATGTTGATACATCCCTTCTTGATTTGGCTTTACGTAAAAGGGCACGATAACCAATGCAGCATCTATACCCGTTTTTTCTGCTTTTTTCAAAAAATCAATCGTATCTTGTGTACCGATAGCCCCTACATTTCCAATAACTGACACATTCGGCTTAACCGTATCACAAATCAGACGATACAATTTTAATTTTTCCTCATCACTCATGGTTGCACCTTCTCCTGTAGTTCCTGCAACCAGAAGCCCTTCGGATCCATGCTTTGCCAAATAGGTAGCCAGTGAAACAACCCCTTCATAATCTACATTGCCCTCTTCTGTAAAAGGTGTAATCATCGCTGTAATTACTCGACCAAATCTTGCCTTTGCCATATCAAATTCCCCTTTCAACTTATAGTCTCTATATCATATCATGTTCTATCATATATTCTGCAATTTGTAATGCATTAAGTGCAGCGCCTTTACGTATTTGATCACCGCATACCCATAAATTTATACCCTTTTTATGATATAAATCTTTCCTTATACGTCCTACTGCTACATTGGTTTTGTCTGATGTATCAAGAGGCATCGGATATATCTGATTATGAATATCATCCACTAATTCAACTCCATGGAATTTTTTTATAGCTTCTTGCACTGCTTCTTTTGTCAAATCTTCTTCCGTTTCAAGATAAATAGATTCCGCATGACTTCTTACTACCGGTACACGCACAGCAGTAGGTGTTATTTCTATTTCCTTATCATGAAAAATTTTATGCGTTTCATGAACCATTTTCATTTCTTCTTTTGTATAATCATTTTCCAAAAATACATCAATTTGAGGAATTAAATTATAAGCAATCTGATAATGCTTAGGCAATCCGGCAGAAGGCAATATTTGCGGAACATATTTTCCCCCCGTTATTTGGGCTTCGGCTTCTCCAAAAAGTTCATCAATACCATCTTTACCTGCACCGGATACCGCTTGATATGTACTGACAACAATACGTTTAATTCGTGACAAATCATAAATTGGTTTCAATGCCATCAGCATAATAATAGTGGAACAATTAGGATTAGCAATAATACCTTTATGTTTCTTTATATCGGCAGCATTAATTTCCGGAATAACTAATGGCACATCCGGATCCATTCGAAATGTACTGGAATTATCAATAACAACTGCACCACGTTTAACTGCTTCAGGTGCTAATATTTCGCTAATTTTACCACCGGCAAATAGCGCAATATCAATCCCTTCAAAGGATTCCGGTTTTGCTTCTTCCACCACATAGGGCTTCCCTTTTACCTTAATCTCTTTCCCTGCAGATTTTGCTGACGCCAACAGCAATAATGAATTAAATGGAATATTTCTTTCTTCTAACAGACGTATAAATTCTTGTCCAACTGCTCCTGTTGCACCTAAAATAGCAATATTTAGTAATTTCTTCATTCTATCCCTCATTCTAAATAATTTTCAAGACCATATACCAATCCCTTGGTTGTCATAACTTTTTTGCAAGCTAACATTACCCCGGGCATAAAAGATTTTCTATCCAAAGAATCATGACGCAATGTCAAGATTTCTCCATACCCACCAAAAAGAACTTCCTGATGTGCTACATACCCTGGTAATCTGATACTATGAATCGGTATATTTTCATAACGACCTCCACGTACGCCCGATAAACTTTCAATCGTTTCATCAGCATCCGGTTCTAATACACGAGCAGCAGCCATTTTTTCTGCCGTTAATTTCGCAGTTCCTGAAGGAGCATCTAATTTATGATTATGATGTAATTCAACAATTTCCACATTCGGTAAATATTTTACAATTTCTGTCGACACCTTCATAAGAAGAACAGCACCTAAAGAAAAATTAGGAGCTATCAGACAATTAGCACCGGTCTCTGTGCAAATTTGTGCCAAATCATCTCTTTGCGCTGCCGTTAATCCTGTCGTGCCAATAACCATATTTATACCGGCACCAAGAACCATTTTTGCATTTTCATAAATAATTGCCGGTGATGTAAAATCAACCACAACCTCCGGTTTGCTATTTTTTAATGCATCAGATAATTGATGTTCAACAATTATACCTTTCTTTTCTATTCCTACTAAATCTCCAATATCTCTGCCACTATCCTTGGGATCTACACCGCCAACAAGAATCAATCCTTCTTCTTGTACAACAGAGCGTACCACTTCACTCCCCATCTTGCCGCCGGCACCATTAACTAATACTTTAATCATCATACCTCACTTCTTTCGTTTTATATTCTATTTATCATACTACAAATACCACTGCATTTTATTGCTAAGTATTATTTACAAGTTTTATCATATCCATTGCTGCTTTCAAAGCATTTTGTGAATTAGTCGTGCCGGAAATCATTTGTGCTATTTGCTTTATATGATTTTCTTTATCTAATAAAGTTGCCCTTGATATAGTTTTATCTTTGTTCATAATTTTTTCTATATGATAATGACAATTCGCAATGCTTGCCGTTTGCGGCAAATGCGTAACAATTAATACTTGCACCTTTTTGGATAGCTCTTTTATCTTACATGCCACCTGAAGACCTATTTTCCCGCTAATTCCTACATCTATTTCGTCAAATACCAAAGTTTTATGCTGCAATAAATCCGCAATTAATATTTCTATACCTAAAGCGATTCTGGATAATTCTCCTCCCGATGCAGTTTCCCTCAACGGACGTAATGGTTCTCCCGGATTAACAGAAAGATAAAATTCCATGGATTGCGCACCGATAGGCACAGGTTCCTTTGCCGGTACAATTCGTAAATCCATTTTCGCTTTATCCATCCCCAAATCATAAATAACTGACAAAATTGCTTGTATCAAAAGCTGAGCCTTCTCCATACGAAGATTATTTAATTCATTTGCTTTTTTCTGCACTTCACTATAAAGAGTCTTCATTTTTTCTTGTATCGACTCATTATCATAAATCATTTTCTTTAGTGTATCGTATTCTTGCTCCGCTTTTTCTAAATAAGAAATAACATCTTCCAACGTTGGACCAAATTTTCGTTTTAAGTCATTAAGTATCTCACTCCGACTTTGTAATTCATCTAATTCTTCTTGTGAAAAATCTGATTCTGCTACATAAGATTCCATTGAACCAATAGCATCTTCCAACGAAAATACTGCTGTACGTATATTTTCCTCAGCTGATGCCAACGTTTCATCATACGACGCTGCTCGAGATATATCTTTTTCCGCCAATCCTAATTGATCTTGTGCTCCGTTATCAGATGTTATAGCATATAATGCCGAATGCAAAGACTCCATAATTTTTTCGTGATTTTGTAAAATTTCTAAGCGTTTATCAATTTCCTCATCTTCACCCTTATGAATTTCTGCTTTCTGTATCTGTTCTATTTCCCAAGCTAATATATCTATTCTACGTTCATTTTCCTGTCGCTTCGTCTCAAAATTTTCACACAAGTCACGAGTTTGTCGCCATTCTTCATAAATCTTTTTATACTCACTATAAAACTGCTTGATTTGCGATGATGACGAATCAATGATTTTTTCACAATAGCTCGGAGTCAATAACTCCATCGTATCATGCTGCCCATGTAAATGGAGCAACATTGTTCCTAATATTTGCAATTGCTTTATCGTACAAAAATCACCATTCACTGTACAACTTCCGTGACCGCTTTTAGATAATTTTCGAGAAATAAGAATATCCCCTGTACTCGCATCAAAACCTGCATTTTTAAGCCATTCCGCAGTAACTTCATCACAATCAAAAATACCTTCCACTTTGAAAAAATCTGCTCCGGTACGAATCAATTCACTCCTTGCTCGTTTACCCGTTAAAACAGACAAAGCTTCTACTAAAATAGATTTACCGGCTCCGGTTTCTCCGGTAAAAACATTAGCGCCATCACTTAATTCAATACTGCAATCTTCTATAATGGCAAAATTAACTATATGAAGATTTCGAAGCATATCTCCTCCTACGACTCCAAAAGTGCTTTGATTCTACCTTTGAATAACTTAACATCTTTAGCTGTTTTTAAAATAATCAATATGGTGTCATCACCTGCCAAAGTACCGATTATTTCCGGATGTTTTGATTGATCAATAGATGCTGCGACCGCTTGTGCCGAACCGGGTACGGTGTGAATAACAACTAAATTCATACTGGTGTCTATTTTAATTACAGCTTCCTGAAAAAGAATAACTGTATGGTTTTTTGACATAGTACCTCGCGTTTCAGAAGATAAAGCATAACGTGATTTTTTATTCGCATAAGGCACCTTAATCAAACCTAATTCTTTAATATCTCTTGACACCGTAGCTTGTGTAACAACAATGCCTTCTTTTTGTAAAGCAAGCGTCAAGTCTTCTTGTGTTTCTATCACTTGGGTTTGAATTATTTCTTTAATTTTCATGCATCTATATCGTTTCATATAAACATCCCCTTTACTAACCACTCATATGATGTTTCGATTTGCTTTAATTTTATAGTATTTCCTATGGAGGGTCAATGAATATAAAACAAAACGTTGATCCTCAATAAAAGAACAACGTTTCTTTTCCTTATTAACTTTTACGCACCAATTTTTCTGTCAAATCATTCCAAAAATCTTGATCTCTAAAACGAATAAAACGAATCGGCCGTTTACAGCATTTTATGATAAGTGTATCACTTTGCTTCATGCAATAGCATCCATTACCATCAGCTGAGATCCGTACTTCCTTTTCTCTTTCCGGTAACGTAACTTTTATTTGTGCATCATTTGATAATACCGCAGAAAACTTACTTAAAGTATGTGCTGAAATCGGAACTACTAAGAGTTCATTAGATGATGGGTGCAAAATTGGTCCACCGCAAGAAAATGCATATCCGGTCGAACCTGTGGCAGTGGAAATAATCAAACCATCACAAGGATATTGTTGAGCAAATACATTATTAATCCAAAGCTGGATTCTCACCATTTTCCCGATTTCTGTTCGCCCGATAACTATATCATTGATTACTGCCGGCAAAGCTTCTTTTGTTCCATCTTGATGAATAAGGAAAGAGGCTAAAAACGTTTTTGACTCCAATATATATTCTTCATGCAAAATTTGTTCAATGCGTTGTTCTACATTCTCCATTAAGATTGAATTCAAGAAACCCAAGTCTCCCAAATGAATCCCTACAAGAAATACAGAATATCGTGAAAAAGCTTTCGAAGCTTCCAAAAAAGAACCATCTCCCCCGATAGAAAAAACATATTTCACATGTTCTCCTATCCATTGAACACTCTTGTAATGTTCTTCGGAAATAAAAATCCCCTTCGCTTCAAATCTCTGCTTAACGTCTTCAGTGATATAAAAATTGATATTTTTTCTCTCTAACAATTTCAAAAACTTAGGGAAAAAATCGTACAACTTCATTTTACCCATATTAGGAAATAAACCAAATTCCATCATTTTTCTTTCAACTCCCGATGTGCTTCTTCTACTATGCAGTTAACAAATTCCTTTGTCATTTGCGTTTCTTTTGTCTTCTTATTTTTACTCAAAAGTGCTAAAAATTCAATATTTCCTGAACCCCCCTTAATCGGTGAAAAAGTAAGCCCATTGACAAAAAAACCTTGATTCTCAAATTCCTGCAATGTATCAAAAACTACCTCACTATGAATTGCTTTATCGGTAATAATTCCTCCTTTTCCCACATTCTCTCTTCCGGCCTCGAATTGAGGCTTAATCAGAATAACTAACTGCCCACTTTCTTCTAAAATATCATTGACTGCCGGAATTATTTTCAACACAGAAATAAAAGAAATATCAACGGAAATAAAATTGACACGTTCACCCAATAACTCCATCGTCACATCTTTAATATTTGTTTTTTCTAAATTAATTACTTGAGGATTTATTCTCAATTTCCAATCTAATTGATTGGTTCCCACATCGATAGCATATACCTTTTTTGCTCCATGCTGAAGTGCACAATCAGTAAAACCACCGGTAGATGCTCCAATATCTGCCATAATTACATTTTCCATTTTTAAGTGAAAATAATTAATAGCTTTCTCTAATTTATATCCCCCTCGCCCTACATAAGGCATGACTTTCCCTTTTATACGCAAACGTGCATCAGAAGGCACCTTTGTTCCCGGTTTATCCACAGGAACATCATTCACTAAAATAATGCCTTCCATAATATGACGTTTTGCATTTTCTCTACTTTCAAATAAACCCTGTTCTACTAAAAGAACATCTAAACGTTCCTTTTTTACCTTTTCTATTTTCACCATATCCCTCGAATTATATTATTACTTGTTTCTATGCAGAATGTACCCAATTAATTCCTCCAAAGCTCCGGCATTTTTCATTTTTTTACATAAAGAAATAGCTGCCATAGCCTCCCGTTCTGCCATCAATCTTGCTTTTTCTTCTCCCAAAAGCGTAACATAAGTAGATTTATGATTAATTACATCTTGCAACGGGTTTTTACCCATGTCATTCAAATGACCATTTTGATCAAGTAAATCATCAGTAATTTGAAATAACAATCCTAAATGCACTGCCCACTCGTAATAAACATTTTTTATTTGCGAGTCAACCTGTGCAATCTCACAAGCCATCTCAATCGGCGCTGAAATTAAACACCCGGTTTTACACTGATCTAAAAGACGCAATTCATCCAGAGTAATCTCTTTGTTTTCTACCATTTTATCATGAGCTTGCCCACCTAACATACCACAAGCACCTGATGCTTTTGACAATATGCGAATTAAATGAATTTTTATATTATCAGAAATATTAAGACTTTCAGAAATTAATTCAAAGGCATATGTTAATAATCCGTCGCCTGCCAAAATAGCTATCCCTGTGCCATATTTCTTATGATTGGTGAGCTTCCCTCGACGATAATCATCATTATCCATACCCGGTAAATCATCATGAATAAGGGAATATGTATGAACACACTCAAGAGCACAAGCTACATCTAAATATTTCTCACTATTTTTATTAAATATATCAAGGATCAGTAAAAATAAAATCGGTCTTATTCTTTTACCACCTGCCAAAAGACTATATCTCATAGCATCAAATAATCGCTCATGCTCAGTACAATCACTAATGAATAACGTGTCTAATTTTTTATTGACTATATCTTGCTTATTCTTCAGGATTTCCTCTATCACGAAGCTCATCATCTTCTTTCATCATGTTTTCAATTTCAGCAGAAATATCACTTATTTCCTGTTCCGTTTCTTTCAAACTATCCAGACATTTTTGAGCCATAGTCGCTCCCTCTTTGTATAAGGCCACGCGTTTACTCATGGACAAAGTATCATCATCCATTTTTTCGGAAATTTCTTCCAACTTTTTCATCATAAATTCAAAATCGTCTGCCATATTTTCACCACTTTCATAAATAGTGCGCCATTTTAATTATTTGCTCCAACAGCTCTATCTTTTTATCATTGATAGATTGCTTCATTTGACACTCTATGATTCCATATACTTCTCGAATATGACTTTTCTCTTTTATACCCCAATTCTTATTACTTATCTCTTGAAATAGTCTCAATTGATAATTAAATTTACTCTCACACGCATTTTGCCACATGCGCATTTTATATTTCATTCGCTCCATTTCATAGTTGATATGCTTCTTGATATAAGTTTTATCAGGAATAATAATTTCTGCGGCTTGCGTCGGTGTAGATGCTCTCACATCTGCCACCCGATCAAAAAGAGTATCATCGGATTCATGTCCAATAGCTGATACGATAGGAATGTCCGAAGTAAAAGCGGCATCTAACAGTATTTTTTGATTAAAAGGAGAAAAATCCTCTTCACTACCACCACCACGAGCTACAATAAGAACATCCGGGCGAATATCTTTTTTATTCATATTTAAAATGGCTTTCGCCATGCTTTCTGCTGCATCTTCTCCTTGTACCGTTGTATTACATAAACTATAATGTACTGAATTATTACGACGCATGCCGGTTTTCAAAATATCATATATAACCGCCCCGGAACCGGATGTTATTATCCCTATGTGAAACGGAAATTTTGGTAATACTTTTTTATTTCTCCCATCAAAATATCCTTTTTTCTCAAGTTCCAATTCTAAATTTTTTTGTTCTTTCGAAAGCTCACTTTCTCTTACTGCTATCACTCGTTCTACTTGCAAAAAAGATTGCCCTTGAATTTTATCATATTTAATATTTCCCAAAAGAGAAATTTCCGTACCATTTTCTATATTTCGTCCTAAAAATGTACTTCTCCGTTTTGGAATCTTACACGATATACGTCCGCTTTCATCTATCAGTGAAAAAAATATCATACCGGAAAAATGAACATGTAAATTACTTACCGTTCCACGCACTGTTATATTGGTAAAAATATAATCATTTTGAAACGTGCGAGCAATTAAATTATTACACTCATGAAGTGTGTAAACTTTCATATCGATTCCTCATATAAGCACCAAAGGCATTTCCCGTAGCATTATCACTGCTATACTTTACATCAGCAAAATAGGGAGATAATTTTTTTGCTTCACAAATATCTTGAATCACTTTCCGTAAATAACAATTACTCATTACGCCACCCACAGCAATAAACGGATAGCCTTCTTGAAATGGATATGCCATTAATACTTGCTTAAAAGCATCTCCAACGGATTGTAACACACCATAAGCTATGGCCGATTTTTCTATATCCCCTTGCTTTATATCCCTTTCTACTTGAGTCTCAGGGCCGGCAAAACTAAATGCATCTTTTATTTTAGCATGTTGCACATGATATCCTTTTCCCTTTTCTTCTAAGGCTAATGCCTCCAATTTGGCACCGGCAGGAAAAGAAAGCCCTAATGCCACTCCTACTCGATCAATAAATTGCCCGGCTGTAATGTCTTTCGAATGAATCAAATCTTCTATACTCATTATGGCACCATTCCAATGAACAGCCAAAACATCTTGTGTACCACCGGATACATGCATCATATAAAAAGGTTGTCCCCATAAATTTGGAGCCAAACGTAAAGCTGCCAATGCATGATTTTCTTGATGACTGAAATCATACATCGGAATATCTTTTACTATACTTATCGCTTTTGCTACTGATTTTCCTGCCAAAAAAGCGGGCATATAAGAATCTGCCCGCCGACGTGGGAATATAGATACACCAATCCCCTCTATATTCAAGATATATTCCCCTATTTTAGATAACAAAATAGGAAGATTTCTAATGTGTTGAAAAACCATTTCCGATTGAGCCAATCCCCGATGCCCTTGTTTTACTGACAGCACAATTCTATCTTCTGCTACAATTCCTTGCTTGTCATCAAAAACTGCCACCGATGTGGTATAACAACTGGTATCAATTCCCAGAAATCTACTCATTTCGTTTCTCCAATACAGTATCCAATAACCCATTAATAAATCTATAGGAATCAGCATCTCCATATATTTTGGCAAATTCTACCGCCTCATTAATGACGACATTCCGATCTATTCCAAAAGAGCCATATACATATTCAGCAATAGCCAATCGTAAAATATTTTTATCTACGACATGTAATTGACCAAAAGACCATTTACGCAAATGTGCAGTAATTAACTCATCAATATCCTTTGCATGTTCATAAAATAATTGCACCAGCTTATCAGAAAATTCCTTATCTTCTTTTGATAAATTGATTTCAGAAATATCAATTGATTCAGGATTAAGATCCCTCGCATATAAAATCAATAACGCCTGCTCACGAGCACGACTCCTTCTTACTGCCACCGCCTATACTCCTTTACTTGATTATCTTTGTAATAACCACATCAACGCCTAAAACAGAATCGGAAATTTCTGACTCTAATGCTGTCTTAACCATATGCTGTATTTTCTCAGCTACATCAGGAACAGATACCCCATAAATAATTGACACTGAAACAATGACAAATACACCGCTTTTATTTCTCTTCAAATAAATGCCTTTGTATACTTTTCTGCCTAAAGCTGAAGAAATATCTGTCATAAAAGATTGAAATCCCTCTGATGTCAACTCCACCACTTCAGGAATTTCTGATAAAACACGATTAATTATGCGATACATATTTTGTTCCATAGCGAAACTCTTATCACTATCCGACATATCAGCACCTGTTTTCATCAAAAATAATTCGTTGTATATTTACATTTACCTCAGATACAACCACATGAAGCGCAGATTCAATATTTTCTTTAACAACCTTTTGTATCTTCAATGCAATAGCAGGTATTCGAAGTCCATGTTTAACACAAATAAATAAATCAATAATGACCATATTATTTTTTACGGATACTCGAACTCCCTTTGTTTCATTTTCATCCATCACCGTATAAAACACAGAAAAATAACGACTATTCATTTCAATAACTTCATCCACAGTTAATACTGCATCACGTGCTAAAACAGCAATCACTTGATCCGCTATATGAATTGTCCCTATATCATTTTTTATGCAGGCTGTTTCCATGAAAACTCTCTCACTTTACACGCTCAATATAAGCTCCGGTACGTGTATCAATACGTAATACTTCTCCTTCATTGATAAAGAGAGGAACTGTAACAGTATAACCGGTTTCCAACTTTGCCGGCTTTGATCCACCGGTAGCCGTATCACCACGAATTCCCGGATCTGTTTCTATTACTTTCAATTCAACCGAATTAGGAATATCAACACCAATAATTTCACCATTAAAGAACATCACGGAACATTCCATTTCTTCCTTTAAGAAGTTAATTCTATCTCCCAATTGATCTTTTCGTAACATAATCTGATCATAGGTTTCTGTATCCATAAAACAATAAGAACCATCCGCTTCATACAAATACTGCATCGGTTTACGTTCCACTACTGCAGGCTGCAATTTGATGCCGGCATTAAACTTACGTTCCACCACAGACCCATTAACCAAATTTTTTAACTTTGCACGAACAAAAGCTGCCCCTTTCCCCGGCTTTACATGTAAAAATTCAACACATTGCCATACAGAACCATCAAGTTCAATTGTAATTCCCGGGCGTAAATCATTACTGGATATCATTTCCATCTTCCTCCTACTATATGCATATAAATTTCTTGGGATATACAGTCAAAACTTCAATACCATTTTGACCTATAATAACCGTATCTTCAATACGGACTCCACCAACTCCGGGAATATAAACCCCCGGCTCCACTGTCTCTATCATATTCTCCTTCAAAACACTATGATCACGCGGTGCTAATACAGGACTTTCATGAACTTCAAGCCCTACACCATGACCTAATGCATGAGTAAAATAAGAATCTAACTCATAACGCTTCAAAAAATCACGAGCCTCTTTATCTACCGCCGAACATACCAATCCGGCTTTTAGCATTGACTCTATATATGCCTGACATTCAAACACCGCATCATACATACGTCGTTTTTCATCGGAAATATGACCCACTGCTATAGTACGTGTAATATCTGAATGATAACCTCTATAAATAGCGCCAAAGTCAAAAGTAACCAAATCACCATCCTCAATCACTTTATCTGTCGCTATTCCATGAGGATAAGCAGATCGTATACCGGATGCCACAATCGTATCAAAAGATTTCCCTTCCGAACCGGCTTCCAACATAGCACATTCCAAAATCGTTCGTGCCTCTGCTTCAGTCATACCGGCTTTAATGTGCGACAATGTCCGCTCAAAACCCACATCAGAGATACGACACACCTCACGCATGCAATCCAATTCCTCGGCAGATTTAATTTGTCTCATTTGATCAATATCAGAAAAAACAAACTCTACTTCAGGTAGCATTTTCTTAAACATCAAATAATTCTTATAACTAAACCCTGCCTCTACGCCAATTTTTTGCATTTTCTCACGACGAGCTATCTCACTTATCTTTTCAACTAATTTCCCCTCGTGATTCACCACCTGAAAATCGACAACTTCCACCTTAGCTTGTTCCGTATATCGACTATCCGTAAAAAAATATAATTCATGCTTAGTAAGGAACAAATAACTGTCAGAACCGGTAAACTCACTTAAGTACCGACAATTTTCATCCTTTGCGATAAAAAATCCATCCAGTTGATGTTCCAAGAGAAACTCATGCACTCTCTCTTTTTTACTCATTTAATCACCACTTTTCATTTCCTTATCATACAGTAAATTCCACCTTTTGTCTATTTATATGCGTATTCTATAGCCAAAAATCTCTCAATTTTTTGCTCCACCAACTATATATTTTCTTTTTCTTATAAAAATTTGAGTCTTTTATCTCTTGCTTTGAAGGCGTTATGTCCAAAGACGTAGGCCTCTTGCAATTGATACATATTTTATCCTCCTATTCCTATGGTCAGTCCGTCAAATTGGTAGGCGTCTGTTTGTGTATAT
>KQ960828.1:243710-249827 GCA_001553355.1 Veillonellaceae bacterium DNF00626
TTGGTAGGCGTCTGTTTGTGTATATCGACTCTTCTTTTATTTTTGTCTATGGAAATAGATATCATAGGTGTCAGTTTTTCTTCGTTTCTCTTTGTTCCTTCTCTTTCGTGATATCCTGCTCCTATGTCTTGATTGCTTAGACTCTCTTCATTTATGATGTTTTCTGTATGTATGCTATTTGTGGTGAGTGTGTTTTTGTTTTCGTCTTTAGCTCTGCTGTCTATAATAACTCTTTTGAGATACAGTAAAATAATATTAAAACTTCTGATATATATCATTAAAAGATACTGTTATAATAATCTTATTTTCATTATATTCTATCGTTATCCAATAAAGATTTTTTAACACATAATAACTTCTTAAATTTGATGTGTGTCCCCATTTCCCTACATCCCAATGTTTTTCTTTTGCTTGTTTCATAAAAAAACTATCTATCTTCTCTTTAGACATATTTGTTCTAACATATTTTGTTATAGATAATTTTAGTGAATTTGCACTTCTTTTTTCATCATATACATAAGCTCCATTCGGTACTTCGATTTCTTGCAAATACACACTTTCTAATGTTCGAAATCGTGCTTCAGCTTGTTCTTTACATCCTATCATATAAATAAAGTTAACTAATAACCCTATGATTACTAAACCCATATATAAAATTAATATTAGAATAATCCCTTTGCGAACATTCTTCATTTCCCATCACCATGTAAGATCCCCAATATATTCAGCTTCTGATAAAGAAATTGAAATTGATGCATCTGGTCACTTCTCCACTTACCGTTTTCACGCCTACGTTTATTCCTATTCCTGCGTTTTTGTTTTTATAGGTGTAGCTTTCTTGGTTACTTTCTATAGTAAGGTTTTTCTTTGCTTCTATGTTTATTTTCTTCCCTGCAATTTGACTTCCTTTGATGTGAATATTTCCACCGGCTTTGATGGTGATATGGTCTCCGTTGATAACAGTAGGTGTATAGGAAATATGCTGTTCTTCTGTTTGCCCTTTGGCTTCGCTGTATCCGATGGTGGGCATGAATGTGCCACTTTTACCTATCTCTCCGCCTACTTCTATGGTTTCGTTATGATTTGTTTCGTTTGTATAATTTTCTGTTTTTCCTGCGTCTATAGTTAAGTTATATGTATTGACATAAATTTGTTTTCCTTTAAGTGTTTGACCAATGAATTTCACTTCTCCATTTTTGCTGTCTTTAAGATTAAGGGTAATATTCCCTTCACTTTCAATACCACCCCCTTCATGTCTTATGATTAGGTTATCATAGCCTTGTTTTCCCTTACTATGAGTGACAGCTACGGTGAGCGTGAGATCTTTGTCTTCGTACTTGTTCCATCTGTCTTTAATATTTTTTAAGGTGTCTATGGTTTCTTTTCCTTCTAAGAGTTTGAGTCTTTTGTCTCTTACTTTGAAGGCGTTGTTTCCAAAGACATAGGCATCTTGCAGTTGGTGCATGGTTTGTCCTCCTATTCCTATGGTCAATCCGTCAAATTGGTAGGCGTCTGTTTGTGTATATCGACTCTTCGTAGTAGTACCGTCCAGTATGATATTTGCACCGGTAAGTGTCACGCCATCTCGCCCGTAAATGTATGTGGTAGTAGCGTGGATTTTCCCTTCAGCATCAAGGTCTACCGTTCCGTGGGTTGATGTAATGGTTGTCGATACAGCCTCTTCTTTTTCGGCAGTGCTATCGTGTTTTTCATTCCATGATCCGATGCGTATGCCTAAGAAGCCTCCGCCAAATCCTATACCACTTCCGTCGAAGGTTTTGCTGTATTCTGTCTTGCTTAGTGTTGTGTCCGGTGAGGAAATAATATCTCTTCCGGCTTTTATTTTGTGTTCTTAACTAAATAAACAACAGCACTAAACAAAGCACTGTGGTAAATATAGAAGCACCATATTGCCAAGGTATAAGCGCTTTTCGTCTGTCGACTTCTTCTTCTGACAAGTGAACTTTATCTTTATTCTTTAATAATATCTGATTTCCATATGCCACTCCACTTGCTGAAGCACAAAATAATATAAATGATAAAGTTGTAGCTAATCCTGATGTTTGAAATAAAATTTCAATAATAGCTACAAACGTTGCTATCAGCAATGCAATAAAACCGCTAAACTGACCCAAAATAAATCCCTTTACTTCTTTTATTTCCTTAGGAAGATTTATGTAATAATTTATTGTACAAAATAGCAGTAGAACGAAAAGTAGCAGTAATATCAGGAATCCTGCCATATCTGATTGATTGACACTACCGATGTTAATCATACTTTATTCCCCATGAATTCTTTTACTGCTCTATCTATTTCTTTTTGTCTATCTGTTAATCTACCTTTCAAAAAATAATATTTTCCAATATCTCCAATAGTAGCACCTCCTGCTCCAGCCAAAAAACTAATCGGTGTGCCTCCTCCAAATATTCCCCCTATAAAAGCACCAGCAACCGGCAATAAATTAAGGCTCTCAGCAATAATCAATTCTTTCCCACTATACTTTTTATAAGCATCTACCATATCAGCACCGGTCATAAATATACCGACTCCACCAGCCTTAACGACTCCTTTTAAAGTCGGAGAAACTATATATTTCTCTTTCATTAACAGTTCCGGAACCATATTGGCTTTTTCTGCGGTCACGTTTTCTACTACTGATTCCCCTATTCCAAATTTACTCTTAGGTTGTAATTTATCTAACAATATTTGCATATTTCCTCTTAACCCTACATAATCATCATATATAAAATTCACAAAATAATATTTTGCTACTTTATTCATCACATCTTTAACCAAAACCAGTTTCTCCCAAATCAGCACTTCACCCAGTAGCATACCTCCTTTATGAAGCATGTGTTTCTCTTTTTCTTTATTATAGTTATATCCACTTACTTCTCCAAACGATTAAGTAAGTATATGGTATCATCTATATCCAGACAAGAATCTTAACTAGATCATTTTATAAATATAAAATCCTTAGATTTGTACTTATAACGAAAATATTTATAATTTATCCACCATAATAGACCTATATTTAAAACTAATACTATCACATGTCCGATATAAGGGAAGCATTCATCTAAATATTCATACAATAAATATTGCCCCATATAAAATACAAATGAAAAAGAAACGTAAGAAATATATTGCACAACTTTTTCTATATACATGGGGTAATAACTTTTTTTACGGTAACAAATTTCAAACGTAATGAAAAATAACAACAAAAACAACATCACCGATGTTGAAAAAATATATTTCATCACAGGCTCTATATACAGCGTCCCTCTTTCTATCCCACGAAACAAAATAGCCCCAATATAATAAAACCATCCAAGAGAAAACACACTCAACTCAGAAAAATCCATAACAGTCCCATCTTTTAACCACGGTAATACAGATATTACAAATTCACGCCAAGTCCAAGTGGAATATTGAACACCAAATAATAATATAACTGTAGTAAAAACAATTGACAAACGATTCAAAAGTACTGCCCCGTACAAATGCAAATATTCTACTCTCTTTACTCCGTTAATTCTTATATTTTCATACAAAGGCAAATATAATGCAAAGTAAATGATGATTGGAGCTATTGCCATTAAATACCCCTCTCCACGCAAACAAGAATCGGATAATACGATAACAACAGCAAGCATTCCTGCAAAAACACCTGTTTCGTTTCGCAACCGTATCATATTAGACCACACTATCTCTCTTTTTATCCACCATGAATACACTTGATTTGTAAAACAAAGTAGAACAACTGCTACGCACACTGATATATAAAACGCTCCACTAAAACAAAACGTATCTGTAACTCCCTCCAAGTTATTTATTACTATTTGATACCAGCAATTTTGCAATTTGCGAGACCCTAATAATACTTCCCATAACACAGCAAAAAATACTAATGATGCACACCGAGCAACCCACCGTTTACATCTATCCTCATCAGTTGAGTTTATAGGAAAATCGGGTATATATATAAATATTGTAGAAAATAAAGCAACTTCTCCGGGAATTTGTGCAATCCAAAGCACAACTAAAAGAAACGCCCAAGTAATCAATCTGGAACCTGTAAATTTTTCTATCTTTGTTGGTGAAAAAGTAACCCTATGATATCTTCGTAACCATTCAAAAATAATTAACAAAAAATATAATAAGCAATAATTCAACTCCATATGTGAAACTATCTGTGTCCTCACGCCGTCCATAATGGAGCATCTACCTGTTATCCAATATAAACCACCATATAATAATAATCCGGAAAAAAGAGAGAACATTACAATTTGCAAAATAGATTCAGTCTTTCTCATTGAATGCCCCCAACAAATATATCGCATAAATAAATACAAATATACAAATCCCCACATTAACCGCTATATATAACATAACAGTCACTACCATTGGAATTAAATTCAAACCATAAGCCCCCGCCCCAATAGAGGATAAAACAAGCATCGCCCAAAATAAAATTAACCACACATAAAATACAACCTTCATGTTACACTCCTTATTAATCCGGTTTATGACTATATTCATCACTATAATCAATATATTTTCCGGGGCCATAACCAAATTCAAGATAAGTTGGCATAGGATGTGACGGTTCAAATAAATCATTCGCAAAGTTAATACAGTTATTCGAAAATAGCCAAGCTTTCCCTCCATATTTTTGATATCCTGAGGAGCGATCTAACGTTATTAAAGTTATATCCCCTTCTTTAATATGTACATGATGTTTGTAAATAAAACTATTTATTCGTTTTCCTGTTTTCTCTGCTTCATATCCATATTTTACATCTCTAATAGTTGCTTTCCCCTGTGAAACTAAATCCATGATATATCTTGCATCTTCTACATGAACACCTCCATTTTGTGATTTCCCTATATTTCCATTATATGGACCAAATCCAATTGCTTTTCCACCTTGTACTATAACTGCATGTCCAACACGATATTTACCGGTCTCTTTTGTTTCAGATGAAATCTTTGTACCGGCCGGAATCCAAATCATATATATAGCATCTGCACTGTTAGCAGATAAAACATGAGCCACATTAAAGGATTGCCGTCTCGCATTAACAAAAACTTCAGGCAATCGATATACATTAAAAGAGTGAATAAACTGTCTTATAGCATATTGTTTACATCTTTTCAGAATTTCCCTTGATGCTTTGTCATTAATCCCCTGTGCTTTTAAACTATCAATAAAAACGCCCTCTTGAACCGAGTTTAAATCAAATTGAATATCTTTATTTGAAGGATTATACATATCATTCCATGCCGAATAAAGTGCCTTGAGAATTTGCTGTATTTCCTTTTCACTTATAGATTGATCTGATATCGTTTCTTCCTTAACAAACTTCTTTAAAATATTTTCCGGTGGCAATGCTGTTAAATAATTCCACTTCGTCCCGTACACCGCTTCGGCGGCTCCCGTTTGCATACTCATGCCTGCTGCTTGGTTAACTATAGCTCCTACGGCAACGCTTAGCCATTGATGAGTTGCCGGGTCTATCGGTTTGCCCGTTTTTGCTTCGTATTTCGCAATAGCGCCGTTCATGAATTCATTCACCGCACCTGAAAATGCGCCGGCTTGGTAATTGCCGTTTCCTATTTTTGCTGTAATGCCACCTATGATGGCGTGTAGGATGACTTTTTCTTCGCTCCCTTCTTTCCATCCTTTTTCTTTACTGATGTCATGTACGTATCCATTGGCGTATTTTGCAAATAGTTCGCTTAGTCGTTTCTTTTCTTCTATATCTTTTAAATCTAAAGTGTTTTCTAAGGCGTTTAAGGTGTCTTGGGTATTTCTATTGACTTTGTCTACGCTGTAGTTTTGGTTTCCTTTGATGATGAGTTTTCCTTTTTGTATGCCTGCATAGGTGATACTCTTTTTGTTTTTGTCTATGGAAATAGGTATCATGGGTGTCAGTTTTTCTTCGTTTCTCTTTGTTCCTTCTCCTTCGTGGTATCCTGCTCCTATGTCTTGGTTGTTTAAAGTTTCTTCATTTATGATGTTTTCTGTATGTAGGCTATTGGTGGTGAGTGTGTTTTTGTTTTCGTCTTTGGCTCTACTGTCTATGATAGCACCTTTCAAGTTCGTTGCT
>KQ960829.1:0-95751 GCA_001553355.1 Veillonellaceae bacterium DNF00626
AGCATGTACTCTTTCTTTTGTCAAACTATTTTTTTGTATTTTTTTGAGAAAATATAGTCATTAATCGGCAAGTATTGTTTTATCTCTTTTTTTATTTTATACAATATCTTTATTGTATATTTCCTACGGCTTGAAATACCGGAATGAGCATGGAAAAAAGTAATGCCGCCGTCATAAGTCCGATGATGATAATCATGGCGGGCTCGATGAGTTTTTGTAGTCGTTTCAGGTTTTCGCTTTGTTCTTTCATCAGTCTTTCGCCGTTGTATCTAAGGAAATAGGCCAATTGTCCGCTTTTCATACCTATTTCTACAATGCCTGCCATGTCGTCTTTTGTCCATATATTATCTTGTAATATTTTGTCAAAGTCCCGACCGTTTCGCAGTTCTTTGGAAAAATGCATAATGCATCTTCGAGCGTTTCTATTTCCTACCACTCCCGCCACTTCGTCTAAGGCTTCTGTCAGGACGATTCCGCTGTCCAGAAGTGATGATAGTGCTAATTGGAAGCGTATCAAATAAAGTTTTTTCATGATTTTGCTTTTAAAGAGCAGGTTGTCTCGGTTTTTTCCGCCATCTTTTTTGAAGTACCATGTAGTGGCTGTCATTCCGAGAAGTAGCATGAGTAGGACTAATATGCCATGGGCTTTTAGAAATAGCGCGATCGAAAGAATGATTTCTGTAATGAGCGGTAGGGGGATATCCATTTCTTTTAGTAGTTCTGCAAAGGAGGGAATCACGAAAAAGAGGAAAAATAGGGTAATAAAGATAAGAAATATGAAAAGACCGGCCGGATAATAGCTTGCGGTTTTTATTTTTTCTCTGATTTCTTGTTCTTGTTCATAATAGCGGAAGGCTAATTCTAATTCGTTTGGAAGTGTGCCGGCTAATTCTCCGATACGAAGGAGTGCACAAAAAAAGGGCGGAAGAAGGGCTGTTTCTGTAAAACTTTGTGCCGGTGTGTGTCCTTCTTCTGTTTTTTTGAGTGCTTTTGTGATAAATTGTCTATTTTTTCTTTTTGAAAGTAAACGAAGTCCATCTGTGGCAGGTATTCCGGCATTGAGCAGTGCTGCCCATTCTTTAGCAAAAAGAGCGATGTCTTTCGTTTTCGGTTTTTTTATTTTTTCTTTCATTTTATTGTCCTATGTGATGAAGCATGTCATTTTGTTCTTCGGTTGTCACATCTTGTATTCGATAAACGGCTTGTTTGAATGTCCGCATGTATTTATTTCCTGTTTCCATGTATGAGGATAGTTGTTCTTCTTTGCCGGTGCGAATAAGGTTTGCCACTGCCGGTGAATTGGTAAGTATTTCTCTAAGCAGCACGGTTTTTTCGTCATGCCGCCAAAGGGTTTGCGCTATAATAACGCGAAGCACGGATGCCAATACTTGACGCATTTCGCTTTCTTCGCCCGTGGGAAAAGAATGTACGATGCGCCCCACAGCTTCTGACACTTTGCGATTATGCACAGTAGCAAAAACTAAATGCCCGGTTTCCGCCGCCATCAGAGCGGCTTTCATCGTTGCAGCATCACGCATTTCCCCTATCATAAGCACGTCCGGATCTTCTCTCATGGCATCCCTGACAGCTTCGGCAAAACTTTCTACATCCTTGCCCACTGTTTTTTGATGAATGAGCGCTTTGCTTTGAGGAAATATATATTCCACCGGGTCTTCCATCGTGATGATATGACAAGC
Source organism: Veillonellaceae bacterium DNF00626 (assembly GCA_001553355.1). Classification (GTDB taxonomy): domain Bacteria; phylum Bacillota; class Negativicutes; order Veillonellales; family Dialisteraceae; genus Dialister. The sequence goes on from KQ960829.1 coordinate 1,698, forward strand.
TCGATTTTGGTTAATAGATGAAATAATACGCGCCAATGTGGTACTTTTTCCACTTCCTGCCGTGCCGGATATCAAAACAAGTCCTGATGGTAATCGCCCTAACTCTTCCAACCATACGGAATCCGGATCATACGGCAATTCCGATACATCCGGAAGTACGCGAATAGCCAATGCCCTTTTCCCGGCTTCTTCGTAAAAATGTAAACGCAATCGCTTTTTCCCTACCGCGCCGCTCACATCAAGAGTATGGTTTATTTCATATTTTCCTTTTTCCCTATATTTATCCAATAATTCACCAAAAAAATCAGGCGACGTCTCTTCATCTATCCTTTGAAGAATGCCATTCACCCGAATAACCACTTTTTCCCCTTCAGTCATGTGTATATCCGTCATATGCGGATAAGTATCTACTATTTCTTTTATCATAAGTCACCCATTTTCGTACACAACAGCCGCTTCGCTCATGGATATTTCTCCCTTTTCCATTGCATCGACCGCTAATTCCTTCAACGTTCTATGACCAAGCCTCTGCATTAATTCCGTTAATTCCCCTTCACTTTTTCCTTCATATATCCCCTTTTTCTCCACGTCGTTCATCGCAAGCATCTCAAAAATTCCCCGACGTTTCATGGGCGCATCTCCCACACATTGATATCCCTTTTTCCCGATAAACGCTTCTGGGAGAAATAATTTCCTCTGAATTTCTTTCGTAATAAATATTCCCCTTTTTTCTACCGAGGAAATATCACGCACTAACCGTTGCGCCATGACAAGTGATAAAGCTGAAGCCAATAAATACGCCGGTATGCCCATATCCTGAAGTCTAACAGCCGCCGCAGCCACCGAAGCCGTATGAAGAGATGACAAAACCAAATGCCCGGTAAGCGCTGCTTCTATGGCTATATCTGCCGTTTCCCTATCTCGTATTTCACCCACCATCAAAATATCCGGATCTTGCCGCACCACCGCACGCAAACCCTTAGCAAATGTCAATCCGCTCTTTTCATTCACCTCCACTTGCGTCACTCCTGCCATGTGATATTCCACAGGATCTTCAATAGAAATCACCTTCACCTTTGGAGTCGACACCAAACGAAGCGCCGCATATAACGTAGACGTTTTCCCACTTCCCGTAGGCCCGCAAGCTAACACAAGCCCACTTTTATTTGCCAAAACTTGCCGAAAAAGAAATTCCTGCTCCTCCGTCATGCCCAGTCGATTCTCCTCGATAAAATCAATATGTCCGGAAAGCACACGAATGACAATAGATTCTCCATAAATCGTAGGCAAAAAAGATACCCGAAAATCAAAAAGTCGTCCGCTAAATACACGGGAAAAACTCCCGTCCTGCGGACGACGTGACTCGCCAATATCCATTCCTGCCACAACCTTAATACGCACCTGAAGGCCCTTCATCAAGCTTTGAGAAAAATGAAAACACTCCGATAAATCCCCGCCGATACGAAAACGAACACGGCAATCTCTATCCATCGGTTCAATATGAATATCACTGACTTCCCGATTCACTGCTTCAAGTAAAAGAAATCTCAACGCTGAAACGGGATCATTTTCCGGCAATAGTTCAATCATTTCCCTACAACCCTCCCATGAAAATTCCTTCTTATCCCGATTATAGCATATCTTGTCCTTAGGTTTGTCTATTTTTTATTCAAGTATTTGGCTATTTTTTATTCAAGTAGCAAAATAAGACCATTCATTACATTTCCAAGAGTGCTTTTACCACGTCCACTTTTCCCTAAAGCTAAAATAAATCCACCTTTCTTAATTTCAAAATTGATATTTTTTAAAGCAGTTCATCCATCTTCCCATTCATAAGAAACATCTTTTAACAAAATCATGATTATACCTCGTACTGAGCTTTCCATAATTTTGTGTAGTAACCATTTTTATCAAGAAGTTCCCCATGCTTTCCTTTTTCAAGTAAATTACCTTTTTGAAATACGAGAATTTGGTCAGCTTTTTGAATGGTTTTTAAATGATGAGCCACTACAAGTACAGTTCTATTCTTTGCGAGTTCTGTAATGGCATCTTGTATCAAAGATTCATTTACAGGATCAACATTACTTGTCATTTCATCAAGAATTAAAATGGGTGCATCCTTTAGAAAAGCTCTTGCAATAGATATTCTTTGTCTTTGTCCACCTGATAAAATTCCACCATTTTCTCCAATATCAGTTTCATAACCTTTTAGTAAACTCATAATGAAATCATGTATCCTTGCTTTCTTTGCAGCTTCAATGATTTCTTCTTTCGTTGCTCCTTTTTTACCTACCTTGATGTTTTCTTCAATGGTATTATCAAACAGCTGAACATTTTGCATGACAATACTGATACGATCTAAAAGCTCATCATAAGGAATATCCCTTATATCAGTTCCTCCGAGTGTAATTTTTCCTTTATGCACATCATAAAATCTTAAAAGCAAATTGGTTATAGTAGTCTTTCCACTACCTGATTCTCCAACTAAAGCTGTCATTGTTTTTTCAGCAATAGAAAAGCTCAATTTTTCCATTTTAAATTCATCTTTTTCATAGGAAAAATCTATGTTTTCAAAAGCTATATCATTATCTTTCGGAACAATTCCATTCACTTTATCCGAGATTACATCTGCATATAAAATTCTTGAGAGTCTTTCGTAACTATCTACCGCTGAAACATAGTACATATAGTGTTGTTCCATAGAAGCGAATGGCTTATAAAACTCTTTTGAGATTACCGCAAAGATAATAAAATAAAGTACATCAAGATTTCCCTTTACAACAAATATTGCTCCTGCAATTAAAAGAACCAAATATCCAATATCCAGCAAAAAACCAAATATGGATAATTGTTTTGCCTTGAATCTTGAAGCTGCTTTGCTTGTTTCTCCAAACTTTTTTGTCTTATTCATAAGCTCATTATCCAAGCTCTTATTGTTTGAAAAACTCTTTAGTACAGGTATTCCTCTCACATATTCAACAAATAGGCTAACCATATCAAGCAGTGCTGAGTTATTCTGATTCTCTATTTTTTCAGATTGCTTAATTGTCAGATATAGAAAGATAAGTGCAATCGGAACAGATACAGCCATTAGAATAGCAAGTTTTAAATCAATACTTGCAAGACCAACAAATACGACTGCACCTATCAAAAAATCACCAAACATTCTTGACCACATATGTCCTACAACAAGGGACATATTATCAACATCTTTGTGTAAAATTGTATTGATCTCACCCAGTCTTTCATTGGTATAAAATCCCAAGCTGAATTTTTTCAATTTAATAATCATGCGTTCTCTGATTTGCTGAACAATATCAAAACCTGCACTATGCTTTTTCATATCTGCGACCATATTACAAATACCTTTGAAGACTACAAGTAATCCAATAGCAATAAAATATTTATATAAGCTTGCTAAGCTCGTTCCATCAAAGATTTGGAACAGTATAGAAAATACGATAACAATCATGGCTATGGAGCTTAGTCCATAAAGGGCAAAGAATACACTTGATATAATCAAATCTCTCTTCCCGGTTTTTGTAAGTAGTTTTAGCATTTCTCTAAACATTTTCTGTTACCACCTCTTTCAAATTCCATCTATCTACTTTGTTCTGTGCTTCAACCATATCCTTATAGAACTCACATCTCTTCATCAGCTCTTCATGGTTTCCTGCATCAAGAACAACACCCTTATCCATAACTATAATTTGGTCTGAATCTCTAATCGTATTTAGATGATGAGCAATTGTAATGATGGTTTTATCCTTACTTAAATCATCAATCGCTTCACCGATTAGCCTTTCATTTTCACTATCAACAGCTGCCATCGCCTCATCTAATATTAAAATCGGTGCATTTTTCAGTATCATTCTTGCTATGGAGATTCTTTGTTTTTCTCCACCGGATAACTTAACTCCCATTTCACCTACTCGTGTTTCATATCCATTTGGTAAAGCAGAAATAAAATCATGGCATCTTGCTTTTTTAGCTGCTTCTATGACTTCTTCTTTTGTTGCATTTAGTTTTCCAATTGCTATATTTTCAAAAATACTTAAATCAAAAAGGATAACTTCTTGTTGCACACTACCAATCAGCATTGAGATATTTTCTTGACTATATTCTTTTATATCTTTTCCATTTATCAGTATTTGTCCTTCATCTGCATCCCAAAATCCCATAAGCAAATTAGATACAGTACTTTTCCCACAACCACTTGCTCCTACAAAGGCGTTCAAACTATTTTTCTTAAAATTCAAATTGATATTTTTAAGCTCAAAGCTATCTTTTCCGTATGCAAAATTCACATCTTTAAATTCTATATTTCCAAATTCTAAACCTTGTTCTGTCTTTTTCTTTGGAAGCGGAACTGTTAAAACTTTTCCAATCGCCTTTAGTGCTTCCTTAAACACAATAGAAAAATGTTGCAATGTAGCCGTCTTACTTATAGATGCAGTAAAAGCAGACGATAAAATAATGGCAAGTATAAAATTAGGGGTTGTAATATTTCCATAGTAAAGAAATATACTTCCCAAAATCATGACAATAACCACTCCAATTTCCATAAATATGTCAATGAGTCCCATTGGAATTGTAACCATCCCCATGCTCTTTTTAACCCAGTAAATATATTCTCTTGCCGTTTTTAATGTTCTTTCACTAATTTCCTCTTCTTTAGCAAAAGCCTTAATCACAGAAATATTTTTTACATATTCCATTAGCTCTTCTCTCATTCTGTTTTCATGATTGAAGTAAATCGCAAAGTTTTTATCCATTGTTTTCTGTGAAAGAACTTTTACCAAATACATGAGTGGAACTCCGGCAATCATCCCAAGAGCAAGACGCCAATCCACAAAAATCATAGCTACAAAAATAATGGTAGGCAGAAGTGTAACTGACATTATTTCAGGGAGACCATGAGCAAGATATACTTCCACTTGTTCTACATCATGTTGGACAATGTTGGTAAGCTCTCCTGTATTATGTTCTTTAAAGAATCCCAAACTTAGTTTTTTCAGATGACCGATAATATCTAACCTAAGTTCTGTTAATTTTTCGTATGCTTTCTCATGGGCAACCTTTGTTGCAAAATAATAAAACACTCCTTTTAATACAAACGATATAAAGATTCCCAAAAATATATACTTTAAATTACCTTCGTTAATATTGTTTGTAATTAAAGAACTAATCAAATATACGAGTAAGATTTGTGGTATCAAATCAAATACTATTTTTAAAGCAAGAAGTGAATTGGATAAACCGTTTTTCCCAATCACTTTTTTTCTTAATTCTTTTTCCGGCATGAACAACTCTCCTTTCAAAATTGAATAATATTGAATTTTAATTCAGTATTAAGGTTTAAAGTAAGACTTTGCTGATTACGCAAAGTCTATTTTATCCGATCACTATATTTTTTTAAATTACTGTATCAGCAAATCAAAAATTATAGCACAATCTTTTTCCATTTTCTAATCTTAGTTCTAAACGTTCCAAAAGGGGCAACCGTATTAACATGAATAAACTTATAAACTTCCCATGTCGCTGTTTTAGTAGCTTCATCAGCCCATTTTCTCATATGCGGTTGAAATAATTCTTCTTCACTTAGTGTATCAATCATTGTATAGATAGATATAATATTTTCTTTCAATCGTTTCTTTAATTCTTCTATCGATAAATGAGCATAAGTATCGGTAAACCACTGATATAATTCTCCAAGTTGATTCCATTTAAACATATCCGACGGTGTCTTTACTTCAAAACCGTTTTTCTCATCTTTTTCCCATTTCAAAACTAATGTTGTCCATCCGAGTTGATAAGCAAGATTTTCTGCTGGTGTTCTGTCAACTTCAGGGACTCTCTTATCTTTGAGAGATTCAGGAATAATATCAAATTCAGAAATATACTTTTCAAAACTTTTATTTATCTCAGATTTCAGTTCTTCTTTATCTTTATATATCTTCAAAATATCTCCTCCAAAAATTTAAATTTATCGCATTTAAATATCAAATCAACTTACAATGATTCCACTCCCTTGTAATAACACTTTGCAATAAGTTTTAGCATATCTTTTGCCCACTTTTCACTTTGATAATGCCTTGCTATTTCAAGAAGTCCCTCTGTAAAGTTACTGGCTAAAATATGGGCAAGCATTGGATCATATTCCTGTTTCGATTGTCTTTTTAAACTTACTTCAATATGAACCTGCATTTGCGATATGAGTTTTTGTTTTGCTTCTGTATGCTTTGTACCTGAGCTTTTATCCATTAAAATAATTAACTTCTTACGATCTTTTAAAAGTTCATGAATATAATTTTCTCCAACTTCATCAAACCTTTCAGAAGCAGAACCTTTTTCCAAAGATTCTTCCTCATTAAAAGCTGACTCGAAGTTTATATAAACAGAACTTACTACTGCATCAAACAAAACTGCCTTATTTTTGAAATAGGTATAAATAAGTGCCACAGGAATATCTGCTTCTTTTGCAATTTCTGTTAATTTGGCACCTCTATAATCCTTTTTATAAAATACTTTTTCTGCTGCTTCGAGTATTCTATTTCTAACTTCTTCTTTTAATACTTGTGCCATATCACACCTCTTTCTATTCCAATACTGAATTTGTATTTAAAAATAAATCATAATTCAATATTTGTCAAGTTATTTGTAGAAATTGTATCCTGCTTATGGTATAATCCCGTCTTTTACAATTAAAAATACGAAACCCCCCGATAAAATAAGGGAACTTCGCATTTTTTGACCGTTATTAACCCTTGATACAAAATCAAGTTTTTCTTTAGCATTACAATTTATCATTTGTTTATGTTATAGAATTTCCGAACCATATAACTCTTCTAAACGAGACCAAATCCGTACGATTCTTCTAAAATTATGTGATTTAATTCCTTTTGGTGTTTTGATTTCTTCTCCTTTTCTGTATTTATCAATGAAGTTTTTTTAATTTATAACTGTAAAACATGATAAATACATAGTGAAACTTTTTGTAAACACAAGACAGCCTTACTCAGATATCACACCTTCATCGATCCGTGACATTAATGCTACGCATTCTACGTGCATGATTTGGGGGAACATGTCTACGGGCTGTACTTTTTACAGGATATAGCCTTTTTGTGTGAGGCGTTCTATATCTCGTGCCAGGGTGGAGACGTTGCAGGAAATATAAACGATCTTCTTAATTTTTATTTTTTCTTATCCTTTTTCTTTTTCTTATCTTTCTTATTCTTCTTGTCTTTCTTTCCTTTTTTCTTCGATTTCTTTTCTTTCTTTTCTTCCTTCTCTTCTTCTCCGTCAGCGTTTAGGATCCAGTCGCCTTCTATATTTTCCCTATTTTCTGACTGTCCGAGCGTATGTGTTCCGTATTCTACATAAATATTGTGCTCTTTTTTCCCTTGATCTTCGGTTTCATTCTTGTCATTGGTGACATCTTCTATATATTCTTCGCAGGCTTTCCCTATTTCTTCTGTCTTTTCTCCTAACGTCTCCTTGAATTTTTGTATTTCTTCATCGGCATTTTCCAGCACTTTTTCGTCACTGATGAATTCCGGCGGGAGTATTTCTTTAATGATATCTTCCATCATTTCGGCTAATTGCAGCACATTTTGCACGCGTGCTTCTTCGGCTACGCGAATGTCCGGGTCTGGGTCTAATAGGGCAATTTGCAGAAATGCCCGGTCTTCTTGTAGTTCTTTTTTGATTTTCGCCAATAGGTCTTCCGGCGTTTTACCCTTTTTCATCGTTTTCTCCTTCTCGGAAGGTTCCTTCCGTCACCAATACTTTATCTATTCGACGATTGTCGCAATCAACTACTTCAAAGGTATATTTTTCGTAGGTGACTTTTTCTGTTTCTTTTGGTATGTATCCTAAGCGATATGTAATAAAGCCGGCTACTGTTTTGTAGTAAGATTCTGCTTCGCCCGGCAGTTCTTCTTCGATGTGGAAATATTCACGAAAGTCATCAATAGTAAGTGCGCCATCTACGAGCCATGCGTGTTCGCTTTGCCGTATGATTTTATTTCTTTTTTCTACTACGTCTTCTGTGTCGCCCGGCATGTCTCCGACGATTTCTTCGAGCCAGTCGTGAAGGGTTATAAGTCCTGATAATGTGCCGTATTCGTCAATGACTACTGCTTCGTGTACGCCGGCAGTTTTGAAAGCGCTGAGTACGCGTGTGAGTGTGATGGTTTCCGGTATGTACAGCGGTTTATATACGGTATCCATGATGGATGCTTTGATGGGTTTGTCCGGATAGGTGTGTTGGTCTAAGAGAATATCGCTCATATCTACCAGCCCTTTGAAGTTATCCAGTGATCCATCTCCTACGGGTAAGCGGAAGTGGGATGATTCGTTGATGTCTTTCCAAATATTTTCTTCGGTGTCGTCTAAATCTATCCATACTAATTGGGTGCGTGGTGTCATTCGATCTGCCGCCGTAATGTCGTTAAGTTGGAAGATGCGATTGATCAGTTCGGGTTCTTCTTTGTCGATAGTCCCACTTTTAGCGCCTTCTATAAGCATGACGCGTATTTCTTCTTCGGATACCGGTGCTTCATGACCCATTTTCACGCCTAAGAGTCCAACGACCACTTTGGTCGACCATGTGCTGAACATGACTAAGGGTTTGCAAATGGTGGAAAATAATACCATCGGCGCCGCAACCCAACAGGCGGCTTTTTCGGGCATGGCAATGGCTATCCATTTAGGTGCCAATTCGCCGACAATGAGTGCCGCGTAGGTCACAAGTGCCATGACAATTACCATGCTAAGGGGTGCTAAATATGTTCCCACTTGCGGTATGTCTTTTAGTATGTCGGCTAAGGGTTTGGCTAAGGCAGCACCGGAAAACATACCGGTCACAATGCTGATAGATGTAATTCCTACTTGTATGGTAGAAAATAGTTCTTCTTTCTTTTCAGCCAGAGCTAAGGCTTGTTTCGCGCCTCGTTTTCCTTCTTTCACCATTTGACGTAGTCGATTTTTTCGCACGCCTACAATGGCTATTTCTGCCAGTGAACAAACGCCGTTTCCTATAATTAAAAGTAAAATAATCAGTAGTTCCCATCCAACGGAATCACTTTCCATAAATCCTCCCTTGTTACGATAATATTCTTTTTTTATTATACCAAAGTTTTCTCTATTAATTCATTATTATTTTTGCCGAAAAGAAAAAACGCAGCCATGTTCGCTGCGTCTGTTGTCAGTATTCTCTGATGTGCTTGATGTGTCTTTCTTTGTAGGCTTTAAGTTTGGCATCTCGTATTTCTAAATGTTTGAAATATTTTTTTGTTTCTGTCACAACGATACCGGATAGGCCTAAAAGTGCAATAAGGTTCGGAATCGCCATAAGACCGTTCACAATATCGGCGAGCGCCCATATTTCTTCTAATTGAAGGAATGCACTGCCGGCAATAATAATCACGTACATCACGCGATACGGTTTAATGGCTTTCACGCCTAAGAGGTATACGAGGCATCTTTCGCCATAATAGTTCCATCCTAAAATGGTGGTGAAAGCAAAGAGTGTCAGGCTCACGGTAAGAATAAGGGGCGCGATATAGCCCAGTCCTTCGCTGAAGGCCGCTTGTGTGAGGGCCGCTCCGTTCAGGTCGCTAAGCCATGCGCCGGAAATGATGATGGTGAGTCCTGTGAGTGTACATATAATAATGGTATCAATGAATGTCCCTGTCATGGAAATAAGACCTTGTTCCGCCGGCCATTTTGTTTTTGCGGCTGCTGCTACAATCGGTGCTGATCCTAATCCGGATTCATTGGAGAAAAGTCCTCTGGCGATACCGCTCCGAATGGCAAGCATGATCCCGGCTCCGGCAAAACCACCTGCTGCTGCTGTACCGGTGAATGCGCCTTCAATAACAGCTATAAATGCTGTCGGAATCCGTTCGTAAAATATCACAAGAAGGGCTACTGTGATAAAGAAATATAATACAGCCATAGCCGGTACGATTTTTTCTGCTGCTTTTGCTATGGATTGAAGACCGCCAAAGGTAATGATCGCCACTAAAACAGTTAGTACGAATACAGAGGGTAAAATCGGTATGCCCAGTGATGCTTCCAATGAGGAAGTAATTGCATTAACTTGCGTGGTAGTTCCGTTCCCCAACATGGCTGTCATGGTACCGAAAAGGGCAAATGCCATCGCCAAGGGTTTCCATTTCTTTCCCAAGCCCATTTCGATATAGTACATCGGGCCGCCTGCCATATTTCCATATTCATCTACATCTCTAAATTTCACTGCTAAACAGCCTTCCGCATATTTTGTCGCCATTCCAAAGAATGCAGCGACCCACATCCAGAAGAGGGCTCCGGGGCCGCCTAATTTAATGGCGGTAGCTACGCCCACGATATTTCCTGTCCCCACTGTGGCTGCCAAGGCTGTGCAAAGGGCGCGGAAACTATCAATATCTCCGTCGCCACGATTACGTGCAAAGAATATCAATCTGATAGCACGAGGCAATTTGGTAAATTGTAAAAACCCCAAGCGGAAAGATAGATAAACACCGGTACCGACAAGCAAAATAAGTAGCCAAGGTCCCCATACAAAGGCATCCATGCGATTGAGTATATCAAGTAACATAAAGCCCTCCTTTGTCCAAAATAAAACCGACTCCACAGAGGGAGCCGGGGACGTGAAAAATATCACCGGCTCCGTCCTTTTGCCTGAGAGATTCGGGTCACCCCTTGCCCCTTCGGCGGTCTTTCGACTCTCTCCGGAGTTCTGTCCGTATGCGGTTTCGTGTCTTGCGACGCCTGATAGTGTTACTCCTTCGGCAGACTGATTGTCTTTTTCCCCATACATCATCCAATTAGTGTATTTGTATTATAAAAGAAAATCCTTTCTGTGTATAATATTTTTTACTCATAGGAAAATATATTACATTTCTTTTTTAGTCATGAACACTCAAGTAAAATTTCCCGAGTAATTGATTGTCATAAGACTCGCCGCCTGTGCTATCTGTCAATAGTAGTAACGCCTGATAGTTAAAAAGGAAACGCCACTACCCGAAATCATTTCATAATAAGTGCATGAATGAAAAAAAACAATCAAAAATCCCCTCTATGGTGTAGAGAGGATTCTTTTTCTTTTCCATTTTTATTCGTGAATATCCAATTCTGTCGGCACTGTCTTTTCTGTGGCATCAATGGCTACTGCCACTGCAGCGTCACCGGTGATATTTAACGTTGTTCTGAACATGTCAAGCACACGGTCAATTCCTGCCACTAAGGCTAAGCCTTCCATCGGAAGTTGCACTGCCTGAAGTACCATGGCAAGCATAATGAGTCCTGCTCCGGGTACGCCGGCTGTGCCGATAGATGCTAAAGTACCGGTAAGCACGATGAGAATCATCTGATCCGGCGTTAATGCGACACCATACACATTCGCAATGAAGAGTGAACAAATACCCATATATAACGCTGTACCGTCCATATTAATCGTTGCCCCTAAAGGAAGAATAAATGATGCGATGTCTCGTTTTACACCCAACTTTTCTTGAATGTTTTTCATATTCACCGGAAGTGTCCCGGCAGAGGAACAAGTCGTAAAGGCGATAAGAATGGCTTCTGTCATTCCTCGGAAAAACTTAATGGGACTCATGTGTCCGATAGTTCCGGAAATAGCGGAATAGACGCATACTGCATGAATGATACTACCAATGGCCATACAAATAATAACCGATAAAAGCGGGAGCAGCACGGAAGGGCCATTTTGTACTACTACGGGAAGTAAAAGGCAAAATACTCCAATAGGCGCCAAGTGCATAATCATATTAATCACCTTATAGCACACTTCAGCTCCGGCATCAAAAATATTGATTAAAAGTTTTGCTTTGGTGCCTCCCACGGAAATAATACCTGCACCAATAAAGAGAGCAAAAATAATAATCGGCAAGATCTCCGCTTTCGCCATGGACATCACAGGATTCGTAGGAATCATAGCGACAAAGACTTGCATAAGTGCCGGTGCTTCCTTCACTTTAGGCGCTGCTTCACCGGGAAGAGCCATACCTATCCCCGGATGAATTAAACCTGCGACAGCAAATCCAATTCCAATAGCAACAGCTGTGGTAAAAAGATAAAATGCCACCGTTTTCATTCCGATGCGTCCCAATTTTTTCATATCACCCATAGCCGTCATACCGACAATAAGCGAACACAAAATCACCGGAACAATCATCATCTTAATCAAATTGATAAACATCGTACCTATGGGCGCTACCCACAGTTTAACAAATTCAATACTTCCTTCTCCCAGAAATAGCCCGATAATAACAGACAATACCAAGGAAAGAAAAATTTGCAACGACAAGTTCATTTCCGTCCTCCTAAAAATTACAACATTGTGTTTCCTTATTATACTATATGAAAACGGGTGATACAATTTGAATTCTCACAGGCGATGATGAGGAAATAGCTATTTTTCGCCTATTTCACCATTATTGCCATTTTGATATAGAAAATGCAAAAAACATAACTAAAATACAATAATCAATAAAAATCGACAGAAAATAGTCTCTCTGCCGATTTTTTCTTTATTTCCCTGTTTTCAGTTCTGTCCACGCTCTATCATAATAGCGAAGTGCATCACCGATATCCAATATCCATTCACCTTTCGTGATATAATCTCGCGCCGTCTTCAATATTTCATTCCCATTATACTCCTCACTATGATACGTCTCCGCATCCGCCCGAGGATCATTATAGCCGATATATTCATAATTCACTTTACATACTTCCGGATCATAAAGATAGTTAATAAATTCTTCCGCCAACGCTTTATTCTTTGCTCCTTTTGGTATCGCTAACGTATCCGCCCATATAACAGCACCCTCTTTCGGAACGACAAAGGAAATATTTGGATTATCATAGTGAGCAAATGCGGCATCACCCGACCACATCGTGCCAATCCATGCATCTTCTGCGATAAACTTTTGCTTAATGGTATCCGTATCATACGCCAAAAGTTTCGGTGACAACATGCGCAAATCACGAACAGCATCATAAACTTCATCCGCTCTTTTTGCATTCACAGAATGTCCCTGCTTTTTCAATGCCATTCCCAATACTTCACGACTATCATTTAATAAAATCACCCGACCGGTATATTCATCTTTCCATAAATCCTGCCATGAGGTAGGCGTTTCTTTCACATATTTCTTATTATACGCAATTCCTGTGACACCCCAGGTATACACCACTGAATGACGTCCTGTCGGATCATAAGGCGGCGCTTGAAGAGCCGGAATAAGCGCATCTACATTCGGCATCTTGCTCCGATCCATGTCTTCCAACAAATCTAACTTAGTCATCGTAGCCACCATGTAATCTGACGGCTGAATCACATCATACTGTGCACCACCGGCTTGAATTTTTGCCAAAAGCTCCTCATTATTGGCAAACACATCATAATTAATTTTACAATTATATTTCTTTTCAAAATCAGAAAGTACTTCCGGTGAAAAATTATCTGCCCAACTGAAAATATTCAATTCCTGCTTAGGCGTTGAATCACTTCCGCAGCCGGCAGCCAGCAAACACACCCCTGCCAAAAGGCACGCCATTATTTTTTTCATCATTTTACCTCCTCCAAAGACTCTCTTTTATCATCATGACGCATACGAATAAAATCCGCCATAAGCACCAAAACTACCTCCACCACAATCATAAGTGTCGAAAGCGCATTAATCTCCGGTGAAATCCCCCTCTTCACCATCGCATAAATATAAAGCGGCAACGTCGTCGCATTAGGGCCTGCCACAAAGAAACTGATAACAAAATCATCAATGGAAAGGGTAAAAGAAATAAGAGCCCCGGCTACCACACCGGGCATAATAAGCGGCAACGTAATATAACGGAAGCACTGCCACGGCGTAGCATAAAGATCCCCTGCCGCTTCTTCATATTCATCTTTCATGCCGTCCAAACGCGCACCTACTGTGATAACCACAAAAGACAAACAAAAAGTAATATGTGACAAAATGATACTTAAGCGTCCCAAAGCCAAATGGAATTGAGAAAATAAAATTAAGAGCGATAATCCCATCACAATTTCCGGAATCAAAATAGGTAAATAAATCAAACCGTCAAAAACATTCTGACATTTATAACGATATTTATGAAGTGCCATCGCTGCCATCGTACCCAACATCGTAGACACCACCGTAGAAATCACACCGATAAAAAGCGTATTTACCAAAGCATCCAACACATGACGATTTTGAAACAGATGCATATACCACTTCACGGTAAACCCTGTCCAGACGGCATTCAAGCGAGAATCATTGAAGGAATACAACGCCAAAATGAAAATGGGAATATAAAGAAAGGCAAGCACCGCCAAGGAATATGCCAAAAGCACATGACTACGCCAAGTATTTTGCATGAGACGTAGCCCCCTTCCCCACGCGAATCGCCTTCATATAAAGAGCGATAAGAATCAACGACAAAAACGCCAAAACGATAGAAAGTGCTGCGCCAAACGGCCAGTCACGAGCAGACAAGAATTGATTCTGAATCACATTGCCGATAAGAGCCGTTTTTGCACCACCCATAATATCCGGCACAATAAACATACCCAAAGAAGAAATAAAAACCAAAATCGTTCCGGCTGCGATACCGGGTAACGTCAAAGGGAAAGTCACCTTACAAAAAGCCGTAAAAGGAGAAGCGCCCAAATCTGCCGCCGCCTCAAGCAACCTTCTATCCAACTGCTCGATAGACACATACACCGGAAGCACCATGAAAGGAAGCAATGCATAAATCATTCCCACAAACACGGCAGCGTCATTATACAAAAATTGTACAGGAGAAGAAATCAGCCCGCACTTCAAAAGAAACGTATTCAAAACCCCCTGCGTACGCAAAATAATTACCCAAGCATAAGAACGGATAAGGAAATTAATCCAAAAAGGGATCATACACAAAAGAAGCCCCTTTTCCCGAATACGAGAAGGAAGACAAGAAATATAATACGCCAAAGGATAACCGAGCAAAATAGTACATACCGTCGTTACCACAGCGAAAAATAAAGTTTTCCCAAAAATAGAAATATATAACCCGTCAAACAAACGGACATAATTTCCCCACGTCCACTGAAATACCACCTGTCCATAAGCAGTACGTGAAGCAAAAGACACCGCCACCACAATCAAAAGCGGAACCACAAAAAAAATAAGTAGCCACAAAACCGGCGGTGCGATTACATATTTCCCGGACCTATTCATCTCTCCACCGCGACCTCATCTTCCTTATACCACCAAATGCCCACACGTTCATCAATCTGCCAGCGACGGACATCATCAAAATACTGATACGCCAGTACCTCCTGACCCGTACCATCCAACTTGATAAATACCTTGTCAATGGTACCATAAAAAATCACATCATCCACCGTACCAAAATAATGCGGCGCCGGATGAGACCCCGACAAATCATCTTCCGCACAAAGATTTAACTTCTCCGGCCGAAGCATCAAACACTTTCCCTGAATATCAAAAAAATTACTCTCCCCGTAAACTCCGCCACAAAAGAATTAATCGGTCGATGATACACCACATCCGGCACATCATCTTGCTGAATCACACCATTATCTATAATCACAATCCGATCACTCATCGTCAAAGCCTCTTCCTGATCATGAGTGACGAAAACAAACGTAACACCAAGCTCCGCCTGCAAATCCTTAAGCTCAATCTGAAGCGTTTTCCTA
This sequence comes from Veillonellaceae bacterium DNF00626, assembly GCA_001553355.1. Lineage (GTDB taxonomy): Bacteria > Bacillota > Negativicutes > Veillonellales > Dialisteraceae > Dialister. The sequence goes on from KQ960829.1 coordinate 17,434, forward strand.
AGCTGATAATCCAAAGCCCCCAAAGGTTCATCAAGAAGAAGAATTTTAGGATTATTCACCAAAGCCCGAGCAATCGCCACACGCTGCTGCTGACCGCCGGACATTTGTGACGGATACCTCTTTCGAAGATTTTCCAAACGAATCAAAGACAAAACCCGATCAATACGACGCTTTGCCTCATCTGAAGGAACGCCCTTCATACGAAGCCCAAAAGAAATATTCTCCTCCACCGTCATATGCGGAAAAAGAGCATAGTTCTGAAACACCGTATTCACATCCCGCTTATACGGCGGCAAATACGTAATATCCTCACCATCAAGAACAATCCTACCCGACGAAGGCGACTCCAAACCGGCAATCATACGAAGAATCGTAGTCTTCCCGCAACCGGACGGCCCCAAGAGCGTCAAAAACTCCCCATCGCGGATAGACAAATCCAACGGCGGAATAACCACATGATTCTCATAGACCTTCGAAACACCCTCCAAACGAACCAAATCCTTCATTCTGCCCCTGTCACGACCTTTCAATAAGATAAAAAAGCACCGATTCAACCGGCGGAAAACCACCCCTCCGCCAAAGCGGAAAAGAATAAAAATCCCCTTTCAATAAATTGAATCAGTACTTCCATGTACATTATTTATATTATACATGGAAACAAAAAAATTTTAAATGCTTTATTGTCAATATACTTAAAAACATAAATTAAGCATCCCTGAAATAAAACCCACAAAAAAAGATCCCGTCGGATCTCCTTTTTCATAAAACACTATCCAATTTCTATTCCCATATTTTCACGCACATACTCCATAGCACTCGTATAACCGCCGCCGTACGCGCGATATAAATACTCCAACGCACGCTCAACACTCACAGACGTACCGATTCCCTGATGATAGCAAATACCCAAATGATATTGGCATGCCGGATCATCCTCCTTAGCCCCTTTCTCATACCACAAAAAAGCTTTATGCGCATCTGTCGGAATCTCACTCCCCACAAGATACATCGTTCCCAACTCATCAGCCGCCTCTAAATTTCCTGCAGAAAAAGCCTTTTCATACATCTCGATAGCCTTCCCTTTATCCTCTGAAATACCGATTCCATAACGATAACAATTCCCCAACGAATTATAAGCCGCACTAAGCCCCTCATCCGCTGCTTTTTGATAAAGAGAAAACGCCTCCTTGCCATCCATAGGAACACCAAAACCACGACTGTAACACTTTCCCAACGTCCACATCGCCATAGCTGATCCACGCTTCGCCGCTTCCTTTAAATAAAATATTCCTTTTTCACTATCCTTTTTTACATGAACTCCTTCCAAATAGCACTGCCCCAACATAAAAGCAGCATTCACATCTCCGGCCTCATCCGCCTTCTTGAAATACGTAAAAGCACGCTCCTCATTTCGTGTCACACCATGTCCGGCATAATACATAAAACCCAAAGACGTCCAAGCTTCCCTTGACCCTAACTTTTCCGCCTTCCGATAATAATAAAGAGCTTTCCACGGATCATCTTCTATTTCCTCACCTAAACGATACATATCTCCCAAAGCATTTAGCGAACGCCAAAATCCCCGTTCTGCCCCTTGCCCGAGCCAATATAAAGCAAGACGAGAATCCTTTGATGTACCGAATCCATATAAATACATTTCCCCCAGCTCCTGACAAGCCGCCACATCATCAGCTTCCGCCAAACGATTCACATCATATAAATAAAGATGGCACAACTTTTGCCGCGTCGGCGAGTCTTCCGGAAGCTCATACGCTAAATTAAGCGAACACAAAACCTCTCCCGCCATATGCCCCTTTTTATGCCAAAAATGACTTCTCTTTTCATCACGATTCCTGATTTTTCCCAAACCATGATTATAATATTCCCCTAAAAAATACATCGCCCGACCGGAGCCGTCCTCTGCCAATTTCTCAAATAAAGGAAATGCTTCGTCCAAATGACATTCATAATACAGACTCTCTGCCTTTTGCATTAATATTTCATCCACCAATGAATCTCACCTTCTTTTACTCTATTTTAACAGTTTATCCCCCTTATGTATATAAAACAAAAGAACGAAAGAAAAAAGAAATACAGCACCATATTATTTATTTTCCTGTTATACCAAAAATGACACAACATTACACATTAGTTTTTTCACTATTTCGTGTATAATAAAGATAAATAAAAACAAAGGAGGAGGCTTTATGCAAAACAAAGAAACCAATTCACGTATCCGACTGTTAAAAGTGTTGGAGATATTAAAGCAAACCGACGAAGATCATCGACTCACCATACCGGACATCCAAGAAAAACTAAAAAAATCAGATATTCTCTCCGAACGAAAAGCCATCGCCAAAGACATAGCAAGCCTCGAAGAAGCAGGCTATCCCATCTTACGCCCCTCAGGAAATCGCCAAGACGGATTCGCTATGCTTGACCCCCTTTTTGAAGAATACCAATGGAAAATTCTTGCCGATTCCGTTGCCGCTGCCCGTTTCCTTACTCTAACAGACAGCAAACATCTCATTGAACAAATACTCAAAGCCACAACCGTCAACGGCAGAAATCTCATCAAAGACACAACAAAAATCAATCGTGACTACAAATCAGAAGACTTCAAAAACAAATACAAAATTTCTACTATCTTCACCTCCATCATCAAAAAACGACAAATCACATTTAAATACAAAGAATCAGACGGCCTGAACGCCAAACTCAAAAACAAAATTTACACCGTCAGCCCCTATGCCCTCATCTTATGGCATGAAGAATATTACCTCATAGCCGCCAGCGAAAACCATGACAACCCGATCCACTATCGCATCGAACGCATGGTAAACATTAAACCCACCCATATCCCTACACGTCCAATGGATGAAATAGAAGGCCTTACCAATGAAAAACACAAAGAAGACATCCAAGGATACATAAGACGTACAAATGACCTCTGGGGCGGCACACAACTAATCAAATTAAAATTAGCCTGTCCGAAAGAAATACAAAGCTATCTCCGCAGACAATTCGGAAAATCAATTATTTTTACCCACAATAAAAAAACCGATTTATATGAAACCACTGTCCAAGTTTATGACAACGATGGCCTTTATTACACCTTAGCCCGCTACGGAAATAATATCCGCCTCATCGCGCCAAAACAGGTAAAAGAACGTTATATTACTTTTCTAAAAAATATTCTCTCTCATTACGAATAACAATACCTTTCCATCCGCAGAAGATTTTTCCGATTTCTTTTTACTATAATAAAGAAAACAACATAACAGGAGGCGATAACTTATGAGTTTAGCAGAAGATATCATGAAAATGGAATTATATAAAACGTTTGAACCCTACATCGACACAAAGGACATCACCAAACGAACCAAAGGTGAATTTGCATTAGTAAAAGACGCCCCAAAAGAAGCAACAGCCGCCTATCTCAAGTGGCGCGCGATAAAATTATCTAAACGCTTTTAGCGATATCAAAGATATGATATTTAGTTTGTCATACAAAAAGACGTACTTTCTATATAGATTGTACGTCTTTTTTTGTACTTTGTTTTTTCATTTCATTGTACATGACTTCTTCTTAAAAGTTTTTGCATGCCTTTAACGAATCAACGGTATTTTTATTTTACTTTTCACATACTTTTTTAGCCATGTATTCCAATGCATCGGGATAATTCAATCCCGGGCCGGAGAGAAAAAGATTTTGCGGTAATAAATAAATTTGATGATTTTTTACTGCTTTCATTTCTTTCCATGCCGGCTGTGTCATTAGGATATTGGCAAATATGGTTTCCTCCATACCCGGTCTTGCCATGGTAGTGAAAAAAATGATATCGGGATTTTTCATCGCTAATTCTTCCAGACTAAAGGGCGGTTTATTTCCTATATCTTTCATCGTAAGTTCAGGAAATACATTTAAAAAGCCTAATTTGTCTGCTACGTCACAAACAATTGATCCCTTCACTTCCAGTGAAATTCCACTACCCGTACCATGAATAGCTGCATATGTCTTTTCTGTTTTTGGATATTTCTTTATCGTTTCTTCCATTCGTTTATCTAAATCAGAAATGAGTCTTTCTCCATTTTCTTTGTTCCCTTTTATAAGAGCAAGAGCACGGATCGTGTTTTTCACATCATCATAAGTAGCAAAATTGAAAAACAGATAGGGAATATTATTTTGTTCCAATATCGACGCATAACGATTGTGTAAAGCGTTCAAACCGATCACCATATCCGGTTTAATGGCCACGACTTTTTCCATATTAATCGCATAGGGAAGTCCTACATATTCCGAATTAGCCAGATAAGTAGGTTTATCATATTCCGGCCCACAAGCAATTCCTGTTATTTCTCCTCCCAGTTCATGGTATACTTCTGCCAAAGAAGTGGTTAATATAACTACTCTCTTCGGCATTTCTTTTATCGCTTCTTGATGCCCTGCTGTATCTGTTATTATCACCGCTGCCGGTTCTTTTATTTCCTTGTTTATACTGCAACCGGTAAGCATGAGCAAAAAAATACAGCAAAATACACTTATGTATTTCTTTATATTATTTTCTATAAAATCCATCATGATATCAGAATTTATGCTCAAATCCGATGGTACAGAATCGACCTTCAATATCGGCATTCAAATCTTTTTTATCGAAAATATTTTCAATTGTTCCAAAGATTCTCGTTCCCGAACTGATTCCTTGGCTCATCGTTAATCCAAAAATATGATATGAGGTTCTACTAATCACAGGATGCATGCGACTTCCTCCGGTATAATAAAAATCTCTATAGCGTTCGCACCACAATGTAGCATTGAATCCATTATCTTTCCCATCGTTATACATCAGTTGATAGAGTTGCGTCATTCGCGGGCGTTGCATAAGATATTCCCCGGAAATATCATCTTTCGCTGTAGTCCATGTAGTGGCTACACGAAATTCCAGAAAATCATTGATATGATATCCTAAAGCATGCTCGATGCCTTTGATATGAGCTTTACTAATATTTTTGAATTGATAAATATGATTCACTTCATCTAATGCTTCTGATTTAATAAGGTTGTCGATATGATTATCAAAATAAGTTAAAGATGTATTCCACTGCCCTTTATTCATTTCTACGGATATATCAAAGTTCTTTGACTTTTCGGGTTTAAGATCGGGATTCCCATAAACAGTAACATATTGCGGTCCCATCAAACGACGAATATCAAAATAAAGCTGACATACAGAAGGAGCCTTAAATCCATCTCCATAATTCATCTTCACTCGTAATTCTTTCGTAGGCATATAAGTCATCCCCCATTTCCATGAGGTATGACCTCCAAAAACAGAGTGATAATCGTAACGAACGGCCGGTACGAGGAAAAATTTCCCAATGGATATTTCATCTTGTAAATATATTGCACGAGTAGAAATATTTTCTTCACTCATGTATTTCGTATGGGATTCATCTCCCATCGGTGTCGCCGTGATGAGATCTTTATATTTCTCAATATTTTTTCCCTTTTCCCCCAAATTCGTACCTTTTACAAAGTTGTACACATATTCGCCGCCTAAAGTGATACGATGTACGGGATTTACAATAATAGTTGTCTGACCTTCTATGGCATAAAGTTTATTTTGATTTTCATTAATATCTTCTAATCTCCCATTTCTTACATAATCATCATACCAGTCAAAAGTTCCACCATAAGCTTGAATATGCCATGTATAATTTTCTTTTTTCCCGTTATATGACAAACCATATGTCTGTTTTTGATAATGGTCAGAGAAGTCTTTTACCGCCTTATACTCTTCCATTTTCCATTTCATCATCTTCATACCCATGTCATTACCACCGGGCATCCCTGCATTCGGCTTACCACCCTTTCCGGGCATTCCACCGGGCATTCCTGCATTGGGGTTACCACTCATTCCGCCCATTCCGCCGGACTTCCCTGCATTCGAGTTACCACTCATTCCACCCATTCCACCGGGCTTCCCTACATTCGGCTTACCACCCTTTCCGGGCATTCCGCCGGGCATTCCATCGGTTTTTACCAACGGTTTCTTTGGATCTCCATTATCTCCCTGTCCATGACGACTATAATAGTTATAATAGGCCGTAAAATAATTATCATCATCCATAAAATAATTCATGGTAAAATCATAATTCTGATCCGTTCCATAATTATTAGACTTTTCATATTCTGCAATCTTATCCCTAAATGTTTTATTCACTTTAATATCCGCCGTAGCTGATATATTTCCTTGTCGTCCCGAATCAAAACGATACCATCCGGTAGCATCCGTTTCTGTTCTCGTAGCACCTATAGTCGTTGATTTCTCTTTAGATTTTTTCGTAATAATATGAATAACTCCACCAATGGCATCAGAGCCGTATAGCGCACTGGATGGTCCTTTTACAATTTCAATTCGTTCTATTTCATTAATGTTAATTCTATCAATTCCTTTTTTATTCCCTAATCCACTTGAATCGGCTTCATCAATCATTCGCCGTCCGTCTATCAAAATAAGTGTTTTATCACTATCTACGCCTCGAATCATTACCTCGTGTCCGCCACCACGAAGGGCAGTCTTTAACATAATTCCTGTTTCGTGTCTTAAAAGACTTCGTAAATCATATGCACCGGATCGTTTAATATCTTTTTGTGTAATAACTTGCATCGTTACCGGTACTTTTTCTAAAGTATTTTCTGTGTGAGTTGCTGTCACGACTACTTCCGGTAACATAAATACATCCTTCGCCTCACTTTGCGATACCGTAGCAGCTAATGCACATAATAAAAAAGCTCCCAACTTAATCTTTTTCATAAAAATCTCCTCTCTTTACTAACTTAGTGATAGATGATTAACAGTGTTCTTTACACTCATTTATAATTATACGATACAAATTAATTATGGTCTACATAAGTTACTATATTTTTACTTATCTATATTTTATTAGTTACCACTTTGATTTTATTCACTTTACTTATAAACTATTATAATCACGTATAATATCATCACTTACTTTCAATCCCATATACCGCAAATCATTACATTATTCATAATGGAAAGGCATTATATGACTTACAAAAAAAGCAAAACAAAAAAGGCAGACGGATGATTGATTCAATCTACCTTTTTTCTATGAAATTATTTTAAAATTTATAATCTACGCCTGCCATAAAGTTTCTTCCTAATGTATAGAAGGAGGAGGAAGACGAAGAAACAATGTCTTGTCTATTCAAAACATTATCAATATTCAGAAATAAACGACAATCATTATTGGCTTGATAGGAGAAATTTAAATCGGTAAACCATTGACCCTTAAAAGATTCATATGGTGAAACATCACGAATTCGCTTTCCTAAGTGAGAAAAGTGAAAAGCTGTCGTCAATTTCCCCGTAATATATGTAATGCCCCCGTTTAATTGCAGTTTCCCATAATAATCATGCCACGCACCTACTTTTCCATTTTTATCTCGTTGCTGCTTTTCCGGATGTTGTATTACAGCTCCCACATAACATGATAACCGATCATTTGGTACATACCTATATTCACATTCAATACCTTTATTTCTAACATCTTCATTCGTATATGTGATTTTTTCTACTTCTCCCTTAGGAACCTGTGCTTCCAAGCTATCTTTAATATCATACTTAAATAACGCTACACGCCATGAACCTTTTCCCACATTTGCCTTATATCCCAATTCATAATGCATCCCCGTTTGTGGTTTAAGTCCCGGCGATGCAATGGTTTTACCACCACCATAAAGCTGTTTAAAGGTCGGCATCATAAATGACCTTCCTACTTTTGCATAAACCATCTCATTATCATTCACATTATGAGAAAAAATCACTTCCGGCGTAAATTTATTATATTTATTTCCGGCTTTGTCTTTTTTCACCCAAGTCTGACGGAAATTCACATCCATTTGTGTCTCTTTTGTCAAATGTTGTACCCATTGACCGTAAAGAGAATACATATTTCTTTCATACTTATTGTCAGCTTTTTTTCTTTTCGCATTTTCTATCACATGTGCCATATCCCTTTGAAAAGCCGCACCAAGCATAATAGATCCTGATACTGTTTTCCATCGTTTAGAGAAATCCATCCCTATACTTCTATCCTGATTCAATGTATTTTCTTTGACTCTCACATTCGCGTTATATACCCCTGTTGGCTCCTTTTCCGGATGCGGAGGTACTTTGGTTCTCGATATTATTGTGGTTAATTCTCTTTTGTGATAATAAATATTTCCCATGAAACTATCATCATCAAAATGAAGAGCTACCATATGATCATTATTTCCATAAAAAACATCTTTTCCGATAGCATCCTTATTTTTTCCACTCCGACCATCATAACGATAAATATAATGACTATTACTATTTCCATAGGAATGAGTCAAAAACAGATTGTCTGTAAGATTGTACCGTGACTGAAAATAATTATGTTCACTATCGCTCAAATTGTAATACATCCCGGCCGGTCGTCCACCATCGGGATTGGACATATGGTTAAATTCACCTAACCGGTCATAGGAATAAGAAAATCCAAATTTATCTGCCTGTCCGGAAAATACATAGTTTTGCTGTCCAAAATCACCTAATCCTATTTTCAGATGATTATCATGCTTCCGTTTAGTAATAATATTAATTACGCCACCGGATGCCTCAGATCCATAAAGAACCGCACCCCCACCACGTACAATTTCTACTTTTTCTATCATTTCCGGGGAAATATCTTGTAATTGATACATCCCACTTTGATTCATCGGCACGCCATCTACTAATACAAGTGTTCCTTTTTCTACGCCACGTATAACCGCCTTTGCGGTCATAACTCCTTGCGCTAATCCTTTCGGCCCTTGACTACTGGTAATCACACCGGTAGAAAACTTTAACCCTTCCTGTAAATTGGTTGCTCCGCTTTTTTCTATTCTTTCTCCGGTAATAACTTCCACCGCTGCCGGTGTCCGTAATTCTTTTGTATCTGTCCTTTCTGCTGTAACCACCACAGTAGAAAGTTCATACACCGGAGCTGCATCTATCTCTGTTCCTCCTGAAAGTGCCATAAGCACCATTCCCATCAGCATTATTTTCTTTTTCATTTTTTCTCCTTGTCTCGCCTGTTACAGACGCATACTAATAAAATTTATTTCAAAAACATAAAGGAAATAACTCCTTTATTAATATTACTTACAAGTGATTATACAATTAATTCTCAAAAAGCACAAACTACGAATTAAAGCTTAGGAATGGCGTCAATAAGCGTTTTTGTGTAAGCTGATTTCGGACAGATAAATAAATTTTCAACGCTATTCTCTTCTAATACCACTCCATTTTTCATTACGATGGCTCGACCGGCTATTTTTCTCACCGCTGCTAAGTCATGAGAAATAAAAAGGATCGATAGATGGTTTTCTTTTTGTAAATCTTTCAATAATTCCAATACGTCTAATGCTACCGGCACATCAAGGGCTGTAATTATTTCATCAGCAATAAGTATTTTCGGCTTAAGAGAAAGCGCTCTTACGATATTCACTCTTTGCAATTGCCCTCCGGATAGCATAGACGGATAGCGATCCAATATATCTTCAGGCAAACGACATCTCTCTAATAAGTTTTTGATATAGTCTTCTTCTTTTTCTCTTTTCACTACCTGATGAAATCGTATCGGCTCTACCAGGCTCTTTCGTATCGTGTGAAGAGGATGAAGTGTGGTAAAAGGATTTTGAAATATCATTTGTATATCTCGTCTTATTTGATGGCTAAGAGGATAATGTATTTCTTCTCCGTTATAGTAAATATGCCCGGTCGTCGGTGCATAAAGAAAGCCCAGTATATTGGCCAATGTAGATTTTCCTGATCCGGATTCTCCTACTACGGCTAATATTTCTCCATTATCTATCGCAATATCCATAGGTTTTAGTGCTACTTTGCGTTTTGTAGTAAAAAATCCTGCTTCTTCATAGGTCTTGGAAATATGTTTCCCTTCTAATTGTTTCATAACCATCCTCCGTACAGTCCTCGGCATCCTTTTACCAATCTTTTTGTATGCTCATCTGTAGGATGTTCCAATATGTCTTGTGTCTTGCCTTCTTCTACGATTCGCCCGTGATGAACTACCAAAAGTTTTTGGACAATTTGCGCCACTAAGGCTATGTTATGACTCACCATGATAATAGAAATATGATATTCACTGTATAATTTTCGTAAAATATTAATAAATTTCAACTGGTTAACGGCATCTAAGCTGGTAGTGGGTTCGTCTGCTACCAGAACATGCGGTTCGGTGGCTAAGCAAAGGGCAATGGCTACTCGTTGCCGCATGCCACCGGAAAGTGAACGCGCATAGGATGTAAGAAATGAATCGTCATCGGGAAGTCCTAATTCTTTAAATATAAATTTGATTTTATCTCTCCCGCCTTCGACTTGATGTAAGCGAAATGTTTTTTCCATTTGCTTTTCTAAGGTTTCATAAGGATGAAGTCCATTTAAAGAGTCTTGCGGTAACATGCAAAATTTCTTTTTCCTGTGGGTTTTATCTTTATCATTGATATCTATAATATCGCCGCCTTCATACCAAATTTCCCCTTGTACTTTTGAATTATACGGCAAAAGCCCCATGATGGCTTTCATCATCATAGATTTCCCGGACCCGGATGAGCCTACAACTCCCATAATACTCGGTTCTTCCACACTGAAGTTGATGTCTTTTAAAATTTCTTTTCCGGCAATTTGCACATTCAACTGTTTTATTTCTATCATGATGCCTCCACCTTCTTTGTATCAAAGAGAAATTGAAATATCACAGCCATAAGGAAAATTCCCAAACTCGGCCATAAAACAAGAAGCGGGTCATTCAAAATATACACACGATACTCATAAAGCATCGTACCCCAATCGGGTTTCGTGATATCACCGCCTAAGCCGATAAAGGCAAGGGATGCATATTGCAAAATATTAGAAGATGCCATAGCGCCAAAGAACGGAAATACTAAAGGTAGGATTCCGGGCAATACATGAAAGAACAGTATCCTCCATTCAGGATATCCCATAACTCGAAGAATTGAGATGTATTCTTTTTCTTTAATTTCTCGGGTCAATTCTGCTGCATGATTCGCAAAATGTCCCATTTGGCAAAGTCCTAAAGCGATACCGGCGCTTACCGGATTGAGTCCAAAAACGGCCGTAGCTAAAAGTGCCACAATAAACGTAGGTATAATTAATAAGAAATCTGTAAAAAACTGGAGAACCATAGAAATATTTCCTTTAAAATATCCGGAAAGTATCCCTACTGTCACCCCTACAACTAAGCTAATTGTCCCGGCAATCATCACTACAAGAAAACTTCTAAGACAACCTACCAGCATTAGTTCGTAAAGATCTCTTCCAATCACATCAGTACCCATCAAATGTTCAAAACTCATAGGCGCTAATTTATTTGTCAAATCTACCGGCACCATATCCATATGTTTCTGCGTAATCACGAGAAAGATGAATACGGCAAAAAGTAGGACGATCGCAATGTTCTTTTTCACCTTATACCTCCTCGTAAGAAATAAATAATCACATTACAAACAGCATGTACCACGCCCATCCATAGCAAAATAAATAATAGATATGATTGGATGATATTATAATCTTTCACGCTGATACTCTCTACTAAAAAGAGACTTACGCCGGGTATGGCAAAAACAAATTCCACCACTGCCGTACCCCCGATAACCCAAGAAAATCTTCCTACCATCGTAGATATAAGAGCAATTAACGCCGGCCGAAATCCATCATGAAGAAGTAATTTATTTTTTTCAAAACCTCGGCATCGAGCAAAAAATATATATGAACTATCCGCTATTTCGAGAAAATGTCCTCGCATGACACGGCAAAGTTCTCCTGCTGTTCCTAAAGCGACAAGTAGCGCTGCCAATAAAGTAGCTGTCGCCAAATTACTATATATTTTCAGCAATTGGAAATGAACTGTTAACAGGTATATAAGAAATACGGCAATCATAAAAGAGGGAACTGATTGCACAAAAAGAGCCACCCCTCGACTAAATTTATCCCAAAATCCTTTTGGCTTACATGCCGCTAAGTACCCTAATATAAACGCTGCCATTCCTCCCAAAAGGACACCCCCGAGGCCTACCGTAAGAGAAATCGGTACGCGCCGTAATATTTCCGTTCGCACATCATTTCCGGTAATAAAAGACTGACCCCAGTCGCCTTGTACAAAATGAACAATCCAATACCCATATTGATACCACAAAGGTTTGTCCAATCCGAAAGAAACGGTCAGAAACTCTATATTTTCTTTGGTGTAAGGTAATTGATATGTTGTCAAAAGTCGACTCACCGGATCGCCCGGTATCGTTCGCACTAAAACAAAAAACAAAAAGCTTAAAACGAAAAAGCCTAATATCCACTTCAAAATCTGCTTTGTTGCTACCATAATGTCTCCCTACAATAAAAAAAGAGGACACCCTTTTTGGGGGGTATCCTCTCTTTTATATTAAAACCCTAATTTTGCATTGACAATGTAGTAATCCCCACCATACGGTTCATAATCTTTAATTTTATCGCTTACTGCAATATGCCAATCAGGATCTACCAAGAACAAAGCCGGAGCATCTTCATATAAGATATGCTGTACTTCTTGTGCTAATTTATTTCTTACATTTCTATCTTTTTCTTTACCCATCTTATCCAAGAGTGCATCTACTACCGGATTAGAATATCCCATCGTATTATTCGGCTCATTTGTCCGGAAGAATTGATTCAAGAAGAAACTCGGTTCTCCGGTAGGCGCTGTATGCTGCGCATAAACCATAATATCAAACTGCCCGGATTTCTTAAACTTATCAATATCCTCTACGACAGAACTGGTAGCAGTTATTCCCATTTCCTTTAATTGAGATGCCATTACTTGCACAATTAAGCCGAGGTCAGGACGAGATGTATAGGTAACAAGTCTCAGAGTAAGTGGCTGTCCATCTTTTTCATACATGCCGGAAGCATTCTTCACGTACCCTGCTTTTTCTAACAGATTCATCGCTTTATCTTTATCATAAGCAACCTTTTCTTTGCCGGCAAAATCATAATAGGAAGCAAACAATCCGGTAGCCACACGACCGCCTTTTAATACATTGATATAATCTTCTCTATTCAAGCCCAAATTAATAGCTTTACGGACATTATCATCAGCAAGCGGGCCGGCTTTCATATTACACATGCCAAAATACTGATATCCTGCCGGAATGGTTTTTACTGTTTTCCCTGCAGATTTTAACATTTCTGCCACATCAGGTGTAACCGTAAACGCTAAATCAATATCCCCGCTTTCAAAGGCCAATTTCAAAGCAGAAGCATCTTTGAATGTACGAATATCTACCTCTTTACGCTTATCTGCATTAGGATAATTCTTGTTTGGAGCTAATACAATTTTATTTCCCGGATCCAAGGATTCAATTTGATAAGGCCCGGTAAAGATAAATTTATCTCCATCCTTTTTAAATACAACGTTGGACCATTCTGCCAATACGGAGTCCATCGCCATTGTCGGTCTCTCTGATTGAATATTGAACGTAAATTCTCCCGTCGGTTCAAATTTAATTACTCCGGCTGTCGCATTGGATAATTTATTTCTCTCTTGAATCATATTCAAAGCTGTGCATAAAGCTTTTGCATCGACTTTACTACCATCAGAAAATTTGGCATCTTCCTTCATGGTTACTTTCCAATGAGTATCATCTACTTGTTCAATATTTTTAATAAACCGACTCACTAACTTTCCATGTTCATCCAACATGTATACGCCTTCAGAAACACCATGACTGGTAAGACCCCATGGAACTGAAGAGTCAGTCGGATCTGTGCCGCCTATCACCCACGTCTGTCCTATATGGATTCCATCCTTCGTAGGCGCCTTAGACGGTGTAGCAGATTGTAAACTACAAGCAGTCAATGCTCCTGTAAGCAAGACACTTGCTGCTAATAATAGAAACTTTTTCATAATATCCTCCTTTTTGTTTATTTGAAAAAATTATATCATTTCATTAGATAAAAGTCCATATTTAAATAAAACAATATGATTTATTCTTCGTAAAAAAGAAACATAAAATGTCACAAAAGATAAAACAGTATTCATAATAATTAAGTTATAGATATAATTTTCATGCCTAAAAAATAAAAATATAAGATACGCCTAAACCCGGAATAAAAATATCCCTCATCAGCTATTTCTTCATCACACTCGTTTCGTTCTCTTTTCTATCTGCTAAAAGAAAATATTATCCCATCAAAAAATCCGATCACATTGACCGGATTTTCTTTATTTTATAAATTCTATTTCTTTTTTCTTTTCTTCCATCCACTTTTTTTGATTCTCTTCTGCCTTTTTCCCTTCACATTTTTGTCTTTCTACTTGACTATATCCTGTGCCGCCATAGGAATTTCTCCGCTTAATACCGTTTCTTATATCAAGAACTTCATATTTATGGATGAAAAAGGAGAAGCAAGCAGAAAACTTGTAGAAAAAGTTATTGATGCCCTATTAAATGCTGAAGTTGAAGAACAAATAAGTAACACATTTATAACACACACTTATAATCGCAAATCCCTCCTTAGTTCTATTGTATAAAAAAGAAATACCGGGAACCAATGTCCAAAAAAAAACCACCCTCACGAGTGGCTTTTTCATTCTTTCATTTATGCTTTTTTCATAGCTTCCAACTGCTCCAGAATTTCACGAATCTGTGCTTTCTGTGCTGCCAATTCTTCGTCCTGCCGTCTGATGATTTCATCCTGTCGGCTGATACGCTGTGCCAGTTGCGCTTTTGAAACACCTGCATAAGGAGATGTTCCCTGTCCGATTTTGAAGGAAATACCGGCATTGATCATGTTTTCTCCACTGCCGAAAGAACCTCCGATGCTGACCATTTTATTTTCATCGGGATGGTAGAATGCGCCGATAGCCACGGCATCGGCTCCTTTGTAGTGACCGTAACCGGCAGCAAAATTCCACTTATCCTCCGGATCGAAATCAAGCGGATGGAGTGCGGCAAGAGCAGCCGAACCTGCACCTACTTTATTTACGCGGCTGTCCAATGCTCCCATGCCGTTTACTAAGGCACCGATTTCTCCTGCATTGGCTTGAACCTGTTTGTCCAAGGCGGTCAGATTTTCTCCGACTTTCTTATCTTTCTTGACATATTTTCCGTCTTCAGCCACGGCGGAATCTGTACTTAATTCACCCATTCCGTTTACCAGGTCACTGATTCCCTTATCCAAGGCAGTCAAATTTTCTCCGACTTTCTTATCTTTTTTGACATATTTTCCGTCTTCAGCCACGGCAGATTCTGTACCCAATTTATCTATTTCCTTGTCCAAAGCTGCCAGATTTTCTGCGGTTGTCTTATCTTTTTGGATATACTTTCCATCTTTTTCCAATTTTGTTTCTTTTTTAAAACTCTCGACCGCATTCTTCAGCTGGTAAACATTCACCGCATCCGTATCTTTTGTTCCTGCCGCTACATTGATAATCTGACGGGTACGACCGGTCTTTTCATCGCCGACGGATACGGCCCCTTCGGTGGACATAAGTTTGCCGAAAATCTGTCCGTACCGGGCATTCAGCTTATCAATCGTGTAACCGTCCTGTCTCGTGTCCTGATCCGTCTGAGAGCGAAGAGCCTCTGCTTTTTTCCATGCATCGTATTTTTCTGTAATGGCTTTTTTATTTTCCTCTGTCGAATTTTCAGCATACGCAATGCGGGCTTTATTGACTTCGTTATATGCCTTCCGCTCCGCGGCTACAGCATCATGCCATGCTTTGGCTCTGGTATAAGCATCTTTATTCTTTTCCACATCGGCTTTCCAGCTCTTGTATTCTTCCGCTTTTCCCAGGTACGCTGCCACCTCTTCTGCTGCCGTCTGTCCTACGGCTCCCGGCATATATCCGACAACACCTGCTTCACGTTCGGAAGTGCTGCCATAACCAAGTGCCACGCCTGTACTTGCATGCACCTTTGCATATGTGCCGATTGCGACACCGCCCAAAGCATCTCCTTCTGCTGCACGTCCTATAGCAATGACATCATCCGCATAACCATGAGTGCCGAAACCGATGCCGATGCTGTCTGTGTACATGGCAGAACTGTGTTTCCCCAGGGCAATAGCATTTTGTCCCATAGACTTATTTCTTGCCCCGATTGCGATGCCGTCTTGTACGATATTTTTCGAACCTAGAGCCAGGATACCGGAAGTGCTCATAACTGTATTATTGGTGCCTACGAGCGTTGCGTCGGCTGCATATTTGGAATTTCCCATTCCGTAAGCCTTGTTCAGACTTCCTACAACTGTAGTCTCATATCCCTCATTTACATTATTCGTACCGACAGATAAGCCGTTCCTGAATTTCGCTTCCGACCCCGGTCCTATGGCTACGGATTTTTCCCCTTCTGCACCGTCATTATTGTAATTGGGCATCTGGTTCTCCGAATTTACGGAGAAATAATGAATTTCAGGCCCGTTTCCCGGCACAAGCGTGGTATCCGCACGGACAACGGTGCAAGAAATACTGAGCGCTGTCAATACGGCAACGCACAAAGCGACCGACTTTTTACCTTTATTAATCATTAAAATGTCTCCCTTCTATAACAGGCCGGACAATCGTTTTTTAGAAAACGCGGAAAGCAAAAAGGAATCATACAGGAGTGCTGCTTTCTCCTTCTTTCAACGCAGTCCGGCAAAATAAAAACTTATTTACAATAGACTTTAAAAACATCTTATTGCAAATAAAGTTTAGGCATATTCCTGTATAAATGTTATTTATTCCCTTGAAAGAATAACCCTTTAAATTCAGAGTGTCAAAAAATCCCATCCCATTTTTAAATCTTTTCGGAACTGTTTAGCCCCTAAAAATGATGGCAGTAACTGCTTTTTTATGTCTGTCATTTCTGTTTTTTCCCTTTCTTTCCTCGAAAAAGGGGTAAACTTGCGTACATAATTCAAATCTATGTAGCATACAAAAAAGAACCGGTTTATGACATACGTCTTCCGGTTCTTTTTATGGGGAGGACGTCCCATGAACACCACATCGAAAACGGTGAAATCAAAATGGTAAAAATTATGCTGCGCCACGACGGCCAGCTTAAGTGCCGATTCGCGGTAAGACATTTCATCCAAAAGCTTTCCGTCAAACAGCAACTTCCCTTCTGTCGGTTTCTATACACGGCTCTGCGTCCAAAAGAATAAAATGGAAATAATAACCACCGACGCTATCACCGTGATTTCATTCCATTTCGCCCCGGCAGGACTTCCCATCATCCGGTATGCTACACTCTGCATTCCATCTTTATCTTTGCTCATAAAAAAAGACCATGGAGTTTTCCATGATCTTTCTTTTTTGCTTACGTCTTGGGTTTGAGGCTCGGATTTCTTGTTTCCAGAATCCATTTTGCCAGGTCTTCCGGGTCTACGCCGAGATGTTCTTCTGCCCAAGGTTTCCACTTCATGCTTTTTGTTTTTACTGCCAGGATTTCTTCCATGGGTTTTCCCGTTTTCGTTTCCAAGAGGTAGGCCATGCGGATCCAGTGATTCGGATAACCTTCTTCTAAAGCTTTTTTCGCTCTTTCTTCTTCTACGCCGTAAAAGCGGTGAAGACGGCGGGCACGATGGACATTGTATTTTTCTTCATAGGTTTCGCCTGTAAGTCCCAGATTTTTCAGGATTTTTCCCCACGGTTGTTCTTTTCTGAGTGCCAGTATTTCCTGTATGCTTTTCCCGGAGAGGCAGGCGATGAGGGCGGCTTTGTCGATATCAAGGTAACGGATGCCTTCTTTTAAAAGGGTTTTCACCGTATCTTCGGGAATTTCGTATTTATGATGAACGGCACGAATTTGGTCTTCTTCTGTCATTTGTCTGAGCATGGTGTTCTCCTTTCTTTTCTGTTTACATTATATCACTTATTTCCATTTTTTATCCTTTTTTATAAATCCTTCTCATTTGTGCAGCTCTGTAATTTTTATTACAATAATATATCATATCAGTGAGGTAAATTATATTTATTTACGAAATGTTTAAAAATGCCGATCCCCGCCATCCGGTTTATGGCGACACTGCGACGGTCACTTACGGGGAGTTGGAAAAAGCTGTCAATTACTAAAGAAATACTTTATATGTCCTTAGTATCAAAGAAGGTGGTATACAACTTTTCATGTTTACAGAGAAACCAAAGATACTTGAGAATTCATTTTTAACCTCTAAAAGAACATATGATCCCATCAAAAAATCCGATCACATTGACCGGATTTTCTTTATTTTATAAATTCTATTTCTTTTTTCTTTTCTTCCATCCACTTTTTTTGATTCTCTTCTGCCTTTTTCCCTTCACATTTTTGTCTTTCTACTTGACTATATCCTGTGCCGCCATAGGAATTTCTCCGCTTAATACCGTTTCTTATATCAAGAACTTCATAAATATCCTTCTCAAAAGCATCACTTACTTGATGAAATTCTTCCATGGTTAATTCTGCTAATACTTTTCCCTGTGTTAAACAGTAGTGAACGGCTTTTCCCGTAAGAGCATGTGCATTTCTGAAAGGGATCCCTTTTTTCACCAAATAGTCTGCCATATCCGTAGCATTGGCAAAATCATTTTTTAGCATTTCTTCTGTCCGTTCACCATTGACAGTCATCGTTTGAAGTAGTCCGGCATAAATGGTAAGGGCGGTTTTGAGTGTATCAATGGTATCGAAAATGCCCTCTTTGTCTTCTTGCATGTCTTTGTTATACGCCAAGGGCAGGCCTTTCATCGTGGTTAGAAGCGCCGTTAAATGCCCATAAACACGTCCTGTTTTTCCCCGAATAAGTTCGCACATGTCGGGATTTTTCTTTTGCGGCATGATGGAACTTCCGGTACTGTATGCATCATCAATATCAATGAAATGAAATTCTGTTGTACTCCAAAGGATAAGTTCTTCGGAAAGCCGTGATAAGTGCATCATCAAAAGAGACGCAAAGGAAAGAAATTCGATAAGATAATCTCGATCGGACACAGCATCTAAACTATTTCCGTACAATTTATTGAAATGAAGCGCTTTGGCTGTATCTTCCGGTTTGATGGGATAGGTAGTTCCTGCCAAAGCACATGCTCCTAAAGGCGATATATCCGCGCTGTCATAGCAAGCCATAAGCCGTGTAAAATCCCGATGAAGCATCGCGTGGTATGCCATCATATGATGAGCAAAAAGAATCGGCTGAGCGTGTTGCATATGCGTGTATCCCGGGCATATAACGTCGGCATATTTTTCTGCCGCGCTTTGCATAGCCTCTTCGACAAGAATGAGTTTTTCTCCGATTTCAATCAAGGCCCGTTTCATATAAAGATGCAAATCCACGGCACATTGGTCATTTCTACTCCGTGCCGTGTGAAGACGCGCGCCGGCATCACCGATATCTTCAGTCAAGCGTTTTTCTATATTCATATGAATATCTTCTAATTCTACGGAAAAAGGAAATTGGCCCTCATCTATTTCTTTTTTGATTTTTTCCAATCCTTTTTGAATGGCATGAAAATCTTCTTTCGTGATGATTCCATTGTCTGCAAGCATACCTCCGTGTGCGATAGAGCCTGCTATGTCTTCTTTATACAACCGCCTATCAAAGGAAATAGATGCATTGAATGCCGCAGCATTCTTATTCTCCTCCTTTTGGAACCGTCCGCCCCACATCATGTCACTCATGGTTTTTCTCCTTCATTAATGCTTCGAGTTTCAGCGGCAATCCAAATAAATTGATAAATCCTTCAGCGTCACTCTGATTGTATACATGATCTTCCCCAAAAGTGACATATTCCTCATTATAAAGCGAATAAGGACTTTCTGCTCCGTGAGAAATAATATTTCCTTTATACAACCGAAGCGTCACATCACCGGTCACCGTATCGGATGTAGCATCAACAAATGCCGCCAATGCTTTCCGGAGCGGAGCAAACCACATACCGTCATAAACCAATTCACTATATTTCACAGCCACCATTTCTTTATAATGCATCGTCGCTCTGTCAAGGCACAAACGTTCCAACTCCTCATGTGCGTAGAAAAGAATCGATCCGGCGGGATTCTCATAAACCCCTCTCGACTTCATCCCGACCAACCGATTTTCCACGATATCATGAACACCGATACCATGCTTAGCACCTATGGCATTAAGCGCATTCACCATAGAAACACCATCCATCTTCTTACCATTAAGCGCGGTAGGTATTCCCTTTTCAAAAGAAATAGTAAGTATCTCCGATTCATTCACAGCCTCTTCCGGATCACAAGTAACCAAATACATATCCTTATGCGGCGGATTCTTCGGATTTTCCAAATCATCCCCTTCATGAGATAAATGCCACATATTCCAATCCATCGAATACGGATACTTTTGCGCCTTTTTCTCCTCCTCCGTTTTCTTCTCATCAAAAGTATCAATAGGCACACCATGCGCTTTCGCATAAGCCATCTCATCTTCCCGAGATTTCAACTCCCAATGCCGCCAAGGAGCGATGATTTTCAAATGAGGCGCCAAAGCTTTAATGGCCAACTCAAACCGCACCTGATCATTTCCCTTCCCTGTCGCACCATGACAAATCGCCGTAGCACCATATTTCTTTGCCATCTCCACCAAACACTTCCCAATCAAAGGGCGAGCGAAAGACGTACCTAATAAATATTTCCCTTCATACTTAGCGCCGGCCTTCAACACTTCATAAGCATAATGCTCAATAAACTCTTTTTTCATATCCCAAGTTTCCGCTACGGTAGCGCCACTCATCAACGCCTTCTCATGAATCGCCTCAAAATCCTCGGGCTGTCCCAAATCGACAGTGCATGCCAACACATCTGCCTGATAATGTTCTTTAAGCCACGGAATAATCACTGATGTATCCAATCCACCGGAATAAGCCAATACAATTTTTTCTTTTGTCATATTTCTCAACCTCTTTCTGCACAATTTATTCAAGAATTGGAATAATTATACAATCATATGCATAAATAATCAAGAGGGTAAAAAATATTTTTTCAAAAAATTTCATCATAACAACCACGACATACATGAATTCATCCCTCATTCGCTTATTGTACACAATCTCCCAAACTCAAAGGATATTTTAGCTGAGCTTGATAAATTACAAGAAAAAAAGAATACCCTTATGCAAGAGTATTCTTCGTCAAAAGCTGAGATGACCGAACTGTATCAAATCAGGAAAAATTACGAGAAATATATGTGGAAGGAGATGGAGAGATGATCATTTTTCCTCTTTTTGACTTTCATATATCAAATAACTATTTCTAATATCAAACCATTCTTTACTTAAAGAGCTGTTTAACTTGCAAAAATTTTTTTTAGAAAGAATGATCTTTGACTCAAATATGGCATTTTCGTAGAGCAACAGTACTTCTATTATTCGGGGTAAAATCATACTTGTTTTTACTGAACACTTTTCATACATATTACATGTTTCAATTATTTTCTCATATACCTCTTCAGATGACTTTTTCAAAGAATTCAGCTTAATAGCTCTATCAAAAAGACTACTTGATACTATAAAACTTAGTAACAACGATGAGTAGTCATCCATGCCACTCATAAAAAGTTTTATAACAAAGAACGAAAAAGCAATAGCTGAAGAAAAATAATATTTAAGTGACATTTTCTCTGCTATACGAGAAGTAAATAGGGAATTTTCGTGTATGTTCGCCAACAACTTTATTTCCTCTTTTGGTATAGAGTCATTATTGTAATAAAGTTCACTATTATAGTTTGGGATTCTTTTCTCATTAAAACTATTATCAATAAGCCCTGTTTCTCTAATACGATGTCCTTTATCAAAAAATACACTTTTGTAATATGACGATATATATTCGACCACCAAAATCACCCCCGATATAACGAGGAAAATCTTAGCAGGAATAAGTAATGTTATCCCCTGAAAAATGGCTAATATAAATGCTACAGCACCGAAAATATCTTGAACTAAAGCAAACCACTTGGATATAATAAAATCTTTATTTTGCGGGGTTTTTGCCGACATTTTTCCCATCCTCCGTCAAAATCATAAAAGCTTCCTTTATAAACTCATTCCTATACAAAGTATTCTTTATAATTGGTAACATATATTTACCGTGACAATCTCTAAGCTTTTTGCCAGAGTCACAAATACATGGCATATGACCTCTGTATTTGCCTTCATCAATCATAATTGCCATACAATAATACTGTTTCTTGGTCAACTTTAAATCATTCAAATAATAATCAAGCAACCCCTCATATCCATGTTTTCTATCACCAAATGGATAAGTATTATATTTTTCAAACCAATCTAAGGTGTATATAAAAGCATTAACAAACTTGTTAATAAAAGCTATCAAAGATGGATTTTCATTTAGGAAATATATCATTTCTCCTATTGTTGCCAAACAAACATTACCATCCTGATAAATATGTTCTATATGTTCTGGATAATCGTATATATAAAATTTAGGAAAGTTATTAGGGAAGTTTTTATGAACTATGAGCTTGATTTTTCTTTCGCCTTGAGCAATGTATCCATCATAATCCAGGGAGTATTTATATACTCCTTGGATTATGTAATCCATCTTATTATCGGCATTCTTTAATCCCGGTTGACTATCTAATAATTCATTGATTTCATTTCTCAATTCATAACTCATACTACTTCTTCCAAGGCTTTGCAGGTGTAATTATTGTAGGTGTCTCAAAAGCTTTCGAAAAAACTCTTGTATTAATATCATTGTGAATGCTTTTTTGAAAGTCTCGTTCATCCTCAATATTCATAAGTTCCTTTAATGCCGAAACCCATTTATCCATGTTTCTCAACCTACTGGCTGTGTATCGCTCGATAAGATTTTCTCTTAAATCAACTGGGTTTAATATTCTGCCATCCTGCATTAAAGATATACTTTTATTACTAAAACCAAGAATAAAAGCACTTATTATATCTGAAACCGATAAAAATGGTGCGTTTTTTATACTGTCTGCAACTAACGCTGAAATTAAAATTGACGATGGTTTGTCTCCACTTAATTTGCTTCTGTCATAATAAATATCTCTATGTCTCTTGATAAACTGGACAGCTCTTTGCAAATTTGACCTATAGTAGTAAGTAGGAATTTTTTCCGTACTTTCAAACACCATCCTCATATTGCATGGAAAATTCTTGTACTGTTCAGACTTCATTTCAGTAGTTAAATGCTGATTACTAATTTCCAAAAACCAATCACCAAATCCGAGAGGATTACTTGTGAGCCAATCATAAAATGATGATTCTTTATTTGTTATGGCAACAGTTCTTTCTGCATTTGAATATGAAACTCCTGAATAAATTATGTCATTTTTTATCGAAATATCTTCGTCAACTGATGGGACAATATCTAAAGAAAAGCCGACTCCATCGGCTACTTCAGCATATTTTAGAGTCCAACAATTTCTATCTTCTTTTTCTAACTTATCTGAGTAAATTCCGCTTTCCTTTATACAATTACCAACATCATTTTTTACACTTTTTGCATCAGTATCTTCCTTTTTTCTTTTCAATACTGCCAATACATCTAAGTCATAATCATGCTCTTTACCATCACGGTATGGGCGTATTGTTGTTCCTATCAAAAATGAGCCTTGCGGATAAAAATCTGAATCCAAACCGTGTTCATCTAAATATTTTGATAAGGCAGCATACTTATCTCTGGCATTTTTCTCCATTGTTAGAGATAAATCCAAATCAGATAGTGATTTCAATATCTCTTTATCTCTGTTTAGCATTTTATTTCTCCTTTCTACATATCCTTTATTAATTTTTTTATATGTGTTCTTTCTTCTATCGAAAGACTATATTTATCTTCCTTAATCATTTTTTTCAATACAAATCAAATCTCCGATGTCCGTTCCGAGTTCTTCACAAATTTTTCCGATAATCGTAAGTGATACGGCATCCCCTCTAACCATTTTTGATATTGTAGTAGGCGATATACCTGTTCTATCAATCAAATCTTTTTTCTTCATATTATTATCTATCAGAGCCTTCCAAAGTCCATTGTAATTGAATTTCATTTTTATTCCCCTTTATTCCATCTATGTGAATTTTTTATCCGTAGTATTATATCATATATTGTTTCATGTTTCCATGCACAAAATTTCCAAAAAAAAGAGTCGGTGCAGTCCCAAGACCACACCGACCATAAGTTTATCTCTCAGCTTCTTTCTTTTCTTCTTGCCCTCTCATCTGTTCCTTTTCCTTTAACAACTTTGAAGAAAGTATTCTGATATTGTTATGCTCCTTACCGTTGTCATCAACGGAAGTTCTGATTTTTCCAAAAAGCTTAACAAAATCTCCCTGCTTAAAGTCCTTTGGAATATCACTTTTCCCCCGTATGAAGAGCAATTATGATATACCTTATCTCCTTCATCATTTTTTTGAAACAACGGAGAAATTCGCTACATTAAAGGTTTCTACGTTCTTATTTTCCCTTTCAACTACATCAACCTCTCCAACAATATTTGCGACAATATTGATAAGATCATCCTTTTCTTCCTGAACATAAGGTAAGTCTTTTATCTGTCCCTGTTCTCTTAATTCTTCAATTATATAGTCAAATTCCTCGTGCAGCAAATTAACGGTGTCATTGTCCATATAAGCGTCATAGAGCTTATCCAAAGCACCTTCATCGTTAATTCCTTTTTCCATGCTTATAACAACCTGCTCTACCCATTAGCATGCTTAAAGTAACTAAAAACGCTACAAGCGACACTATTTACCGACTTTTATTTCCCTACGCAGAATGAACTAAATATGGAGTGAATCAGTTCATCGTCCACTGTGTCGCCGGTGATTTCTCCCAGGAGGTTCCATGCTTCGGTCAGATCTACTACGATAAAATCTGCCGGTGCGCCTTCTTCTGCGGCTGTCTTGGCTCGATTGACTGCTTCTAAGGCTTTTCGTACCAATTCCACATGGCGCATGTTTGTCAAAAATAATTCACGCCCGGCTTCTGTTTCTTGTTTTTCTGTCATTTTCCGGAGGATATCTTCTAATTCAGACATACCGCTCCCATATTGTGCAGATAAATGAATGATCGGCACTTCCCCGGATAATTGCTTTATTTCTTCTACATCAACCGCTAAGGGCAAATCATATTTATTTAAGATAATCATCGCTTTTTTACCTTTTATGGTGGTGAGTAGTTGTTTCGTTTCTTCTTCCAACGGCACGGATCCATCGATGACGGCTAAGATGAAATCTGCTTTTTCTACGGAATCCCATGTGCGTTCGATGCCGATGCGTTCAATTTTATTTTCTGTATGACGAATGCCTGCGGTATCCATAAGTACCAAGGGAACACCGGAAATATTCACGGTTTCTTCGATGGTGTCTCGTGTCGTTCCGGGAATGTCTGTCACGATGGCACGATTTTCTCGAAGGAGTGCATTAAGCAGGCTTGATTTCCCGGCATTCGGTCTACCTACTATCGCCGTGCGAAGGCCTTCTTTGATGAGTCTGCCTGTTTCGGATTTTTGCAGTAACGCCGATAGTGATGTCGTAATCGGTTTTACTGCGTCTTCTATTTCTTTTCGTGTCAGGTCTTCTAAGTCTTCTTCCGGGTAATCAATGGTTACTTCTAATTTCGTGATGAGTGTTTTCAATTCTTCTCGGCATGAGTGCACGAAGGTGGATAATGCGCCGCGCAAATGGCTTTCTGCTTGTCGAAGGGCCGCTTTTCCTCCGGCGCTGATAATATCCATCACAGCTTCTGCTTGGGATAAATCTAATCTGCCGTTGAAAAAAGCTCGTTTCGTAAATTCTCCCCGTGTGGCAAGTACAGCGCCACAGCGAAGTGCCAAGGATAATGTTTCTTGAAGGGCTTCTGCCGATCCGTGAATTTGTATTTCTACGACATCTTCACCGGTATAGGAATGGGGCGCTTTCATGTACACTGCCAGTCCTTCGTCAATACGCATGGTTCCATCTACCACATGCCCGAAATACATATGATACGGCACGGCGTCTTTCCATGTAGACAGTTTTTTTGTGTGAAATATTTGATCCGCAATGGCGCAGCTTTCTGCTCCACTCAATCGCACGATGCCGATACCGCCTTCACCGGGTGCCGTGGCGATAGCTGCAATGGTTGTTTCTTGATACATAGCCCTCTCCTTTTTGTTTATTTTACTCATTGTACCACAGAAACCTATTTGCCGTGATATGCCCTTTCTATCATGATATAATAAGGAAAATAATCACTTTATCTCTTACTGTTAAACGCTTCGGAGGTGACTATGAAAACTTTGGCGAATATGGATGAAATCATGTATCATACCGGCCTTAGTCGTCAAATGATTCACGGGGCTACTATCGCAGTCATTCCCGGTGATCCGGCTCGTGTACCCATATTGGCAAAAGCATTGGATGAGAAGGCTTATTTCCTTGCAACGTCCCGAGATTATACGTCGTATCTGTCATTCGTTGATGATACTCCTATATTGGTCATGTCCACCGGCATGGGTGGCCCGTGTGTCACTTTTGCTGTTGAGGAATTAGCTCGTTTGGGCATTGATACATTTCTCCGTGTAGGCACCACCGGCGCTATTCAGGAAAATATTTCTCCCGGCACGGTCATCATTAATTACGCATCTGTTCGAAATGATGGCGCATCGAGAGCTTATGCCCCGGTGAATTATCCGGCAGTAGCGACGCCTTCTATCGTACGGGCTTTGGAAGAATCCGCCGCCGCCCTTCATATTTCTTATACTTTAGGCATTTCTATCTCCACCGACAGCTTTTGGCCCGGTCAGGAACGATATGACAGCTTCGGCGGCTATGTACTAAATCGCTTGAAAAATACTTTGTCGGAATATCGTACCTTGGGTTGTACGAATTATGAAATGGAAAATGCCACTCTTTTTACGCTCACGTCTGTCTTAGGACTCAAAAGCGGCTCCATCTGCGGTGTTGTCGCCAAGCGCACAGACAGTGAGTCTATCGTACCAAAAGAAATATATAAGCAGGCTGAAACCGCTTTCTGTCAAATCGTAGCTTATGCGGTAAAACATTTTTTATTACCAAAATCAAAATGAAACAATTAAAACTGTACTTAATTTATCCTTATTTTACGGGAAAAAGTTTGAATTTTTTCAAAACCGTGTTATAATTATTTGCGAACAAGTCGCAATTTACTAAAGGTGTGACTCTCTATGTACATGACTGAACAAAGAAAAAGGCTATTTGAATTTTTTTGCCAACATCCTGATCGGATTATTTCCGCTAAGGAGTTGAAGAAAACATTAAATAAAGACGGTGAACCGCCCATCAGTATCAGTGCTATTTATCGAAATTTAGCCAAGCTTGAGAAAGACGGACTCATTCTCCGTATGGCAGGCAGAACGAATAGGGAAACGCTCTATCGCTTCGTTTCATCATCAAAGTGTGATAATAAGCTTCACATGACTTGCCTCTATTGCGGAAAAACATTTCATTTAGAAAAGGATTTATCTTTCCACATACAAATGCAAGTATGGGATGCTAAAGATTTTCATATCAATTTAGAGAAAACCACCATGTACGGATTGTGTAAAAAATGCTTCATTGTAACAGCTCATCATGACTGACCATGCGCTCCTTGTTCGGGAGCGTTTTTCATTTATGTTCACATAAAAATAAGTAAACATCTGTGTATTTCAAAAAGGAAAGGAGATTGTATGTTGGTAACGAAAAAATTGAGCGCCCTTTGTGTCAGCGCCGCATTAGTGCTTACCTTATCTCTCTCCTATTTTTTTATTGCTGAGGAGTTGAATCATCATTGTCCGGGGAATCACTGCACGGCTTGCAAGCAGCTCGACACTTGCCTTCAAACGATTTCCGCCTATTTCACCATTACAGATACAGGCGGTAACATCGCAAAGCTTCCAAGTGCTACCGTGATTTACACGACCATGTGTATCACTGCCACGTCGGCACTAATGCCAAGCCATACTCTGGTATCTCTTGGTGTAAAGCTGACAGATTAACTGTTGCTTTATTATGAAAAAAGAAATATAACATATAGGAGGAATATTCATGAAAAAATTAATAGCTTGTTTCATTGCCTGCTTTGTTGCCATCTTCGGTCTCACAGCTTGCATGAATAATAAAACAACGGAAGGAAATGCAAAAAAACAGTTGCAAATCGTATGTACAAATTTCCCGGCATATGACTTTGCTAAACACATCGTTGGCGATAAAGCCAAAGTTACTTTACTCTTGAAGCCCGGTGCGGAGGCTCACAGTTATGAACCGTCACCGAAAGATATTCAGGAAATAGGCAAAAGTGATCTCTTCGTTTATGTCGGCGGAGATTCCGATGAATGGGTAGACGGTGTTTTGGACTCTATCGACAAGAGTCATTTAAAAACATTCAAAATGATGGATGCCGTTACTCTTTTTGAAGAAGAAGTCGGCGAAGGTATGGAGCATGAACATCATCATGATGACAAGGATAAACATCATGACGAAGATGAACATGATCATGACCATGACAAAGATCATCACCATGACGATAAAGACAAACACGAACATGAACATGAACACGGTCACGAACATGAGCATGAAGAAGAAGGTCCGGAAATGGATGAACATGTATGGACATCTCCTGTCAATGCTATCAAGATCGTAAAAGCTTTGGAGGAAAATATTTCTTCTTTGGACAAAGACAATGCAGATACATACAAGAAAAATGCTGATGCATACATTAAGAAATTGGAAAAATTGGACAAAGATTTCCGTGATGTTATCTCAAATTCGAAGAGAAAAGAAATCATCGTCGGTGATCGTTTCCCCTTCCTTTATTTCGTAAAAGAATACGGTCTGAAGTATTATGCCGCTTTCCCGGGATGCTCCACCAATACGGAAGCTAATCCGGCTACTGTCGCTTTCTTGATTGATAAGGTAAAAGAGGATAAAATTCCTACTGTTTTCCACATCGAAATGTCCAACGAGCAAATGAGTAAATCTATTGCCGAAGCAACCGGCGCTAAGAATGAATTACTCAATGCTGTTCACAATATCACTGATGAACAATTCAAAAACAATGTGGGATATATTGAATTGATGGAACACAATGTAAAGGTGCTGAAGGAGGCACTCAACTAATGAGTTTATTGACATGCCGCCATATATCTATGGCTTATGAAGGAAAAAATGTATTTACTGATGTAGATTTCACCGTAAATTCCGGTGACTACTTGGGTATTGTCGGCGAAAACGGTGCCGGAAAAAGTACCTTGGTAAAAGGTCTCCTCCAAATGAAAAAGCCGTCTGCCGGTGAAATTATCGTTGGCGACGGTTTGAAATCCACGGAAATAGGCTATTTACCTCAGCAGACAGCTGTACAAAAAGATTTTCCTGCCAGCGTGTGGGAGGTGGTTCTCTCCGGTCGACTGAACCATTGCGGCATGTCACCTTTTTATCGTTCCGCAGATAAAGAAGATGCCTTGGAAAAAATGGAACTCTTAGGCATCAGTCATCTGAAAAAACGATGTTATAGAGATCTCTCCGGTGGTCAGCAGCAACGGGTACTCCTTGCCCGTGCACTCTGCGCCACCGGGAAGCTTCTCCTTTTAGATGAACCGGTCACCGGTCTTGATCCTATTATGGCAAAAGAATTATACAAAATTATCAAAAGATGCCTTACTGAATTAGGTATCACCGTCATCATGGTTTCTCATGATATCCACGGTACATTAAATGAAGTCAATCATATTCTTCACTTAGCCAATGGATCACAACAATTTTTCGGCACTACCGAAGATTACCTGCAAAGCGATGTAGGAAAAAGATTTATCGGAAGGGAGACATTATGAGTTTACTATTCGAAATGTTAAATTACCCCTTCATGGTTCGAGCCATTGTCGTAGGCTGCTTGGTATCCCTTTGCGCTTCGCTCTTAGGTACCAGCCTCGTTCTCAAAAGATACTCCATGATAGGTGACGGTTTATCTCATGTAGGCTTTGCTTCATTAGCCATCGCTTACGCCTTTCATATGGCGCCCCTATCCGTATCCATACCGGTCTGCATCATTGCAGCCTTTTTCCTTTTACAAATAAAAGATAGCTCACGGATCAAAGGAGATTCTGCTACGGCTCTACTTTGTAGCGGTGCTCTCGCCATCGGCGTCATGACTATCTCCCTCACCACGGGCATGAATACAGACGTATGCAACTACATGTTTGGCAGTATACTGGCCATGAGCGCCGCTGACGTAAAACTGTCCGTCATATTAAGCCTCGTAGTAGTCGCACTCTTTATTCTATTTTATAATCGCATCTTTTCCGTTACCTTTGACGAAGCTTTTGCCTCCGCCACCGGTATACGGACAAGACTATATAATATGATTATCGCCTTACTGACGGCTATCACCATCGTCTTAGGCATGAGAATGATGGGCGCACTCCTTATTTCAAGCCTCATCGTATTTCCATCCCTTACCGCGATGCAGCTTTGCCGGCGATTCAAATCAACGATTATCCTCTCAGCCATACTATCCGTCTTCTGTTTCATCGTAGGCATTACTATTTCCTACGTCGGATCAGTACCGACCGGAGCTTGTATCGTCGTCACCGACATCGTCCTTCTCTTTGTCGCCATAGGCCTGCGCAAAATGAAAGAAGGTTTTCATTCATGAAAAAAGGAATTCTTCTCCTCGCACTCTTTCCACTCCTGCTCATAAACGGCTGCGGACTATTTGACAAAAACAATGACCCGCCGCCGGATACACCGCAAATTATCACAAGAAAAACGGTGGAAAATGAAAAAGCCAAGGAGCAAAGCACCAATGACGCAACCGCGTCCACAGACAATGCGGAAGAGTCCACCCCGGACAACACCGGCACATCACCGGCCGATCCGGCTATACAAAGTACAAATAAGGAGAAGAAAAAATATCCTATCTTTGAATACCCCTACACCATTGCCGACGACCGTCAAACCTTCGACTATAACAACGTAGACATCGTCGTAGGTGACAAAAGATACATGACGCAAATCAACGACTGGTATATGAACTTCCGAGATTACAAAAATAAAACCGTCATCATCGAAGGCTACTACCTTGCGATCAACGGTCATCACTTTGTCGGAAGAAACGGGCCCACCTGCCCTTACTGCACCGGCGGATATGTAGATTTTGAATTTACATCAGACCAAGACTTCAGCGGCTATGAACCGGCCTCCACATGGATCCGCGTCTACGGCATCCTCAGAGAAGCCACCGTACGCCTCAACGATCACGTCACCGCCCCCTTCTATCACTTAGAAGCAGTAAAAGTAGAGAAAATGCCCCAAGAAGGCATCGGTACCATCGTAGATTAAAACAAATAAATGACACAAAATACCCACAAAAAAACGATAACAGCGTAATAGCACCGTTATCGTTTTTTATTTATTAATATTTATTTCCATATAATTCCTTATTTCTTTGCACGATGGAAATAATTCTTCCTGCCGTTTCTTCGATGGCTTTATTAGACACGTCAATAACCATACAATGCAATTGCCGCATGACTTCTTTAGCATAAGCAAGTTCATCTTGAATTCGATCGATGTCCGTGTAGTTTGCCGTACCGGAGAAGCCCAAGGCTTTCATTCGTTCGCTCCGTATGGAGTTCAGTTTATACGGATCAATGACTAAGCCGATAATGCGATAGGGCGGAATGTGAAATATTTCTTCCGGCAGTTGCACTTCAGGCACTAAAGGCAAATTGGCTACTTTGATGCGTTTGTGTGCCAAGTACATGGACAGCGGCGTTTTTGATGTACGTGATACGCCGATAAGTACGACATCTGCTGTTTTGAAGCCTGCCGGATTTTTTCCGTCATCATAGCGCACAGCAAATTCTATGGCTTCTACTTTTTTGAAATATTCTTCGTCTAAGCGATGAATAATCCCCGGTTTCATACGTGGTTCTGCACCAACGGTTTCGGTGACCATATTCATCATAGGCCCTAAGATATCTACATAATGTACATTTTTCCCTTTTGCCAAAATTTCAAAGTGTTTCCTCAGTTCCGGATTCACTAAGGTGTGGCATACCATAGCGCCTCTTTCTGCGGCTTCGTCAATAATTTTTTCAATTTGTTCAACATGACGAATAAAGGGTACTCGATGAATTTCAATGTCTTGTTCATATTGTCCGATAGTCGCTTTAGCTACGCTTTCTGCTGTTTCACCAAGGGAATCGGACACTACATAAATTGCCGGAATTTGCGCCATATTATTTCTTACCCCCTTTTCCTAATTCAAGAAATAGTCTGGTTATATTCGTTTTGGATACTCGTCCCATAAGAATGAATTTCTTTTCCCCGTTAATTTCTCTAAATTCACCAACGGGTAGGCAGTCTATTTCATAATCAATCAGTTTTTGGGCAATGGATATTAATTCTTCTTCCGGCTCAGCATAAATCATCTTGGATTTTGATGTCATTACCATGGAAATAGGCATTTTATTCAAATCTTCTCTTCCCATAGCAGCTTTTAGAAGATCTTTTCGTGATACAACACCTTGAATATTATCTTTTTTGCCGACAAATAATGTACCTATATCTTCAGTAAACAGGAGAACAGCTGCGTCGTAGGCATTGGATTCCGCCGTAACTAGAACCGGTCTTGACATGAAGTCTTCTGCTTTGTAGGATTTCACTTCCACCGCCACCGGGTCTTCTCCACCACCTAAGTAGTAATAGCCCAAACGGCGTCTTGCAGCAATAACTTCACCGGATAGAAGTACGGCTAAATCCCCTCGAAGAGCACTGCGTGTGACATGCAAGCGTTCTGCAATGATTTCTCCTGTGATGGGGCCGTCTTCCCGCACAATGCGGGTAATTTCTTTTTGTCTGGGTGTAAGCTGCATAACAAGCCTTCTTTCTATCAACTCAAATGCTTCGGATATGTAAAATAATATCTATTAAATATTATAATCTTCTTGGTCAATTTTTCCACGCCCTGTGGCAGCATTCAAAATAATTCTTTGTTCTAATTGTGCCACATTGAGTTTTGTTTTCTTTACCATATCCGGATTAACGGAAATGCAGTCGATTCCGCTTTCTACTAAAAATTCAGTGAAATCAGGATATACTGATGGCGCTTGTCCGCAAATGGACACGATTTTTCCGTCTTTGTGTGCTGTTTTAATCAAGTAGTAGATAGCTCGTTTAACGGCTAAGTTTCTTTCGTCAAATAGAGCTGCCACGGTATCGTTATTTCTATCACAGCCAAGGGTAAGCATCGTCAAATCATTGGAGCCGATGGAGTATCCGTCGACAAATTGATTAAATTGATCGGCTAAGATAATATTCGCCGGAATTTCTGCCATAAGGAAAAGTTTGAAATCAGGCCCTCTTTCTAAGCCTTCTTCTTTCATAATGGCTACGATTTTAGCTGCTTCATCTATTGTACGGCAGAAAGGTATCATGCAATTCAGATTTTTCAGTCCGTATTCTTCTCGTACTTTTTTGACAGCTTTAAGCTCCAAACGGAAAGCGGCGGTATATTTCGGATCATAGTATCTGGATGCACCACGCCAGCCTAAAAGATCTGCCGGTTCAAGAGGTTCGTAGGTTTCTCCCCCTTTAAGGTTACGATATTCCCCTGATTTGAAATCGGAGAAACGCAAGGTCACCGGCCGTGATCCCATAGCACGACACACTTTGCTGATTCCTTCTGCAAGCATATCAATAACTTTTTCCGGTCTGCCGGTTTCGATGAGATAAAGCGGATGTTCGTGAATAAAGGTCGTCCAAATAAATTCTTCTCTCATAAGACCGATTCCGTCACAGGGAAGGTTCGCATAGCGATCAGCTAAGTCCGGATCGCCTAAGTTCATGAGTATTTTTGTGCCTGTGGGCGGGAAATATTCAGCAGCGGCGATTATATTTCCTTTAGGTGCTTCTTCTTTTTTCACCAAATCTGCCACAATGCCGTCATAAACGATACCGTTTTGTGCGTCAATGGTTACTTCTTGTCCCGTACGAAGAACTTCGGTGGCTTCCACGCTTCGACTCTTCGTTCCTACAACGCACGGAATGCCCAATTCTCGGGATACGATGGACGCATGACAAGTCATTCCGCCGGCATCTGTCACAATAGCTACGGCTTTTTTCATCGCCGGTACCCAATCGGGAGACGTCATGGTCGTAACTAAAATTTCCCCTTCATTAAACTGCTCGATATCTTCCGGATTTGTGATGACATGGCATACACCGGATGTCATACCCGGACTGGCAGGAAGCCCTTTAACCAATACCTTATGTTCTGTCGTTAGGTTTTTCATTTCCTTTTTAGCACCTTTCTCTTTTCCCTTTTTATTCGACCACACCGTTTCAGGCCGCGCTTGCAAAATCCAAATCCGATCTTTATGATCAATAGCCCATTCCATATCCATATAGCAACCATAATGTTTTTCAATGCGTTTCGCAAAAGTGGCCAATTTGGCGATTTGTTCATCTGTCATCACTTGCGCCGTAGCCAATTCGTCAGGCACACGCCGTTCTTCTACATCGCCGCCCTCTTTGCGTACCAACTGGATTGCTTTATCATTGATTCTCCGTGATTTGATATCTAATGTTTCCTTATCTACCACGAAATTATCCGGTGTCACCGTACCTTGCACCACATATTCACCAAGCCCCCAAGAGCCTTCTATCATGATAGTATCATCCGCACCGGTCACTAAATCCACCGTGAACATGACGCCGGACACTTTCGAATCCGCCATCATCTGCACAGCCGCAGACAACGCTACATTCTCATGATCAAAATGTTTCTTTGCCCGATAATATACAGCTCTATCGGTAAATGTGGACGCATAACATTCCTTCACCTTCTGAATCACCATATCCCGTCCGGTGACATTCAAATAAGTTTCCTGCTGACCGGCAAAAGACGCATCAGGCAAATCTTCCGCTGTCGCCGATGAACGAACAGCCACAAAAGGAGCTTTTTCCCCTACCTTCTTTGCCAATTTATCATATGCCTTTCCAATCGTATCCGCTAAATCCTTCGGCATTTCTGCTGCACAGATACTTTCACGAATTTTCGTGCATACATCATGAAGCTCCACCGAATCTTCCACATCGGATAAATCCTGTAAAAACTCATGTATTCGCTGATTCTGTCCGGTTTTTTCCATGAAATAGCGATAAGCTGTTGCCGTTGTCGCAAAACCATAAGGCACCGGCACATCGACAGAAAACGTCAATTCCCCCAACGATGACGATTTACCGCCTACCAGTCCTACATCACTTCGACGCAATTCGTCAAACCACAAAACATAAGCACTTTCTCGCTTGTCCATCATATCCTCCTTGAACTGCATTGTATATAAATGTATACTTAAAAACCATTGTTCCTCATTATAGTATACTTTTAATCACACAAAGTCAAGGAGAAAGAAAACATTTTATTACTATTTTATTGATAAAAAAATATGTTTTTTCATTTTATCGTGAAAATAAACGTATCCTTCGTTATTCATATTTTTTATAAAAACTACCATAAAAAACCACATACAAAAACGGTGATTTCCTTATCACAGAAAACCACCGTTCTTTTATTTCCGTGGCACACGCTCACCACGATTATGAATGAAATACTTCACTGCCACCGTCACACATTCTTCCCATAATAATAAAGCTCATCACAAGATAAATCTATATAATCATTCCAACTGATTCCATATCCACCGGGATCCACCTTCACCTGGTCAAATAAACCTTGCACCGTCACTAAATCCTTAAAAGGATCCCATTTAGCCAAAAGAGGTTTTATATGATAAATTTTTCTTTCCCCATTATCAAACTCCACAAACAGACGATAATTTTCCAATGGTGTAACTTCTCGAACTTTATGAAACATTTCTCTTCACCATCCTTTACCAAAATTATTCCAACGGTGGCAATTTAATAAACTTTTGCGTATTCCATATCCTAAGTAATGCATCTTGATGCTGCTTAGCCCATTCTTGCACAAGTCCCTGAGCTTTAACCGGCAAATCCCCCTCCATCATTTGAAGTGTCTTAATATCAAACACTCCCATATATTCGCCATAAACAACATGAAAATGTGGCGGATTATGTTCTGCTTGTTGAAAATACATTTTTATAACAAGTCCGTAGAATTTAGCAATTATCGGCATTTTCTTCCCTCCATATCTAATTATATTATGTCCTATCATGCATGATAAATCAAGAAAACACCATCAGATTCTATTTTCTATGATCAAAAACCAAAACTACCATAAAAAACCACATACAAAAACGGTGATTTCCTTATCACAGAAAACCACCGTTCTTTTATTTCCGTGGCACACGCTCACCGCGATTATGAATGAAATACTTTACTGCCACCGTCACATCATCATAAGAAAGCCATTCTCGCGCTCTACTCTCCTCTGACTCCTCATACATATATTTCCCCTGCTCTGTAGTAAGGAAATATTTCTTATGTCCGGACTCCAACGTCACCTGATATGTTTCATTAGAGGGATGCCGCCGGACATGAATACTGTACATCCGACCATCCGCAGACAAAACCATCGTCCGTCCGGTGCCGGGAGCGATCGTCTTCATTTTTTCCAAAAACAAAAGCGCTTCCTTCTCCTTCTCCTCTCGATAAGCCGTTTCCGCCTCTGAAGCAACATCAAAAGACAAAGAAACTTCCTTCTTCCCTGCCTGTAATCCTGAAAGAAGCCCTTCCCCTAAAGAAATAAGCGTCTCCTTATCACCTCGAACAATGAGTCTGTCACCCGGTGTATAAGAAAACACCGCCTCATCCTTCGATTCATCCTCTACATAAAATATAACCTCTCTCTTCATCAGTATCCCTCCTTTGCTTATCTATATACTAGCACATGTATCGAAATATTTCTATATGATAAGCATAAAAAAAGTGACCCATAAAGAGTCACTTTCATTCATTACTTTCTTCTGATGACAACAGCGCGATAAGGTTCATCACCCTCGCTGTCCGTTACGATATCATCACGACCTTGGAGCGCCAGATGAATAATTCTCCGCTCACCGGCAGGCATCGGTTCCAACTTCACCTTTTGCCCGGTACGCATAGCTTTATCTGCTAAACGATGCGCCAAAGACTCCAGCGTGCTTTTCCTCCGCTCACGATAATCTTCCACATCCAAAAGGACGAAATAATGACGGCGGAATTCCTTTCCTGACGCCAAATTCGTCAAATACTGCAAAGCATCCAACGTCTGACCGCGCTTACCAATCAAAATGCCCAAACCGTCACCATGCAAGTTAAAAAGAATCCGTTCCTCATTCATCATCTTTTCCATCTGCACATCAAGATTCATGCCCTTAAAAATACCTTCCAAAAAGGCCCGAGCTTCCTCCGCCACCTGCTCCTGTTCCTTCGCGGAAAAAGGTAATTCTTCATGCACTTTCTTCTGCACAGGCTCAACTTTTACTTCCTCGTCATCCTTTATATCCGGAAGCTCCTCATTATTCTTTACCGCATTGACTAAATTCTTAAACTCATCTGCCGCTGATGATATTTCCTTGACAGAAATATTCACCACCGCATCCTTTTTATTAAATAAGCCAAACAAACCATTCGACGGTTCTTCCACCACTTCGATATCCGCTTCATCTCTTGTGATGCCTAATTCCTCTAAACCCTTCTCAATAGCGGCTTCCACCGTTTTTGCCGACATCGTTACTTTTTTCATATTATTCACCGGCCTTCCCTGATTCACTATTGATGTCATGATTTTTATCTTTTACATCATCATTTTCCGATTGATTATCGCCTGCCGGCGCAGATTTCTTCACCACTTTTTTAATAATTTTCTTCCGGATGATCTTCTTCCGCTTCACAGGCGCATCCTCATCATCTTCTGCCTTCTCTGTCTTTTTGCGATTCGATTTCTTTGTCGCTACCACCGCTTGCGCAGACGCACCGCCACGCTCACCATGGAACATAATCAATTGCTGTACATATTGATACACATTATTTATCACCCAGTAAATAACAAGTCCACTGGGGAATTGCATAGACATCCAACCGATCATGATCGGCATAAGAAGAAGCATCGTTTTCTGATTACTCGGCGCATTCTTCGGCGTCGTCTGCCACGATACCAAGAAAGTCGTCGCCGCAGATAATAACGGTAAAATATACGTATTATCCTCGACAGCTAAACTTTCAATCCATAAGAAATCCATATGCGACGGATCATAATTAAACCCCAAAATCGCATAATACATAGCAATAAGAAATGGCATCTGAACAAGAAGAGGCAAACAACCGGCCAAAGGCGATGCCCCATGATCACGATACAACTTTGCCATTTCCTCTCTAAGACGCTGAGGATCTGTTCTAAAACGTTTCTGAATTTTCTGTATTTCCGGCTGCAACTCCTGCATCGCCTTCATCGAGCGAATTTGCTTAATTGCCAGCGGAAGTAACAAAGTTTTGATAACAATAGTTAAAGCAATAATGGCTAATACATAATTAGGAAATCCAAAACGACTGAACAAATCATAAAAAAACTCAAGACCGATACGCATTATATCGGCAATAAAACCTACGACTTGTGATAATACAGGTATTTGGAAATCCGGAGAAGAACCAAAATTCATAAAAATCTCCTTATAGAGTCCACATGACTCCCACAGCCTACCCTCTAAATTTCAAAAGTAAGCGAAAACAATAATGATATGGTGTAATATTTCCTAAAATATGAAAAAGCGGCATAACGCCGCATCATGAAAATATCTGTTTGAATTACGGCAGCGGATCATAGCCGCCCTTATGAAAAGGATGGCATTTAGCAATACGCTTCAAAGAAAGCCACATTCCCTTCCATGGGCCATAACGCTTCACTGCCTCCAACGCATACTCACTGCAAGTAGGCGTGAACCGGCAGCACGGCGGCTTCAAAGGCGAAATATACGCCCGATAAAAACGAATCAAGAAAAGCAAAAACGTTTTCATTCGTCCGCTCCCCATAAACCGGCCACTTTCCACAAAGAAAGAAGCGCCTTCTCCGCCTCACGAAACGTCGCCTTCGTCAAAAAATCCCCGGCAAGCAAAACCCCTTCATGATAAGACTTTAACTCATGCCGATGAAGACGATACACTTCCTTCATAAGCCTTTTCGCGCGATTCCGCATGACAGCATCACCGATCCGTTTCGTTGCCACAAAACCGATTCGCACAGGCTTCCTTTTCGTCTTACAAAGATAAAAAAGACCCGCTCTATTTCTAAAACGCTCACCCATGCGATAAATCCTGCGATACTCTTTATTCCGCCGAATACGGAAATCCTTCTCAAGCGTATACCGCTGACCCTTGCACTCCAAAGAATCAGGCACTTAATACCTTTCTCCCTTTAGCTCTTCTTCTCTTAAGCACGATACGACCGGCTCTCGTCTTCATACGCGCACGAAAACCATGAGTCTTTTTTCTCCAATGATTGTTCGGTTGAAATGTCATTTTTGCCATCGGTGAACACCTCCTTACCCATGGACTAATATACACCATAACATGCTAATTATAGCGAAACACAAGATAGATGTCAAACACCCTTTTCCTACACACTACTTATCCTCGACACAATCTTCCCCGCAGCAATTACGCTCATCCTCATTCGTATCCGCTGCTTGATTTTTATCCCCATTTTCCTCCTCAGGAAATACGATAGGACAAACACCATCCACGCATTCCGGATGCGTCTCCTCTGCCGTAGCAGGGAAATAAAAAAAAGCAACCGCCGCCATAAACGCAAGAATATATTTTTTCATCATAATACCTCTTATAAATAATTTTTTCTTTATTATACAACAACTATCTATGACATAAGTCCATATTTCATGTCATATCTCTGTTTAATCTCTTATCGTATAATTTATCTCACACTCACACACTTACACCTCTTATATTTTATACGTAAAATAAAGTATACAAAGTACACAACTAAAACAGCACTATACTTACTAAAAAGATCCTTTATTTTTACTTATATGTGCGAACTTTATTTTACGTACAACCGACCTATAAATAAGTGCATATTTATTTAAAATACCTACAATTTTTAAGAGAATAGATCTATCATTTATCAGTATATTTCTTTGCCAATTTTCCTTAGCAGATACAACTACATCTTTATTATTTTTTATATAAGCAATCATCTCATTACATTTTTCTTCATCAATAACATGTACACCGGCATTCATCATTAATGCACGAATAGCATTAACCATTGCTGTTTTCCGACATATTTCCACAAATGCCGGCATATATTCCTTCGCTAAGATTTCTCTATCTCGCCATGCAAAAAAATTACCATATTTCGCATTAACTAATGAAGAAATTCTCGCCCCATTGGCAAGACTATTAACATTTTCAGATGTATAAAAATATAAAGGATCCGGAATAACACATGCTTTTTTAGCTGCTAAAAATAATCTCGCACACGCATACATATCTTCAGAAATAACTCCTACCGGAAAGCGTATATGTTCCCACAAGCTCTTACGTACTAATTTCCCGGCACAAAAATTAGCATATTCAATCAAAAAATATTTCTTTTTTATAATTTCAAAATCAGTCAGTTTTTTCCAATTTTTAGATTTTACAATACATTGTTTCCCCTGAACGGAACAATGCCCTGAAGCCACTATATCATAATCATCCTCTTTTTGTACGCACATTAATAACTCAAAAGACTTTGGCGATATATAATCATCAGAATCGAGAAAATAAATCCACTCTCCCCGTGCCATATCTAAGCCCTTATTTCTTGCTGCACTCACTCCTTGATTTTCCTGATGTATGACCTTTATTCGCTTATCTTTTTTTGCATATTCATCACAAATCATTCCACTTTTATCCTTAGATCCATCATTTATAAGAATAATTTCAAAATTTTGATATGTTTGATTTAGTACGCTATTCACACAACGATGTAAAAATTTTTCAGCCATGTATACAGGTATAATGACTGAAATCAATAAATCCTTCATACATTCTCCTATCATTTATCAAAATTATAATTTCAAAAGTTTTTCTGCCGCTTGAATAACATTTTCAACCGGTATTTCATCGGGGGACACAAATTCCGGACTATCAATAAATTCAAAAGATTTATTAATAAACTCAAATACTTCTTTCCCTTTAAGACAAATAGAATTAGTTCCGTAAGGTCCGGATTTCGTTGGATTCCCCGAACTAAAAAGCCCCACTATCGGTAATTTTTGAGATGCCGCTGCATGCATAGGTCCGCTATCATTAGAAATAAAGAGTGAACAACGATTCAGAGCCGCTATAAATTCTCCTATAGTAAATTTTCCCGTAGCGATTATCGGTATCGTCTCCATATGTGAAACTGTTTCATCAACCAACTTTCTATCTGAATTACTTCCGTATATAACGATTTTATAACCTTTATTCGCAAAATAATCTGCTACTTTAGCAAAATTTGCCGGATTCCAACACTTTTTTAAATTCGCACTTCCTACATGAAACCCAATCACTTGATCCCCTGATATTACATTATTTTCTTCATAAAATAATGTTGCTACCCGTTTCCATTCTTCCGATGTAATTACCTGCAATCCATGATTATATGTGTCATTTATTCCTAATTGATTAAGTATATCTATATAACGATCTGATGCATGCATAAATATATCAAATGGAGTGTATACATCAAGAAACATTCTCATAACTTTAGGAGCTGTACCAATAAGAGTTTGAGCATAAGCCAATAAGCAAAGGACAAATGTCCTTTCATTTTCATGAAGATTGATTGTAATATCAAATTTTTGCTTGCGAAGATGTTTCCCCACTCGCCAAATCCCTAAAGCTGAATTGTCTTTTCCTTTTTTATCAATAGTTTCTACATGGTCGATATACGGATTATATATCACTACATCTTGTAATTTTTTATCTACTAATAAAGTAATGTCAGCATTAGGTGCATGTCTCCGCAATATCTCCAGAAACGGTGTTATCGTAACTACATCACCAAAATGTAATAGATACGTAACTAAAATTTTCTTGTTATCAAAATTAATCATAACGACACCCCTCACAATTTTCGCTTCAGCATATAATAATAAGCCTTTATAGAATCGCGTAACCAATCAAATTTACTAACCCCATGCTCTTTCAAAAATTGATTGACAAGCTTTTTATGAATAAGCGAATGGCAAGCTCTTTTTTCTGATAATCCCACCACACTTTCATATTTTCCACTTTTTCCGTTCCATTCACTGCATAAATCTTCATTTAATGCATATAAATGAATTAATCCTGCCGGAGCATATATGCTCCATGCATCAGATTGAAATCGTATAGGCGTATTATTGCTTATCAAAACTTCTGCACATTTTCTATTAATAAGGTATGAAATTCCCCCCGTGGCACGAAAGCACTCATACACTGATATGCCGTTGATTTCATATACTTTTTTACCTAATCTTTTTCGTTTTCTTAAAATAATGGCTGTCGGAGTATCTTTTGTATCTATAAATTTTTTAAATTCTTCAAAAACATACTTATTCATTTTATTTGAAAATTGCACATCATCTTCAAAAATAAAAGCAGAATTTTCTTCCGTTTTTATAAAATCACGAATAATCCGTAAATGACTTTCTGCGCAGCCTATTTCACCGGGTGTCATAGCTTCATTTATACATAATTTTTTTAATTCAGCTTTCGATAATTTTCGACCATCAATTCCTTCAAAAAAAGTGGGCTTTATACCTATTTTTTGAAATTCTTTTATCACATTTTCTCGTCTTTCCGTTTCTCCCTTAAGTGTTAGTACATAAATTTTCATATCTTCTCCATTTTACCTCAAAACTTCCGGATGTTTGATGATCCATGCCGTGAGCTCGCACCATGCTTTTCTTTCCTCTTCAAAATTTGTTATTCCCTGCTTTACTTCGTTGTCATTCAAATTTTGCGCTATGGTATCGTCATAGTACCCCATCATCTCCTGATTGAGCCAATGGAAGGGCGTGACTACTTTTTCTATTTTTTCAAAAAGTGACGGCATAAGGGAATAGTATTCGAACCCTTTCGGTGCGATAGCTTCAATGATAGTCGGCATGATATTCATATGTCCGGCTATATTGAGCTGCGGAAACATGTCTTTTTCAAAATCCGGATGATACATGGCAAAGGAATTTCCATATTTTTCTCTTACGTTAGGGCCTTTTGCCGGGTATTTCTCCGTATCAAATGGAATAATAAGTCGTGGATGGTCTCCTGTGACGATAATGAAACTGTCCGGATCTAAAACTTGTACTTTTCGAATAAAGTCACACATGTAGTAGTCTGCATACCAATACATTCCCAAGTTATTCACTAATTTTTTGTCTTTTTTAATATCATCAGTCATATCTGCCAACACTTTATCCGGCTCAAATCCGTATTTTTGTACCGGTATATTGTACGGCGGATGATTGGATGTGGTGTATATCAGGTGAAACATGGGTGTGTCTTTATCTAATTTGAGTATTTCTTTATAGAGTCCCTCAAAGAATAAATGGTCATAAACGCCAAGCCATGTTTTGGGTGCGTCTTTGTCACAATATTCTACCGCACCTATCTGCATGTCAAAGCCTTGGGCTTTCCCAAATCGTCCTAAGCTTGCCCATGCAGTATTACCGCCATACCAATATGCTGTCGTATATCCTAATTTTTTCATCTGCGCCGCTAAGGCTGTGGGTACTTGTTTCTGTTGAAAGTCCGGCATTTCATTAATTTCGAAGTTCGCATCAAAAATTCCGGAGAAAAGGCTGGCCAATGACGGTTGTGAAATCATGCCGGCTGCTAAAAAGTTCGACACGGTCACGGTGTGCGGCGATGCACGGAATTTCTTTCCTTCGTCTACTATATGTAAATCTGAATATTTTTTGTCAAATGGTGCCTGTCCATAACTTTCTCCGACGATCAAATAAATATGTTTTGGCTGACGGATTCTTGCACCTTGTGCTTTGTGCAAAAAGGGTTTCCATATATCGTCTTTGCATTCGTTAATATCCATCAACGGCGTTAAAATTTTCGCCGTTTCTTCGTCAGTATGTTTCAATATTTTCTGTTCCTGCTGTTTTAGTACCAATTCAATAGCAATAAAATCGTCTACTACTGCTTTGGAGAAGAAAATATCATTTTTCAATATGGTAGGCATATTATTTCTCGATGGCTTAAAAAGGTGGGATAAATGACCACCATAACGTATGAGATAAAAAAGTACGCCTAACGCGATAAATACCAAAGTATTCAAAAAGTATCCCAAAAATCCGTCTATAACGGGATAGGAAATAGTCGGTGTTTTAAGTATGACGGTCGTCATTCCTACGGTGAGGGCCATGTAAGGAATCAGGCCTAATAGAATCCACGCTCCATAGTAGTCGTGAAAGAAAATATCCGCAAAATTTCCTTTGTCTGCATTTTTCCCCAAAAGCATTGTTTGGTTGAAAATGTCATGAAATTCTCCGTAGAAAATCATTTTTCCCATAAAAACGACATACATGGCAAACGCGTAAATAGCCACCCAAAGAATACGAAGAGTATCGCTCATATCGTAATAGACAGATATCCACGATGCCGGAATGCTCACTAAGAGTAAGGGGATCAAATAGACGTAAGCATGAAAGTCAAGTCCCCAAAGAAAGCCGAACCATAGGGATGTTTTATATTTCTTTCCATAGTCCGCTGTATCTTTATCTCCATATATTTCTATGAATGCCATGCGAAACAAGGCACTGATAATAACCGGTATAATAATAAGTTTTAAATCTTGTTGTGCACCGGCAAAAAATAATTCAAACATCATTCATTCCTTCTCTATGTATTATTTCCAATATTTCACACAAAAACGAAGCTCCACTGTCGTGAAACCTCGTTATTTTATC
The DNA here is from genome assembly GCA_001553355.1 of Veillonellaceae bacterium DNF00626. Classification (GTDB taxonomy): domain Bacteria; phylum Bacillota; class Negativicutes; order Veillonellales; family Dialisteraceae; genus Dialister. The sequence continues at coordinate 62,410 of KQ960829.1, forward strand.
TGAATACTATCGTTCCGGTCTTAGCATCCATGCTTTTGATGATCGCCAATGACTCTACATCATACCCTTTTTCCCGAAGCGCGTCACCGCCGCCTTGGAATCCTTTTTCTATGCCTATGGCAATTCCTTCAATCACTGCTCCGCCTTGTTTTACTAAGTCGATAAGTCCTTCTACGGCGCAACCGTTCGCCAAAAAATCGTCCATGATAAGAACATGCTCGCCTTTGGAAATATAGGTTTTCGCAATAGCCACATGATTCATCTTGCCGTGTGTGTATGACATGACATCAGTCACGTATACATCTTTATCCATATTCGCCCCTTGTGATTTCTTTGCAAATACCACAGGCACGCCGAAATATACAGCTGTCAAGCATGCGATACCGATGCCCGATGCTTCGATGGTGATAATTTTGTCTATCTTCTTATCTTTGAATCGACGAAATATTTCTTTTCCCAGAAGACTCACGAAAGGTACGTCAATCTGATGATTGAGAAAACTATCCACTTTAAGAATATTGCCCGGCTTAATGCGTCCGTCTTTGATAATTTTTTCTTGCAAAAGATCGAATGTGGTCACGATAATCTCCTTTATTTTTTCTTTTATTATATAGAAGTGTTCTTATCTATGCAATAAAAAAATATAGAAGTGTTCTTATCTATGCAATAAAAAAAGACATATTCGAAAATTTTACCATTGTTCTTTAAAGAGATTATAGCTAACTGATGAATTTATAGATTTCATTTAATGTTCTATGATAAAATAGAAAGCATAAAAACATTTCAATATTTTCCAAAAGGAGATGACTTGCATGAAAAAAATCATTCTATTTTTTCTGTCTTTTCTTTTAACACTGTCTCTCGCCGGTTGTGATCTCTTCACTTCATATAACCAAATAGCGGCAGATACGTTGCTTAATGCCTATATCAATAACCCTAAGTTGGCTAATCAAAAATATACAGACAAAAATCTCGAGGTGACCGGTACTATCTCTGACATTTATCAACTCAGTCATTCCAATTGTTTTTATGTCGTCATCTCTCAAAAATTTCAAAATAAACGCCTCTATCGTGTAGTGGCAGAATATCCTGCCGATGAGATAAATAAAGTAAGTGAACTCAAAAAAGGAGATATGGTTTCCGTAAAGGGTCTCTGCGTCGGGAAAACACCGCAAAAATCTCCGATTATGACAAATATTGAAATAAAAGTAGGGAAGAAAAAAAGTATTTTCTCTAATTCCATTTCCGATTTATTCGAAAAATTAATGTTTAATAACGAAAAGGATTCCACTAAAGAAACTCAAATTCCCAAAGAGGACATGCCCAACAGCGATGATTTAAATAAAGCACAAAAGGAGCAAATGCCTTTATCTATGCCAAAAGAACCGAGTCCCTACGGCAAGTATGGTCCGGCAAAAAGTGACGTGCGCATGGATGCAGAAACGCCGGAAGGATTATTTGTCTACTTCCATGAACAAATCACTGCCCATAATCTCCGGGAAGCTTATCGCTGTTTCTCTCCGGATTTTAGAAATCAGGTAGAATTTAACGGCTGGGCATCCGGCTATGACAATACGCTAAAAAGCGAACCGACTATCACATCTCAACCTTCGATAACCGGCTCCACCGCACAGATCCACTTTGACTTAAGAGCCACCGATAGAGATGGATATTCGACACTAAAGCAAACTTTCCGCGGCACTGCCACTCTTTACAGAATCAATGGAGAATGGAAAATAGATGAAATTATTGCACGTAAAATATCTTAATTTAAAGGAACAATCATCATGAAAAAACTAATAAAAATCATATTTCCTATCATCACTTTATTTTCTCTCTGCATCGCCCTGACGGCATGCGGATATGTTAACCTGTTTCGAGAAAAATCTGATGCCTCTTTCGATTCTCTCGCCAAGTCTTCTCTTTCGCCGGAAGAAAAGGCGGACAAACTGCTCTCGCAAATGACCGATGCGCAAAAAATAGGACAACTCATCATGATTGGTATTCCCGGGCCTACGTTGGATGACAATGCTCGCTACATGATGACTGAATTCCCTTGTGGTAACGTCATTCTTTTTGATAGGAATATGCAATCCCCTGAGCAAACAACTGAGCTTAATAAAAAAATTCATGAAACCATTCTCAATCAATCAAATATTCCGCCTTTTATTGCCATTGATCAAGAAGGTGGCGCAGTCGTGCGAATGGAAAAAGATTTACCGCCACTCCCGGCAGCTGAAACCGTCGGGCAGGGCACTACTGAAAATGCAAAGAAATTAGCCAAAGAAACCGGTATTTCCTTAAAATCTTTAGGCTTTAATCTAAATTTCGCCCCAGTCGTTGATCTTAATTCGCTCTATCATCGTTCATACGGCAAAACGCCGGAGACGGTTATTCCTTTTGCCAAAGCCGTCATAGATGGATATACCGAAGCAAATATAAAAACAACACTCAAACACTTTCCCGGCATCGGAAAAGCAAAAACCGATCCTCACATGGATAAAGAAATGGTTTCCATTTCCAAAGAAATACTAAACAAAGAGGACGGCAAGCCCTTCCGCGAATTGATCAAGCAAACCAATCCGAACGACACTTTTATCATGGTTTCCAATGTCACCTATCCGGACATCGACCTTTCCGGCCCTGCTTGTCTTTCTCGCATAATCATGACTGACATTTTGCAAAATGAATATCAATATAAAGGTATCATCTTCACCGATGATACCGATATGGGCGCTATGGCAAAATATTACACATTCACCGAAATCGGTTGCAAAGCCATCGAAGCCGGTGCGGACATCATTTTGGTTTGCCACGACTACCGCCACGCCCAAGATGTATTTAACGGGTTGCTAAAAGCCTACCGAAATGGCACTCTCGATCATCAATTTATCGATCAAAAAGTAAAAAAAATCATTCTAACAAAGATGCAGTTATGACCTGTCCCGCTTTTTGATGAATAAAAAATGAAATGATATAGAAATGTTTTTTTCTCTGTACTATAATAGAGTTAATCTATATTTTTAAATATAAGGAGGCTCTTATGGACATATTGCAAATAGGAGACAAAGCACCGGAGTTTTGTTTGCCTTCCGATGGCGGAAAAAATATTTCTTTATCTGATTATGCAGGGAAAAAAGTAATCCTTTATTTTTATCCGAAGGATGATACCTCAGGTTGTACTTTAGAGGCCCGGGCTTTTCAGGCGCATTTGAATGATTTCCGGCAATTAGGTTATGCCGTCCTCGGTATCAGTCGGGATTCTTTATCGAAGCATTGCAAATTTCGCGACAAGAATGATCTCACGTTTCCGCTGCTTTCTGATGAGGATGAAACCGTTTGCCGTCTTTATGATGTATTGAAGGAAAAAAGCATGTATGGCAGAAAATATATGGGTATTGAACGCTCCACTTTCATCATTGATGAAAACGGTTTGCTATCTCATATTTATCGAAATGTGAAGGCGTCTTCTCATGTAAATCAATTACTTGAAGAGTTGGGAAAATAATCCTATTTTTCATGCCTTCGCAGAATGCTATTTCTTTTCTTCGTTTTTAATCTATTTTTATGTATCAAAAAACACCGCCCGGAAGGTGGTGCAAGTTAGGGATTTGATAAAATATCAGATTTTTGAGTAACCGCTTTCAGGCAGAGAAAAACAGAATGACCACACTATAGTATAGATTGCTCCGGTGTGGTCATTTTTTTAGTCGTGATTTACAACCTGAAAGCGACTTATTATTTTGTATGATAAGGTGCTTTATCCTCGGCTGCCATTAAGGCAGATTCGGATGATTTGTTATCAGTCAATGGCTGTGGTTCTTCTGTGAAAGATGCAGAACCACCAATTCCGAAATATTTCTCAAAGAATGACTTCAACTTACCGATAACACCTTGTTTTTTCTCAGCACGCTTGCCGCCACCAAATCGTGAGACAGGTGGCATCAGTTTATCAATATCCGTTCCGGCAGTCTTGATTTCTCCGTCACGGAAGGCATTCTCCAAGAACTTTCTCGTTTCTTCCGGTTTCAGCCTTTCTTCTTTTATAATGTTCTCCAAGTCCTCTTCACGCTTACCTACAACATAATCGTTCCATTCAGCCATGATGTCATCTACTTCGTTGACTCCTGCTATAAAGGTTTTAATGAGTGCTTTCTTGCTACGGAGCTCAGGACTGGCATCAATCGCCTTATCGATGGTAATAAGCACTTCCTTATCCTCACAGTGGGTATCGTGATACTTTTTCACGAGCATAAGGATATAGTCAATATTGATTTCCATCTGCTTGATGAGTTCTACTTCAAAGACAATATCATCAATAATGTCTGTGCTTTCTTCTTGCTCACGCCTGCGTTTCCATTCATCACGAAGGTCTTGGTATCTTCCGAGATAATCCTGCAAGTCACGCGCTGTAATAAGTTCTTTGCCTACAAATTCATCAAAGGATGATAACAAGTTGCGCATACGAAGAATTGATCCAAACAGTGAAATAAAGTTTTTCTGATTCCGGTCTCCGACAATCTGTGGTTCTGACAGTGGAAACTTCTCTTCCAGTTCTTCCATCATATCTGCATAACCGGGCATCTGCTTTCCATCTACAGATTCATAGCCATAGTAATAATCCTTAAAGCTTTTCAGTAAAACGATACCTCCGGCATTCTTATCTCCAAATAATGAAATGGCACTGTCTACTCGTTTTTGCAGATTTCTAAAGCAGACAATGTTACCGAATACCTTGATGGAATTAAGAATTCTGTTTGTTCTTGAGAACGCTTGGATTAATCCGTGCATCTTAAGATTTTTATCTACCCACAGTGTGTTTAGCGTGGTAGCATCAAAGCCCGTAAGAAACATATTGACTACGATGAGCAAATTAAGTTCTTTATTCTTCATACGAAGAGATACATCTTTATAATAATTTTGGAACTTATCACTTGACGTATCGTAATTCGTATGGAACATGTCATTATAATCTTTGATAGCATCTTCCAAGAAATCACGAGAAGGCATATCAAGTGCTGATGTATCTTCAAAGTTTTCCTCATCTATGATACCATCGGATTCTTCCTCGTTAGCGCCATAACTGAAGATAGTCGCTATACGCAATTTTTTCGTAGGATCTTTTGCCATTTGCTTTTTAAATTCTTCATAATACAATTTTGCCATCGGCACTGAGGCAACAGCAAAGATGGAGTTAAAGCCACTCACACGCTGTTTTTTCTTGATTTCTTCCACAGCACCTCTGTCGGCAGAAGCGACCTCACTGACATTCATAAGAGTACTGTAGACATAGGTCTTATCACCACGATAGGTCTTCCGATCAAAATGCTCAAGGATATACTTTGTTACAAGACTGATTCTCTGTGGAGCCATCATTGCCTTTTCACGATTGATATCCCAGACCATCTCATCATCGATATCTTCTTCCACATCCATTGTCTTGATGTAATCCACCCGGAATGGAAGTACATTTTTATCATTAATAGCATCAACGATAGTATATGTATGGAGCCGGTCACCAAAAGTCTGTGCTGTGGTAAAAAACTCAGGATTCTTGGCACGACCTGCGTTTACAGAGAATATCGGTGTACCTGTAAATCCGAACAGATGATATTTCTTGAAGTTCTTTACAATAGCTGTGTGCATATCACCAAATTGGCTTCTGTGACATTCATCAAAAATAATTACCACATGCCTCTGATATACATCATGCCCGGGATTCTTCTTGATGAAAGTGGCAAGCTTTTGAATCGTTGTGATAATGATTCGAGCATTCGGATTCTCAAGCTGTTTCTTTAATACAGCCGTAGAGGTGTTGCTGTTGGCAGCACCTTTTTCAAATCGGTCATATTCCTTCATGGTCTGGTAATCCAAGTCCTTACGATCTACTACAAACAGCACCTTGTCTATAAAAGGCAGATAAGAAGCCTGTCTTGCCGTCTTAAAAGATGTTAATGTCTTACCGGAACCTGTGGTGTGCCAAATGTATCCGCCACCTTCAATAGAACCATATTTTTTATAATTATTAGCAATCTCAATACGATTGATAATACGCTCTGTTGCCGTGATTTGATAGGGACGCATGACCATCAGCATATTCTCGGAAGTAAAAATACAGTACTTCGTCAGAATATTGAGGATGGCATGCTTAGCAAAAAACGTCTTGGTAAAATCAATCAAATCAGGAATCACCCTATTATTGGCATCTGCCCAAAAAGAAGTAAACTCAAAGCTGTTACTTGTTTTACCTTTCTTCCCCTTAAATGCATTGGCATCCTTGATGGCATTAAAGCGTGTGCTGTTGGAGTAGTACTTGGTATTTGTTCCGTTAGAAATAACGAATATCTGCACATACTCATAGAGTCCACAGCCTGCCCAGAAACTGTCACGCTGATATCTGTTTATCTGATTGAAAGCCTCACGAATGGCAACTCCTCTGCGTTTTAACTCAATATGTACGAGAGGCAAACCGTTGACAAGTACCGTGACATCATAGCGATTGTCATAGCTTGCACCATCTTCCTTTCCCACCACATACTGGTTGATGACCTGCAGACGATTATTATGAATGTTCTCTTTATCAATCAGTGTGATATTCTTCGATGAACCATCATCACGCTTTAAGACCTGCACATTATCTTCCTGAATTTTGCAAGTCTTTTCCACGATGTGCTCATTCGGATTGGCTACAGCAGAATGAAAAAACTGATGCCATTCATTATCTGTGAATGTATAGTTATTCAATTCCTCAAGCTTGGTTCTAAGATTTTGAATCAAATCCTTTTCCGTATGAATAGAAAGATATTCGTAGCCTTGATCACAGAGCATGCGGATAAATTCTTTCTCCAATGCAGCCTCACTCTGATATTGGTCAGCACGAACCTTCACAGGTTCATATTCTGTGACAACCGTATTCTCATTTGTTTCGGCTACGATATTAAAATAAGGCACTTGCATCACCTCTTTCGTATTTATTTTGCTATCGGCTCAAAATTGAGCAGTCTATCTCTATAGTATTCGTATTGTTTTTGACGTGCTTCAATCTCGGCCGGAAGACCGGTACTTATGTCATTGCAGAGCGCATCGAATCGGTCGAGGATACCTATGATGCGTTTTTGTTCCGCTAAAGACGGCAGTGGGATTTCCAAGCTTAAAATTCTAGAGGAATTAAGATCACCACGAGCACCTTCTTTTCTTGATACCAATTCTTCATACTGACTACATACGCAGTAGAAAACATATTTATATAAAGCCATGTTAGGATCTATTTCAATATTTAAGCAGTGCTGATTTGTGGTAAGCGGTATTTTGTTTATTGCACATCTTCCGGCAGATGCTCCTGAAATTGCAACAATAACACAATTCTCCGGTATCCATTTAGCAGATGTTTCTTTCACTGCAAGTTCTGTAATAAAAGCAGTCGCCTCATAAATCTCATTAAATCTGACATCTTGTGTTCTTAACCAAGGGATTGTGCCTCCCTCATAGTAAGCACTATTTCCTTTCTTAGGAGTAGAGCCGGAACTACTATGTTTACTGATTTTTTTCAAAGTAATATTCACAAAACCAAAGACATACTGAACAAGCCTAATTATTGCTTGTCTGTCTGTCTGTCTGTCTGTCTGTCTGTCTGTCTAAGGATTATCTTGCCTGTTGCTGCGTATGTCAAGAGTGCATCACGATAATATTCATATTGTTTTTGACGTGCTTCAATCTCAGCCGGAAGACCGATATTGAGGTCATTACAGATCTTCTCGAAATTATCCAAAACATCAGCATAACGTTTTTGTACATCTAGTGGTGGAAGTGGTATTGAAATTTCTTTGATTGCAGGAACACTTGAATGAACCACCTTACTTTTAATTTTACCTTTGCTTTTCTGTTTACGAGCCTCATATGTGGCGAGGATGTGAGCCAAATAGCGTGGTTCTTGCTCGTGTTTCAATACAACAATATCTCCACCGGCAAGGCACTTTTCATGTCCAAGATAAGCAATGGATTTTGCAATATCTTCAACACTTTCCCCTGTGATAGCAAAGAGAATATCTCCGTGTTCAAAATACTTAGGGCTAGAAACATATTCTAACTGAGTATGAGAAACGCACTCATCGAACCATGTGTTGTACTGAGTATAAATCTCCCCATATCTTACACATGGGATTCCGTCTTCTGTAACTTCATCACGCTTAATACCGGAACCACGATAAATATCTGTAGCAATGTCACCAAGAGTCACCATAGGAATTGAATGATCAAATTTAAGCAAATCATCCCGATAAAATTCATACTGCTTCTTGCGAGCTGTAAGCTCCGCTGTAAGCTCCGCTGTAAGTAACGTGAAAGAGTCCAATATGCGGACTATTTCACGTTGTACCTCCAACGGAGGTACGGGGATTTTATATTTTTCTAAGGTCGATTTTCTTATTGAAGGTACTGCCCCAGCTGAATCTGTAAAACTCATTAAATTTACAGATTGCATAACATAAAATAAAAATCTAGGATTGATTTCCGGAGTGGCTATAAGTCCCATAACATTGTTGTCATAGCAAGAATCTTTCACTAAGATTCTTTTTTTATTTGTTCCAATTGCAGCTCCAATTTTAGGAAATATGATAGTACCTTCAGGAGCAGGTTTACATTTCAGCTTTTTTACCACATCAGCATCAATATAGTTATTTGCTGTGTACATGAACATTTCGTTACCATCGTTGTTCATGTCACCGACCTTAAAAAATGGAAATTCACCTTCAACTTTTCCTTGCTCGACATTTGGAAATCCCCAACCGCTTCTAATTTTGCAAACATTACCTAATAGCTGAAATGTTACCCCATTCGGGCATAATTCTTTAATCAATTCATCTAATCTGCTCATTCTTCTTCACCTGCCTTCAGCATCTGATTAACCGCTTTATCGAAGTCAGAAGTAATGTTTTGCGTTTTATTAAATTCCATATATTCGGCGGTAGCTTTTTCCTTTGCCATTTTGCCGGAAATTTTCCCTTTATCACGCAGAATATCGTATCTTCTAAACGATAGAAACTCATTCACACTGGCTACAAATTCCTCCATAGTAAAAGTATTTTCACGCTCTATCAAGTCTTCAATATAATCAAAATATCCGGTTACCGCTCTTTCTAATTGTCGAATTTGTTTTTCTTCCAGATAATTTTTTGCAATCACTACATCCGATTTCAAAATACGCCCATCCGGTGCATTTTTCCATGTAGTAAGACCCATGTTTTTTTTCGTTTTGTCTGCTTTGGTATAAACAATTTCTGCCGCAGTCCGTCCTACAATAGCATAGTGAAATTTATTTTGCACCATAGCATAGAAATCGTGAGTAATTTGTGAATTCTTATCATAATCAATGCTGCATTCCGCAAAAATATCAGTAATCTGTTGCCATATACGACGCTCACTTGCTCGGATAGAGCGAACTCTTTCCAGCAATTCTTTGAAATAGTCTTTACCAAACGCCGTTTTTCCCTGTTTTAAGCGTTCATCGTCCATGGCAAAGCCTTTGAGCATATATTCTTTCAAAATACTCGTTGCCCAAATTCTAAACTTTGTTGCTTTGCGGGAATTGACACGATAGCCAACTGAAATAATCGTATCAAGGTTGTAAAATGCAACTGGTTGCTTTATTCCATCAACACGCACTTTTTGCGTGTTGTTCTCTCTATTCAATTCTCCTTCATCAAAAACATTATTGATATGTTTTCGAATAGTAGATTCACTTTTGTCAAAAAGAATCGCCATTTGATTTGCTGTTATCCAAATGGATTCATTCTGAATAAAGGCATTGACAGAAACATCTTCCTCAGCGGATTTATACATTAAAAACTGAAATTCGTTACTCATACGCCCACCTCTATTTCTGCAATGATCTTGTCAATCTCATCACGAAGAACCTGCTCACGAGCAACGATTTCTTTAATCTCGGTATTGAGCTTTACAATATCTATTTTTTCTCTTGTATCCTCAGCTTCTACATAGGTGGATACAGAAAGATTAAAATCATTTTCTTTGACTTCCTCATAAGAAGCAAGATGAGAGATATGTTCAATTTCTTCCCGTTTTGTAAAGATAGCAACGATTCTGTCGATATTCTCGGGCGTCAGCTTATTGTTATTGGTAACTTTCACACACTCATTGCTTGCATCGATGAAGAGCGTTCGGTTATCTGTCTTATTTTTCTTCATGACCATAATGCAGGTAGCAATCGAGGTCCCGAAGAACAGGTTGCTCGGAAGTTGAATAATACAGTCGATAAAGTTGTTATCCACCAAATATTGACGGATTTTCTTTTCTGCTCCGCCACGGTACATGATGCCAGGGAAGCATACGATGGCAGCAGTACCATTACTTGCAAGCCAGGAAAGGCTGTGCATAATGAATGCAAGATCAGCCTTGCTCTTTGGTGCAAGTACACCTGCAGGAGCAAATCTCGGATCATTGATAAGCGTTGCATCATCTGATCCTGCCCATTTGATGGAATAAGGCGGATTTGAAACGATAAGTTCAAACGGCTCATCATCCCAATGCTGAGGTGCTGTAAGTGTATCTTCACAGGCAACATCGAATTTATCGAATCCTACATCATGCAGGAACATATTAATACGGCAAAGATTATAGGTGGTAATATTGATTTCCTGTCCGTAGAAGCCATTACGCACCCCTTCTTTACCAAGAATTTTTAATGATTTCAGTAATAGCGAACCGCTGCCGCATGCCGGATCGTATACCTTATTGACTTCTGTTTTACTTACAGTACCAAGGCGAGTAAGAAGTTCCGACACATCGGCAGGCGTAAAGAACTCACCACCGGACTTGCCTGCGTTTGACGCATACATGGTCATCAGATATTCATAGGCATCGCCAAAGGCATCGATGTCATGGTCTTGTACAGCACCGAGATTCATATCAGCCACACCATTAAGAACCTTTACGAGTTTCTCATTTCTTTTGGCAACAGTGGCACCAAGCTTATTGCTGTTGACATCAAAATCAGCAAATAGTCCGGCAAAGTCGCTTTCTGCTTCACTGCCTTGTGAGGATTCCTCAATATGGCGGAATACGGCCTCAAGTTTTTCATTCAGATGAGCCTTTGCCCATTCCATATCTGCATTGCTTTTCTTCTTTATATTAGCAAAGAGTTCGCTTGGAAGAATGAAGAATCCTTTTTCCTCAACCAGTCCTTCTCTTGCTTCTTCTGCCTCTTCATCTGACATCTGAGCAAAATCGAAATTCGTGTTTCCGGCTTCTATTTCTCCATGATTGATATAGTTTGTCAGATTTTCTGATATATAGCGATAGAACATGGTTCCGAGGATATAGTTCTTAAAGTCCCAGCCACCCACAGCACCACGCAATTCATCGGCAATTGCCCATATGGCACGATGGAGTTCATCACGTTCCTGTTCTTTCTTTGTATTAACCATTATTTTTTCCTCCAACTTTATAGTCCAGCCAGGCGTCCTCAATATCTGCATATGGGATATCGTTCTCCTCGCAAAAAGCTTTTATATGTTTCATCGCAACCAGGTTCGGTTTGGATTTGCCTTGTTCCCAACGATTTACCGTAGAAAATGCCACGCCTAATGTCTTGGCAAAGTCTTCCTGCGTCAGAAAACAGCGTGTTCTGAGTCTTTTTATTTCTTCCGAAAGTATCATTCGCCTCTCCTTTATCACTTTCAAAAATATAGCATAATTATAGCATAAATTAATGAATTTTTCTATCCTCCGGTCATAGGATCGGAGAATTTTTTATTTTTATTCTTCAAAGCGGAAAAAGTTAACAGACGCAGGCAACAGAGAATTCATCGTCTATCACTGCATTAGTGCAGTCAACTTGCCTGCAAGCAAAGAAAAAACGGCATAGCCGGATTTCTCCGAAACTATGCCGAATTTAAGGATAAAAAGCCCTTACTTGCACACTCTAAAAACGGTGTTTTCTTTTATCATGTCATTTTGATACTGTCTTCTTACGGGAAGAACGGCCAAACAATCGGAATCACGATGACGGATACGATGAGGCAAACAATAACCAATCCGGATCCGCATTTTACGTAATCCATAAATGTATATTTGCCGGGGCCTAATACTAATGTATTCGGCGGTGTGCCTACCGGTGTAGCAAATGCACAGGAGGATGCAATCAAGATAGCCATTAAAACGGCTCTTGGTGAAGCTCCTACTTGAGAAGCCAATGCTATACCTACCGGGCACAGTAATGCTTTGGATGCTGTGTTACTCATAAACTGTGTCAGTACAACAGCCAAGCAGAAGAGTACTGCTGTAATGAGATAGGGTGATGGATTTCCTCCCATCGCATTAACGGTATATTCAGCAATGAGTTTCCCTGCACCGGATGTATTCATGGCTGTTGCCATCGGAATCATGCCGGCGAAGAGGAAAATAGTTACCCAGTCAATGGATGCATAGGCTTGTTTTTCTGATAAACATCCGGTAACAACGCACAGAAGTGCTCCTACGACAGCTGCTATTTCCAAAGGTACTATGCTGGTGGCCATTGCTAAAATGACGCCAAGCATGATAACACCGCAAATGATTTTTTTCGTTTTTGTCGTTTCGTTCGCTTCAAATTCTTGTTCCACATTATCTACGTTGAAATCTGTCACTTCTCTGTCGGGAAGAAGATGACGACCGATAAAGATCATATAAAGAATACCGGCAACAGTGATAGGAACGCCGATCCATGCATATTCAAAGAAAGAAAATTGCAAATCTGCCATTCCGGCTGCTTTAAGTGCCACGTTGGCAATGATATTCGGCGGTGTACCGATAAGTGTGATCGTACCACCCAAACCGGCTGCAAATGCCAGTGGCATCATTTCGCGCGATACCGGAATGTGAGCTTCTTTACAAATTCCGATAACTACCGGAATAAGGCATGCCGTAGTACCTGTATTAGATAAAAAGGCAGACATGATGGCAGCGATAATCATAATGCCAATCATTAATTTAATTTCTCCGGTACCAAATAATTTTACTATATGTCCGCCGATATCCTGTGCAAGGCCGGTATAGAACATAGCCGCACCGACTATGAACATTCCCCCGAAAAGAACAACGGTAGAGTCTGACATACCAATAAAGACTTCAGTGATATCAACAAGTCCCAATAACCAACATGCTACAGCAGCAAAGATAGATGTTACTGCAAGCGGTATTTTTTCTGTAATAAATAAGACGGCTACTACCAACAACAGTAAAAGACATTTCACTGCCGGGTCCATCATAAAAATCGTTTCCATAAAATAATTAATCCCCCGATTTCATAAAAATATTAGAATAAAATATAATAGTTATAAGTGCATAAAACAATATGAAACCTGTAACAACTACCTGACTATCAAACAATGATAGTGGAATATTCTTATATAAGATTCTTGTGTTTCTGTGCGGTCGCTATTCATCTATAGGCGTCACATTCGCTCAAGCCATCCCCGCTATTCCTGCGGTTCTGCCACTTTCCCTTTGTGGCATTCTACTTTTCCGGAGTGTCTTTGAAAAACGCTCTTTCACTTGGTGCAGTCAATCATAAAAAGTAGAATGTAATCAACGATGCCGCCAAGTGTGCTTGATAGTAGGAAGCGTGCGTCCCGGATCAAATTCATTTTCAAACAGACTTTCTGTCATTTCTCTTTTTCCTTTGATATCAGGACGATAATATCGCTTACCGACCTGCTTCAAATATTCCAATATTTTTTCATCTTCACTTTTTTTCGATCCCATTACCCGGCACCTCCTTTCATGAGTTGGGACTACACTTGACTGATAAAAGATTAACATTTATTCCTTATCAACAAAAATATCTTGAATTGATATTTAACATTCTTTTATTGTTTTATATTCCTTTTCTGTATATAAGTTATATTTCATTCTTATAATTCAGGTTATTTTTTTCTTTTCCGTGAGAAAATATGAAATTTCCGTTCTCTTTTTGCCTTTTTCGTATTCAATTTTGTCTATACGCTTAGTATATAATATAAATGCTTTTTATATGGTTTACATTTCCTTTTCTCTTGCTTTATATAATTTCATTTTTATACACCTATACAAAAGCGCCGGAAAAGGATCCGACGTTTTTGTGTATTTATCTTATTTTTGCTGTTTTATCATGGCATAGGGAAAGATAAAGCCGCCCACGGGGACGGCTATTTTTTATATTTCATCAAAATTTTTGACTCGTTCGGAATGACGTATTTCTGAATAGAATTTCAGGAATTTTTTCGCAATAGCGGAAAGAGGTCTTCCTTTTACTTTTACAATCGTTTTGTGTAATTCTGTTATCGCTTGGGGAATTTTCTTTCTCACGAGCAGTTCGTGCATGGGTTCTTTGGGTTCAAACGGCACAATAGCTACCCCGTAGTCATCATAGGCCCACTGCAATGCTGATGTGCGTGTGGTGCAAATGCTTAGCACGTTCGGTGTCAAATTATGATTTTTGAAAATTTTTGACATAATCAAGTGGCAGCCTGCCGAGAAGCAAAGGGGAAGTGTCGACAATTCTTTCAGGGAAATAGCATCTCCGGCAGAAATATTTTCTAAAAATTTAGAATCTTTGGCAAAAATAGCACATATTTCTTCTCGTCTCTGGAATAGAATATCAAAGTCTGTTTGGTGAATTAAAGGAACACTTAGGATTCCTAATTCCGTGATTCCGCTTAGTAGTTGCTGTGTCTGCTCGCTCATGCTGCCTTCATATATTTCATAAGTCACATTGGGAAACAGGTCGTGAAAGGGTTCTAAACAGGCATTGATAAATACTGATGATCTTGAATTGGCAGCACTGACTCGAAGAACGCCGCGATTTCCATCGGTAATATCATCAATTTCACTACGTGCCATGTCTTCTAAGGAGCAAATATATTTTGCTTTGTGATATAAAATTTTCCCTGCATCTGTTAGGATTAAATGTTTACTTCCGCGGGTAGTGATGATGAGTTTCGTACCGAAAGCGGCTTCCAAAGTTTTTAATTGTTTACTTAATGCCGGTTGGGCAATGTGAATAAATTCAGAAGCGGCTGTCATACTTCCTGCTTCTACAATCGCTAAAAAGTTACGATAATTTTCTAAATCCATGCTTGATTCTCCTCTATCAACGCTAAAAGTTACAACTTTCTTTCATATGTTCTTTTTATAGATTAATATAAA
This sequence comes from Veillonellaceae bacterium DNF00626, assembly GCA_001553355.1. Classification (GTDB taxonomy): domain Bacteria; phylum Bacillota; class Negativicutes; order Veillonellales; family Dialisteraceae; genus Dialister. The sequence goes on from KQ960829.1 coordinate 77,590, forward strand.
ACTATTTTATTGTCAAATAATATGCAACATACGAAAATTTCTTCTCATTTCTTATATTTCAAATTCCAATTCGTTATTTTTTATTTCTTGGGAACTGTAGTAAGCTATAGACGTAAAAACGATGCAGCCAACTTGTGTATTAACAACCATTTTTAATACTGTTTACATTGCGGAAAGGAGCGATGATTATGACAGTCAAGAAAAAACAAATTTTTGGTAGAATTTTGCAGCATCGTTTAGAATCTGCAAAACTTTTCCCCAATTTAGGTGAAACCGGTAAAGCTTTCACGGAGTATGTACAAGGTAATCCGATCAGTAAACCGGCTATCGAAAAACATGCAGAAAAAGTTAGACTATCCCTTATATCACGGTGATTTCTTATCAAACCTCACCTTCCTTGATGAGAGATCATTCATGTGAATATCCTGTTAAGTGACTCGCTGATGCGGGTCATTTTCATTGCTCTTTTTTCTGTTTTTTAGCTTTCTTTTTTGTAAGAAAATCTGAAAGAAAGGAAAAGTGATCTTTTTTAATATCTTTTTTTGATACATTCTTTTCTTTTTTCTTTTTATAAAAATAATTTTTATCGCTAAAAAAATCTCTCAAAAACCGCGTAATTATAGCATTTTGTAAATAGTCGTTGCATAAATGCATTGCCTTGCAGGAATATCTTTTTGACCCTATTTATGAGAAACATATTAGCCCGGAAAAACAAGTAGCCGGACTACGCCCTTGCGAAATATGTTATTTCTCCGGATCAACGAAAAAGCTAAGCTACGATTTTCTCTTATTTCTTGGCGACTTTTATAGTAATCTCGAAGATAGTGTAGCACTTTGCCGACATTTTTCAGATTTCGTTTTTCTCTTTCTATTTCTTTTTTTATTTTTTTCTCTTGTATGTTATTCACAAGTTATCCACAATATGTAGGATAACTTTTTTATTTTACCTAAAAAGCCGATTTTTGAATATCGGCTTTCTTTTGTATATAAAATTGATGGGTCTGAATTATGTCAATGCTCATGATTATTTCATTCCACATATTTCTCTATGACTGCCGCTAATTTGCCATGCGGCCCGGCTAAAGGAATCTTTTTGTATTCTTCCGGCGAAAACCATGCGTATTCCCCCGGTGGCACGGTGATTTTTGAGAAGAGATAGGCTTTCATGCGCCAGATACGATGGGTGAAAATGTGTGTATGTTCCCAAATTTTTTCTTCTGCTTTTCCTTGAAGGTATGTTTCTAATTCTCGGCGTGCACCCGTGACGGATGTGCCTAAGATCATCGGGCATTCCCACATGGAGGCAAGCATGCCTTTGTCCGGTCGTTTGTGAAATAATACTTTCCCTTGTTTTATCACTACCGCACAAATAGCTTCATACGTTTTTTGTTTTTTCTTCGGCGTTCGATAGGGCAATATGTCTATTTCATTTTGCGCTAAAGCAGTGCAATCAGCTTTCAGCGGGCATTCTCCGCAACGCAGATGTTTCGGTAAGCAAATTTCTGAGGCGAAATCCATCAGTGCTTCGTTGAAGTCACCGGCATAAAGGGGCAGTGTTTCTTTCACTTTTTCTGCAATTTTCCGGCGCCCGGACGTTTTTAGTACATCATCATGTATTCCATATAGTCGAGCATATACGCGAAGGACATTGCCGTCAATAGCGGCTTCTCGTTTTCCGTAGGCTAAGGATAAAATAGCGCCGGCTGTATAGTCGCCGATGCCCGGAATGGTCATGATTTCTTTCCTTGTTTCCGGCAATTTACCGTCATAGCAAGACATCACCATTTGCGCGCCTTCGTGTAAATGCCTAGCCCGACTATAATAGCCCAAGCCTTGCCACGCATGAAGAACCTCACTTTCGTCGGCATTGGCCAGTGCCTGTATGGTAGGAAATATTTCTTTCCATCGCTCAAAATAAGGCTTCACTGTTTCTGTGCGTGTTTGTTGAAGCATAATTTCGGACACCCACACGTCATAAGGATTTCTCGGCGATTCTGCTCGCCAGGGGAAATCTCGCCGATGATCGGCAAACCATGAAAGAAGTTTTTCTGTCCAAGAGGTGCTATATTTCATGACTTGCCCACCGCTTCAAAGAAATAATCAATGACGTGATTTCCATCTTCTCCAAAGTATACTACGCCATGAATTTGATCACCGGAAAGCATCATGGGCAACCAAATCCGATCGGCTTCCCACATGTCATTATACGGAAGATTTTCCATGGAAAACCACGCCGGCTCCATTTCGTCAGACGGTGATATGATGCCTTCCCAGTGGTGCAAAAAGTAAATAACACCGCCGTGCGACCACGTGGGATCTGACGGCTGATGGAAATATAAATAGCCCACAGCTTTCAAATCATCCGGGCGTGCCAAGAGTCCGCATTCTTCCTGCAATTCCCGGCATGCGCAATCTCGCATTGTTTCTCCCGGTTCAATTTTTCCTCCGAATCCATTCCACTTGCCAAGTCCCATGCCGCGCCGTTTCCGACCAAGTAAGACAGAACCATCTTTGCGAAGAGGAAATACTAAGGATGTATCTCGCATTTTTAACCACCTTAATTTTTTATTTCATTGTATCACGATTACTCAAAATTCACGCTGAAAAGATTTTATCAAATAAAAAAACACGGATAATCATCCGTGCTTTCTTGGTGACCCAGGAGAGATTCGAACTCCCGACACCTTGATTCGTAGTCAAGTGCTCTATCCAGCTGAGCTACTGGGCCTCATGGCAGGGGCAGAGGGACTCAAACCCCCAACCTACGGTTTTGGAGACCGTTGCTCTATCAATTGCGCTATGCCCCTATTCCCACACGTAAGGGTCTTCCTCTACGTGACTGATATATAATAACAATTATTGACTAAAAATGCAAGTATTTTTTACTCTTTGTCATAAATGATCGATAATTCATATTTCTTTTTCCATCAACCTCTTGCATTTCGTTTTCTTTTATCGTATAATCAAATTCAACTTCATATTCGTGGATGATGTATGCGGGAGAAAGCATAGCTTACCGAAGGAGTAACACTCTCAGGTGCCTCAAGGGGCGGTACCGTATACGGACACACTCTGGAGAGTCCCATGACGGGCGCCGAAGGTGTAAGGAAATATTTTCCCAATCTCTCAGGCAAAAGGACAGAGCAAAAATACGTTTTTTCGTATTTTATCTTTTCGTACATGTTGATGACTTCCGGAGTTTCTTGGAGGTCATTTTTATTTACGAGGAGGATTTTATGGACGTAACGGCGATTTTGAATCAGATTAATAGTTTTGTTTGGGGCCCACCTTTGCTGATTTTACTCGTAGGCACAGGGATTTGGCTCACCATTCGTTTGAAATTGTTGCAAATTGTGAAGCTCCCTTTGGCTTTACGCTTGATTTTTAAAGCGAAAAATGTAGGCCACGGAGATATCGACAGTTTCAAAGCTCTTTGCACTGCTTTATCGGCTACGGTCGGTACAGGAAATATTGTAGGTGTAGCTACAGCCATTCATGCCGGAGGCCCCGGTGCTATTTTCTGGATGTGGATGGCGGCTTTCTTTGGTATGGCGACCAAGTACGCAGAAGGTCTTTTGGCGGTAAAATATCGTGAAACGGATGCCAATGGAGAAATTGCGGGCGGCCCGATGTACTATATCAAAAATGGTATGGGCGAGAAATATAAATGGCTCGGTTATCTTTTCGCCATTTTCGGCGTAGGTGTGGCATACTTCGGTATCGGTACTTTTGCTCAAGTAAATGCCATTGTAGATATTACCAAAATGACAATTAATTTAGATCCTATGTGGACAGGCGCCATCGTTACCGTTTTTGTGGCAGCTGTCACCTTGGGCGGACTTCAGTCTATCGCCACGACAGCCGCACGAATTGTTCCTGCTATGGCTGTGATTTACTTCATTTCAACTGTCGGCATTTTAATTGTATTTGCCTCGGAAGTTCCCGCTGCTATTGCTACTATTTTGGAATGTGCATTCACTCCTACGGCAGCTGCCGGCGGTTTCTTGGGCGCTACCGTCATGATGGCTATCCGTAATGGTGTCGCTCGTGGCGTATTCTCCAACGAATCAGGCTTAGGCTCTGCGCCGATCGTAGCCGCAGCAGCAAAAACGAAATGGCCGGCAGAACAAGGTCTTATTTCCATGACCGGCACATTCATTGATACCATTATCATTTGTACATTGACCGGTTTGACACTGGTCGTCACCGGCACATGGTGCGGTCTTGAAAATGGCGCGGCCCTTACCAATAATGCGTTCAATATGGCATATAACGGCTACGGCAGCTATATCCTCATGATAGGTCTTGTCCTGTTTGCCTTCACTACCATCTTGGGATGGAATTACTACGGTGAACGATGCATCGAGTACATTGCCGGCGTAAAAGGAATATTGCCCTATCGCATCATCTTTATTTGCCTTATTGCCATGGGCCCGTACCTTAAATTAGAAGCCATTTGGGTATTAGCCGATATCGTCAATGGCCTTATGGCGATTCCTAACTTGATTGCCCTTCTCTTCCTCACAGGCGTTTGCATTAAAGAAACAAATAAATACTTAGACCACTTGAAAACCGGTCGTGAATATGAAAGTTATGACGATTAAATAAATAAAATAAACCCGATGAACATCACTTAGATGACATCGGGTTTTCTATTGCTTATTTTTCAATTTCAACAGCACCGGGAAGGAAATATATCGGATTCACCGAATCACCATTGATTCTCACTTCATAATGGCAATGCGTGCCTGTGCTATTTCCTGTACTCCCCATAAGAGCGATAATAGTGCCTTTTTGTATTTCCTGCCCTTCTTTAACAAACACGATGGAATTGTGCGCGTACCGTGTACTATATCCATTACCGTGATTCACTTCCACCAGATAACCATAACCCTCTGCCCAACCGGCTTTCGTCACCACGCCGTCAGCCGTCACCTGAATAGGCGTTCCATACTCACCGGTAATATCCACGCCTTCGTGAAATGTCGATCCTATCCCACCGGGACTATTTCTATATCCATAATAACTGGAAATACTACCTACCACCGGCCACGCATCCGGTATATGACTTTTTACCTCACCCATGAGCGTATAATCAGTCCCCGTGTCATGCATAAGAAAAGAGCGCAAAGAAATATAATTCCGCATGCTTTCATTTAATCGCTCATCCAACTGATGAATACGCATGAGAAGCGCACCCGGCGTTTTCGGCTTATCAATCTTTATAACAGCCGCTTTATCAGGCACAGTCGCTGCACCGCCCTTGCCTCCGGCCGTAGAACTCTCCCCGGAAGACTTGATAAAATCCTGTAACTCCTTACCTAAACTTTCTATATTCGCCGTTTTCTCCTCTATTTCCTTAAGCTTCTCATCCGCCATCTTCAACTGATTCCGATAAAGCGCATTCTCTTGCTCCACCGATTTCAAATAATAAAGAGAAAAAATGGCCGCACCAACAATAACAGTCACCAAAACCACGATCACTGCCAACGCCCATTTTATTTTTTTAACTTCTTGAAAAGAAATAGTAACCTTCCACTCTTCTTTTTCTTGATTTTTTTCCTTAATCATGATTCTCTCTGCTATTCATACTCTTTCGATTAATTTTTTCCCTATCAAGGGCCTTCATATCTTCCTTCAATTCGCTGTTATTTTCCAAATTCTCACGACTTGCCATATGCGGCATGAGCGTATTTAACGCCCGATCAATACTCTGCGCTTCCTCTGCGGACAAAGCCTCTCGACATGCACCGGCCATCACCTGCTTCGCATAAATGCGAGAAGAATTATGCCCTGCCAAAGAAGAAATAATAAAACCGTTATTCTTTCCATCCAAAAGCGTCAACGAAAAAGACAATTTATCCCCCGTTTCATCAAAAGCATCATAACGCACCATACCTATCTTCTGAAACGACTGCAACTGCATAGTCGCCAGAAGCTCCTGCTGATGAAGCATTTGCTTCGATGATTGAACCATTTCCCGAAGCTCCCGTATTTCCGTGGACAACTTCATTTCAATAGATGAGCCGTCTTCACCGGCCATGAAATACTTATATTTCCTATATAAACGATTCACCTTACTCCGAAGCCACAAAAACTGCAAAATGAGAAAAATAAGAAGAATTGCCAAAAAAACGCCTAAAACCGTCCATACCATCTCATAATTAATCAATTGTTCCATTCCTTATGCCTTACCTTCCTTCTTAAAAAATCCCATAAGTCGCTCAAATTCCTTATCACTGGTAAAAGAAATAGCAATCGTTCCACGATGACTATTTTTCCCCTTTCCTACCTTAATACGCACTTTTGATCCCAACGTCACCAATAACTCTTCTTCTATCGAACGAAGATAAGCACCTAATTTATCTTCCTTTGGTACCCGTATCGTTCCCTTCATTTTTCGTATAAGATCTTCAATTTTACGTACAGACAAATCTTTCTCCACAATCATCCGAGCCAGAAGTACCATATCCGTCTTCTTTTTTAATCCCAATAACGGTCGTGCTTGTCCGGCACTCAATTTTTTCGCCTTAATTAACTCCTTCACTTCATCAGGTAACTCAAGTAAACGCAAAATATTCGCTACATACGAACGACTTTTTCCAATCATTTTTGCCATACCGTCTTGCGTCACTTCATACTCATTCATCATACGTTCATAAGCCAAACCCTCTTCCAAAGGATTCAAATCTTCCCTTTGAAGATTCTCAATAAGAGCAATTTCTGCTGTTTCCCTATCCGTATAATCACGAACAAGAGCCGGAATATCCAAAAGCCCTGCCATTTGCGACGCCCGCAAACGACGCTCACCGGCAATCAATTCATATCTATTTCCCTGAGGCCGCACAATAATCGGCTGCACGACACCATGTTCCTTGATAGACTCCGACAAAGCTTCCAACGCTTCTTGATCAAATTCACGCCGTGGCTGCCAAGCATTCGGGATAATCATAGAAATAGAAATATATTCCTCTTGCCCTCCATCATCACTTCCCAATAAAGCATCTAATCCTTTCCCCAATTTCCTTGCCTTAGCCACGTTTAATCACCTCACGACACAATTTTTTATAAGCCTCCGCGCCCTTTGACTTAGGTGCATAAGTTAATACAGATTCTCCAAATCCCGGCGCTTCCGACAATTTTATAGAACGAGGAATTACCGTCTTAAATAACTTCGTGCCAAAATAACGCTTTACTTCCTCTGCCACCTGGATAGATAAATTTGTACGTCCGTCAAACATCGTTAAAAGGATACCTAAAATATCAAGAGACGGATTAAGCCGGCGAGTGACCGATTTAATCGTTTTTACCAACTGCGACAATCCCTCCAAAGCATAAAACTCCGCCTGAATAGGAATTAAAACAAATTCCGACGCCACTAACGTATTTAACGTCATAAGACCTAACGAAGGAGGACAATCCATCAAAATAAAATCATAATCATCTTTGATACTTTGCAATTTTTCCTTCAAAAGAAATTCCCGCCGCGGAAGAGACACCATTTCAATTTCCGCACCGGCTAAATCAATAGAAGCCGGAAGAAGAAATAATTTTCGCACATCCGTCTTTACAATAGCATTTTCAATAATTTCATCATTCAATAAAACTTCATATAAGTCCGAACGAAATTTCACTTTTTTAGAAAGTCCGCTTGTGGCATTTCCCTGTGAATCCGTATCGATCAATAATACTTTATATCCTTTATCTGCCAAATACGCCGATAAATTCACCGCTGTCGTGGTTTTTCCCACGCCGCCTTTTTGGTTGATGATACTGATAATTTTTCCCATAGCTCCATCCTTTCAAAAAGATAATTTTATTATACCATATTTTTCCCATTTCTTTGTCTCATTTTTCACGTGAAACATTTTTCATTGTCACCTTATTTTTATCACCGACTATAAAATATCTTTATCATTACAATAAACTTATGATGCTTCCTATTTGCTATAATTGAATTAATAGAATACGTTGACAATAGGAGGTGTCTATGAATTTACCATTGATCTACCTCATTTTTATCCCATTAACAATTATAACCGTTCTACTTATTGGTTATTACGCATCAAAATCTGTTAATACGTCGACAGCTTATAGTGTAAACGGAAGAAATTCTAAAGAAATCATGATTGCCGGCAGTCTTTTAGGTACCTCTATCGGCGGAGGAGCAACAGTTGGCACAGCACAAATGGCTTTTTCATTTGGTATCTCTGCTTTTTGGTTTACCTTAGGTACAGGAATCGCATTTATTATTATGGGACTTTTTTACGCAAAAAAATTAAGAGAAACGCCTATGGAAACAGTTCCTCAATTTCTATCTTCCATTTATGGAGAAAAAATAGAAACCCCTGCAACGATCATCAGCTCTATCGGTATTTTATTATCCGCTGTGGCAAGTTCTCTGCCGGGCATTCATCTCATTGCTTTTCTCTTTCATATTTCCTTTATCAATGCGGCCTTACTTCTCATGATTTTCGTTATTTTATATACTTTCTTTGGCGGTATGAAAACGGCGGCTATTGGAGGATTAGCCAAAACTTTTGTTATTTATACTACGTTATTCATAGCAGGATATATCGCCTTTCTGTCATTATCGGAACCGGCGGCTTTCCTTTCATTGCCGTCTTTCTATTTTTCTTTAGCCCCTAAAGGCACATGCGCTGTCTTTACTGATTTATTGGCTCTTATTACCGGCCTCATTTGTACACAAACTTATGTGCAATGTATTTTTTCCGCAAAGTCGCCTACCTTTGCTATGTGGGGTTGTTTCATTGCTGCGCTCATTATTATCCCTGTGGGATTACCTTCCGTTGCCATCGGAATGTACATGCATCTCTATTACCCCGAAGCCATCAGCACTTTAGTACTTCCTCTCTTTTTACTCCATGAAGTTCCGCCGATTTTAGGAGCCATTGCCATCGGAAGTATTCTCTTGGCACTCATCGGAAGTATTGGAGGATTATCACTAGGCGTAGGCACTATGATTTCTCATGACCTTCTCGCACCCATTTTACACATCAAAAAAGACAAAATTCTTTTATGGATAACAAAAGCATCTGTTATCGCCGTCATGGTTCTCGCATCATTTATCGCTATTTTATACCATGACAGTCAAATTCTCTTTTGGAACTATGCTTCCTTAGCCCTTCGAGGCGCCGGATTCCTTATTCCCTTCACAGCGGCCCTTTTTTATCCGTCATTATTTCACAAAAAATCTGTCCTTTTCTCCTTATGGAGCGGATCATTAGCCGGCTTAGCTGCTTTATTTTTGCCGGGAGAAATTAATCCATTCTTTATTACATTGTCCGTTAGTGTTATTATTTTACTATTGGGATTATTTCTGGAAAAATAATTGTTTCACGTGAAACATGAGGAGTATATTATGATCAAATCTGTTATTTTTGATATGGACGGCACTTTATTAAATACCATTACCGATTTAACCATCGCGACCAATTACGCTTTAAAAGAAACAGGACATGCCTACGGTTTTTCTGAAAATGAAATTAAACTCTGCTTCGGTTGGGCTCTTCGTTTAGATATGATTAAAGCCTTGGCATTATCTAAAAATTTTTCAAAAAAAGAAATAGAATTGGCAGGCGTAGAAATTCCTATCCATCAATTATCTATCACTGAAAAAGAAGTAGCAGACATGCAAGAAATTTTTGTTTCGTTTTATCAAAAAAGTCATAGCCCACATACAAAACCTTATGACGGAATAGTACCACTTCTTGACCGATTGCAAAAAGAGGGAATACAATTAGCCGTAGCATCGAATAAAGATGATTTTTCCGTAAAAGAACTGACCAATAAATTATTTCCTTCTTATTTCACCATAGCCAAAGGCTGCCATCCGGGTCTATTAAGAAAGCCCGATCCATCCATGATTTTTGAGATTATGAATGATTTTGGCACAAAAAAAGAAAATGTCGTTTACATTGGTGATTCTGAAGTGGATATTCTCACCGGCATCAATGGGCATTTTCCTACCATTTCCGTTACTTGGGGGTTCCGCACAAAAGAATTTTTGAAAAATCACAAAGCGACTTATATCGTAGATAATACAAATGAATTGTATCAATTAATTCAGAAATTATGAGCACAAAAAACGCAGCTATTATGCTGCGTTTTTTATTACTTATGCTCAAAAATATCTACTCTATCTTTATTTTTTTCACTATCTTCTTTATTATCTGCGTCACTTAAATGACTTTCATCTTTATACATACCTACCAAATGATCCATATCAACACCTTTTGCTGCTAAATAAGATGCCACCGCTTTTACTCGACGAATAGCTAAATCATCATCAGCATCTCCTGACGTATAAGCCACCAATTTGAAAGTATGTCCCGTTTCTTTCTCTTTTTCTATCACTTGACTTAAAAAGGTCAATTGTGTCGTATCAAAAACATCTGATTTCTTAGCAAAGTGAATACTGCAGGTATAATAATCATTTTCTTTTTTCTCCGATTTTTCCACATTTATTTCTTTATCTTCTGTTTTCTCAATCACTTTATTTGTTTTCACTGCCGGTAAATATTCGATGTCAGATACATCATTTTTTTCAGCCTTTTTTTCTTCCTTCATAGGTTCATATTCATAAAGAGTATCTTGTTCATTTTCATTGGAAGAAAGTGACTCTTTCTTATTACTTCCTCCAAAACGATAGGTAAGACCTGCTAAAAAGCCTTTATAAGTAATATCTTTTTCTTTATTTGCTTTAGTATCCATATAGCGATACCCGGCATTCAAACTTACATCTTTATCCAAATCATAAGACACGCCACCTTCAAGAATAACTGTATCTTTAGACCCTTTTGCACCCTTAACATACACATCTAAATCATCATTTACAGGATGGTCTGCGATAAAACCAAGTTGCACCACATGATTATTATTGCTGCTTTTCCCTAATAAATCTTCAGGTAAAGCACTTGAATCAATGATATGATATCCGGCAAATAAGGAAACATGAGGCATCACATTGTATAACACATTCATTTCATTACTATTGCCTAAGCCCCTTTTATTTTTTAATCCGTAATGATCAAAGCGAACAGATAATTTATCACTAATCCCATATTGAAGACCACCGAACAAATTCCATCTTCCCGATGCAGTAAAACCATCAATTTTCATTGATGTATCCCACATCCCTGCATTGACTTTCCACTCACCTGAATTAATTTGTCCGTAAGAAACTGTACTTATTGCCATTAAAGATAAAGCTAATGCGATTACTTTTTTCATGATAGCCTCCTTTGTTTTCTCTGTATTAATTTAATTATACCATTTTTTATTTACTTTGTATCAAAAAATAAATGACACTTTATAAAAGATACCCTATAATAAAGAAAAGGAGTCATTTATGAAAGAAAAAAGAAAATCAAATCTACTAACCTCTTTATCCGATATCTTCGGAAAATCCGATTTACGGAAAAATATATGGAAACAAAATGATTTTTATTTTCGTGCGCTAAAAAATAAATGGCAAGACATCGCGGGAGATATCTTAGCCAAAGAATCTTATATAGCTTATGAAAAAAAGGATACTATTTTCATTTATGTCACCAATTCCGTTTGGATGCATGAATTATTTATGCAAAAAAGCAATCTTTTACAAAAAATCAATCAAGATGCCTATGGCAAAAAATTCAAAAATATTCGTTTTCTTCCGGCTATCGAAAAAAAAGAAATACTACCTAAAACATCTATTTCTTCGATAAATAATTATTTTAATAATGAACATCAGCGCTATGATATCCATCTCACCGAAGAAGAAAATCAAAATATTAATACGTGGATTCATGGTCATGTAAAAAATGATAAAATAAAACCCTTACTGGAAAACTATATGAAAGGCGCTTTTACACGAAAAAAAGGCGATATAGAAGCCGGATATCATCCTTGCCTACTTTGTCAGGACTATATCCCAAAAGATCAAAAAATATGTTTTCCTTGTCTCACTAAATTAGAACAATCAAAAATAGGAAAAATCATTCTCATATTAAAAGAACATCCCGATTATCAATATCAGGATGTAAAAGATTATGTCATCTGCCATTACAGCACCTACGAAACAGCACGAGAACAATTAATACAACGAATCAGACAAAAAATTTACTTAAAGATAGATGCTCCTTTTCATAAACGATTTTTATTAGCTCTTTTACTTCATAAACCACTAAAAAATATTTCCCTTCGTGAAGCAGAGCAGGCATTAAGAAATTTGCCTCAAACAAAAAATGATGTTATCAATCAAAAATAAATACTCATTTTTCACGTGAAACATCATAAAGAAATGATATTTCCTTTGAATAAAATATTTTTCTCCGCCGTAGTAATAATCGTTTGTATTTTATTATCTGATAAATAAGAAAATAAAGCTTTTTTTCTTTCTTCGTCAAGTTCACTATGTATATCATCCAAAAGGAGAACCGGATATTCACCGGTTTCTTTTTTTATGAATTTTATTTCTGCTAATTTCATCGCTACAATAGCCGTTCGCTGCTGTCCTTGAGAACCGTAAGCCGCTAAATTAAAACCGTTCATTTGAAAAATAAAATCATCTCGATGAGGCCCTACCGATGTATGAAATAATAAGGAATCTTCTTCTCTATTTTCTGCTAACTTTTTTAAATACCATTCTTCTGTAAAACAATCCGGATCACCGCCGGTTTTTTTATAAGCAAGTAACAAATTTTCTTTTGCTCCTGTTAATTGTTCCTCCAAAGGCTTCATCATTTCATTCATTTTTAAAATAGCTTCTTTTCTTTTTCGCACGATGTAAGCCGCACTTTTTGCGATTTGCATGTCCCATATATCAATTTCCGGTTTGAATCCTTTATATTTCGCATTTTTAAAAGCATAATTTCTCTGTTGCACCGCTCTATTATATTTGACAATTTCTTCATAATACCGAGGATTGATTTGAGATATTTCCACATCCAAAAAACGCCGTCTTTCATAAGGCGCTCCCTTAATTAATTGCAATTCATCCGGAGTAAATAAAACAGTCCTAAAAAATCCGAGCCAATCTTTTCTTTTGATTTCTGTATCATTTAAATACATTTTTTTTCGGCGATCTCGAAATAATTTGATTTTTACTTCATGAATTGTTTCTCGAACAACAAAAGAGAGGAGAATAGTCCCCTCATTTTCTCCCATTTGAATCATTTCTTCATCTTTTGTTGCACGAAAAGATTTTCCGATGGACGCCACATATACAGCTTCTATAATATTCGTTTTTCCGACGCCGTTATTTCCTTGTAATATCGTTATTCTATCGGATAAATCTATTTCCTTTTCAAAAAAATTTCTAAAATGAATCAGCTTTATATTCTTACATTTCATGAACAATCTCCCACGATTTGATAAGATTCTTCATCAATTTGAAGTATATCTCCCGGACGAATTTTTTTCCTTTTTTCACTTACTTTTTGACCATTCAATAAAATAGAATGACTCTGCAAAAACATTCCTGTTTCACCGCCGGAAGAAATAAAATCCAATTTTTTAAGAATTTGATCAAGTTGTATATATTCACCGAAAATTTCAATTTTTTTCATTTTATAATCCTTTGATAGGTGTTACTACATACCTAAAATCCTTATCTTTTTCTTGTTCAACTACCATCGGGCCATTTTTCATGACATGAAGAATAATTTTATCCCCGGTAGAATGTTTCAAAATATCTTCCACATAAGTATAATTAAATGTAATTTTCACATTTTCCCCATCCATCACTGCCGGAATGGATGTTTCCGAACGACCGATATCCGGATCTTCTTCATACACACAAAGTGTGTTATCAGCGAATTTTAAATTAATTGTCTTATAACTCAAATCCCGAGAAATAGTACTAACAAAACGAACAGATTCTATAAATTCTTTTAAATCTAATTCTACTTTTAAATGGAAATGATCAGGAAATACTTTTTCATATTTTGGATATTCTCCATTAATTAAAGTAGAAATGAAATAAGTATCCTCAAAAGCAAAAGCTACATGTCTATTGGCCCATGAAATTTCGATAGTAGCATCTTCTGCTGACGGAAGTAAACGTATCACATCTTGAAGTGCATAAATAGGAATAATAAAACGTCCTTCTTCAGAAACTGATTGATTAATTGTTATTTTTTTCGTAGCTAAATGATGAGCATTAGTAGCAACAAAAGTCACTGAATTATCTTTTATTTCACAAAGAACACCGGTAAACATAGGATTTTTGATATCATTTGATCCGGCAAAAGATACTTGATTCACCATTTCAATAAATTCTTTACAAGACAAAAGAACATAATTTTGATGATCTATTTTCTTTACTTGAGGAAATTCGTCAAACTCTTTTGTCGGAAAAGCTGCATTATAAGAACCGATAGAAAAATGAACCAAAGATTCTCCGTTTTTTTGCTCCATAGTAACAAGCCCTTGCGGAAGTAATTTAATAGTATTCAATAATTGAGGAGCAACAATAACTACTGTCCCTTCCTCTTTAATATCAGCATCACAAGAAGAAGCTATACCAATAGAATAATCATTGGCTTGAAATTCTGCTTTTCCTTCTTTTAATGAAATAAAAAATCCATTATTGGTGTTTGATGTTACTTTTGTTTGTGCTGCGCTTTGTACTTGTTCTAAAGCATGACTTAATTTTTGTGTATCGAATATGGCTTTCATGGTATCTCCTTTACTAATAGTAATATAGTAATAAATAGTAACAGTAGTAGTAGGGCATAGTGAATAAGTGAATAAATGGGTGAAAAGCTTTTTTCATAAGGGTTTTTATCTGTGAATAACTAAGGGAATAACATTTTTTTTTATTCACACAATTCACAAGAAATCGGAAAAATCATTTTTATTCACAAGTTATTCACTACTTATTCGCTTTTTATTATATACTTATTCACAGCCTTTTAGAACCTTGTATGAAGTAATTTTTTTATATTTTCCACAGCTGCTTGAGTTTCCGGATTTTTTTGTAAATCTTTTTCTACTTTAGTACAAGCATATAATACCGTAGCGTGATCCTTTCTGTTGAAAAAATCTTTAATGGCAGGATACGTTTCATGAAGAATATTTCTACATAAATACATGGCGATTTGCCGTGGAATAACAATATTTTTTGGTCGCCCCTTTCCTAATAATTTATCCTTCCTTACACCGAAATATTCGCACACCGTGTCAATGATAAAAGGAATACTAATTGTATGATCTTCTCCGGTGGGAATATAATCACACAGTGCTTTTTTCGCTACTTCCAAGGTGAGAGGAACTTTTTTATATAACAAATAAGCTTTCAATTTATTGTAGGCCCCTTCTAATTGGCGAACACTGGTGTTAATATTTCCTGCCATATAATCAGTGACTTCCTTGGGAAGATGAATCCCATCCTTTTCCGCTCTGCGTAATAAAATAATTTTACAAATTTCATAATCAGGCGGAGAAATAGAAGCTAAAAGACCACTGGAAAAACGAGTTTTCAGGCGATCTTCCAACTCATTAATATCAGAAGGCGTGCGATCACTTGTCATAATAATATGTTTTTTATTATCAAAAAGAGTATTAAACGTGTTGAAAATTTCCGTGGTGGAAGAATTTTTTTTGCCTCCGAAAAATTGGATATCATCAATTAAAAGGTAATCTAAACTTCGATATTTATCACGGAATAATTTTGTCGTTCCGTTCTGAATGGCCTCAATCAGCTCTGTCGTAAAATTCTCACTGGTCACTAAAAGAACAGATAAATCCGGTCGTTTCTTACGTACATAATTTTGAATGGCATGAAGTAAATGCGTCTTTCCTAAGCCAGACGGGCCATAAATAAAAAGAGGATTATAAGTAGAATCAGCCATCTCCGGATTGACACAGGATTTCGCTACGGCATAAGCTGCTTCATAAGCCATATCATTACAATTTCCATGAACAAAGTTTTCAAAAGAATAATCTCCATTAACGGGATTAGAAATATATTTTCGCTGATTACATTGATTTGTATGTTTTGCGTCCTCTTTCGTCAATGTATGAAATAAATCGGATTGAATGATGTCCTGATGATATTCAGTAATATCAGGTAAATGAACCTCATTTGGATTTTTTGGTTTTAACTTTTGAAGTTGGGGTAAAATAGTTTTGTCAAAGGAATCAGTACTGTCTAAAGGTTTTTCCTTTTCTTCCATCACTAAAGGCTTCGATTTTTTCTCCGGTATTTCTTCTACATAAGTAGACCCGGCAGATGATGGAATGATTTCTTTTGATTCTTTTTCCGATAATTCGGATGTGTTCGTTGGAACTTTGATATTTTTTTTATTTTCCGTAGATGCATTTTTTTGTTCCTGAATAAGTAATTGTACAGGACGTCCGATTTTTGACGATAAAAATTCTTCGATACGAATTTTATACAAAGCATCTATCCATTCAGCTAAATATTTTTCTTTTGTAGTGATGGTAAATTCATTATTTTCAAAAGAAACGGGAAAAATATCTTTATAAAAACGATCATAATATTCGGGGTTTTTTTCTTTTACGCAGGATAAAACGTAAAACCAAAGTTCAAAAATGTCCATGCGGGGGATTTCATCCTTTCTGTTCATATACTGTGAATAAGTAGTGAATAATTGTGAATAAGAAAAAAATAAAACTGCGAAAAAGGCATAAATACAAGCATTTTTAACCGTGTTAAAAAAGTGAATAAGATTATGTCTGTGAATAACTTTATTGTACCATTTGTTTTATTTTCTGTATATGTACAAGATGTGGGACGATTTATTTTTTAACTACTACGTTAAAATTTAAAAATAAAATATTTGACGTAAAAAATTTTCAACCTAAGCTGATGGCTCTATAAGAGATGGTATAATGAAAAAAAGGAGATAAAATCATGCAAAAAACACCGGTTCAAATGAATGAAATTTATTCCGTTTCCGTGAATGATTTAGGTATACACGGAGAAGGCATCGGGAAAATAGAAGGATTTACCATTTTCATCTACGGGGCACTTCCGGACGAGATGGTAACAGTAAAAATAAAAAAAGTGAAAAAATCATACGCCATCGGATCATTACTTTCCATAGACAAACCATCACCCTATCGAGTAAAAAATCAATGCATTCCGCAAAAAACTTGCGGTGCTTGTCAAATTTCCCATCTATCATACGAAGGACAACTCTTTTTCAAAATGAAACGCGTAAAAGACGTTATTCAACGGATAGGAAAAGAAAAAGAAGAAAAAATATATCCCATCATAGAAGCTAAACATCCTATCGGATATCGAAACAAAATGGCACTACCCGTAGGCATGAAAAACGGACAAATCACCGTAGGCTACTACCTAACCGGTACACATGAAATCATTCCATCCATCGATTGCATGATACAAAAAGAAATAAATAACAAAGTCGCGCTATTTGGCCAAAATTTCCTTAGACAACATCACATCATGCCCTATGACGAAAAAACCGGAAAAGGCGTTTTTCGTCACATCATGGCACGAATTGGTGATAACGAGCAACTCATGATTATTTTAATTACCCACACAGCAGAATTACCGCATAAAGAAGAATGGATAAAAGAACTAAAAAAAGCCTTTCCCACCCTCACTTCCTTATATCATAATGTACAAAACAAAAGAAATAATGTTATCTTAGGAGAAACCATGCATCTACTTTGGGGCGATCCCACGCTAACAGCCTCTATCGGCCCCTTTACTTTTGATATTTCCCCGCACGCCTTCTTCCAAGTGAATCAAGAACAAGCAGAAAAACTTTATAACATAGCACTTTCTTATGCTGATTTACAAGGAAACGAAACCGTCATAGACGCCTACTGCGGCACCGGTACTATTTCCCTCTATTTAGCGCAAAAAGCAAAACACGTCATAGGCATAGAAATCATTCCGGCAGCCATCGAAAATGCACAAAAAAATGCAGAAAAAAATCACGTAAAAAACGTAGAATTTCACGCCGCCGATGCTGCCGACTATCTATCACAAGCAGCCAAAAAAGGGAAATCGGCAGACATAATAGTCTTAGACCCCATTCGCGCCGGTTGCAGCGAAAAAGTCATTGACGCCATCAGCGAAATAAAACCAAAGAAAATTGTCTATATTTCCTGTAACGTCTCCACCTTGGCACGAGATATAGAACGCCTCACACAAAAAGG